>DAINQZ010000014.1:0-20691 GCA_036742235.1 Candidatus Nanopelagicaceae bacterium | reverse complement strand
GTCATATAGACTCTCCCACTGAGCGTGAAAACGCTCGTGGGGCCTATAGCTCAGTCGGTAGAGCAACGGACTTTTAATCCGTGGGTCGACGGTTCGAGCCCGTCTGGGCCCACTTTATTCTCGCCCAGTCAGCACCTTAAAGAAGCGGATTACCTTGTTGCGCCAGCGCTTTCCTTGCTGAATCGGATTCACTTCAAGAACCTGCATGTGGGCTGGTTCACCAGGAGTCTTAACATCCTTAAGTGCTGGACTGCTCTCATCTAATGAGTCAGCAATACGTTCCATATTGCCGACGATCGAGACGGCACGGACCAACTGATCTTGGTTGACAGTTCCTGCTAACTCGAAGAGGTGCTCGGCGAGTAGGCGACTACCACGCCGTAAGTCATGAGCGACGTTATCTATTTGGTTGATATTGCTATGTAGCTCGATATATTCAATTTTTGTGAGGATGGCTGCGCCGGTATCAAGAAGAGCCTGGGCTAATTCGCCATAGCCAGACATGAAGTTCTCACCTGATACCGCAGCATCGAAGAGTGCTCGGGCGATGGTGCGGACTTGCACGATTGTGTGTTCGATGGCGACCCCAGAGATATAGAGCGCATCGGCATCGCCTTCGGCTTCCAGCGGTGACCATCTGGCATAGCGCTTTGCTTCAAGTGCCTGTGAGCGAAGCTTTGGAATCTCTTCAATCAGGACACGGCCCTTTGCTAGCCACTGACCTGAAGTGACTTCGTCATATCCAGTCACAACGCCTTCGGCCATCTCAGAGAGAAGTGCGGCGCAATCTTCGCCAAGGGCTGCGATCTGGGCTTCGGTACGTCCCTTTGGAGTGGATGCGTGCGAGAAGTACGAGAAGACGATTGCTACACCTGCCCCGACCAAAGTCGAGAGCAATCTATGTAGAGCGGTGTTACCGCTGATTCCTGGGCCAATAACAATGAGTGCTGTGACCGGGACGTTGACCGATGCGACTTCACCAAGATGCAAGGCGCGGGCGACGATCGAACAGAATAAGACTGTGGTTGCGACGGCAATGAAGCCCAAGTGGAAGATGCCCACTGTGCCGAGTGCGACGCTGGCACCGATTGCGGTACCTACGATCTGGCCAAAGCCCTCGCGGACTGATTTGTAGAGGGAGATACGGATCGAGAGCGCACAGACGATTGCAGCGACAACGCCACCGGAATTAATAGTCGTATTGCCAACGAACCAGGCGGTGCCACAAGCGGCTGAAGCGACAGCGATCTGGCGGACCCAAGCGCGGCGATCGGTGAAGAGCTTGATCGTTCTGCGAAGGAGGCGTTTCATTGGCTCTCCCTCCAGCACAGATTTTCTAGACCCTGACAAGGAAAGTATCCCGTGCGTAAGCGGTTTGGAGAAATTACAGGCCGGTGAGCTTTACCGCTAGAAGTGAGACGCCCGCGACGATCGCCCAGGCGAAGAGACCCATAACTAGCGGCTTGTGACCGATCTTACGGATTGCAGCCCATCTCACATTAGAGCCGAGTGCAACGAGACCAGCCGAAATAAGGATCTTACTCGTCAAGGCAAGGTCACCATTGATTCTTGCTGAAAGATGAAGAGTGTTATGTGCAATAGCGACGAGTATGAAGCCAAGAACAAAGAGAGGGACGATCGGAACTTTCGCTCCGGATTTCGAAACCCCACCAGATAACTTTCGATTACGAAGCGAAAGGATCACAATGATCGGAGCAAGTAGGCAGACTCGTGCAAGCTTGAAGACAATGGCAGATGCAACCGAACCCGAACCAAAGACGGATGCTGTAGCTAAAACCTGTCCAACATCATGTACTGCAGCTCCCGCCCATGATCCAAATGCACGATCCGTGAGATGCATTGCATGGCCGATAACTGGAAGTACAAAAATAGAGAGTGTGCCGCAGAGTGAGACTAGGCCTATTGCATAGGAGGTCTCCTCTTCAGTCGCCTTTGTTTGTGGACGAACCGCTGCAATCGCACTAGCTCCGCAGATAGCGAAACCGCAAGCAATCAGCATTCCTAAATCTTCGCTGAGTTTAAAGAATCTAGAGAGAGCTAAAATTCCAAAGATAGTGAGAACAACAACGATGATGATTGCCAGAAACCCTTTGATGCCGATGGCACGCAATGCAGTCAGAGAGACTTGCGCACCAAGCAGAACAACGCCTGAACGCAAGATTCGTTTGCCAGCGAAAGTACTTCCCTCTTTAGCCCAGGTCGGCCACTTCCAAAGATTTGCAAGAAGAAATCCAAAGGCAACTGAGAGAGCCAAAGGACTGATTGCAGATTGCCACTGGCTTATTCCAAATGCGATCGCCACCAAAGCTGCAATGAGAGACAAGCCCGGGAGCTTTTTCATGAACTTAGTTTCGCATCCCAATCAGCCAATTGGGCAAGAACAGTATCTGCGACAGTTATTTCATCGCTCTGATTTAGGTTTTCTGGGTCAACACGGTTGGCACCAGGCATACGGCCGCCGGCATCATGAACCGACCCAACGAAGGAATCTAATCGATCGTGCGAGCCATCAACAGTAAGTTTCTTGGCGTCGATTGCTATCACGAAATGAGAAATTCCTTGAGGCTTGGCGGCATCATCTAATACAAACATATCTGGCATATTCGCGGCCAATGTCGGTCCAATGAGCGCCCCGGTGAGTGATTCCACGAGGACTGCAAGGGCGTAACCCTTTGCTCCACCCAGCGGTGCAAGCATCCCAGTAAGAGCAATCTTTGCATCAGTTGTTGGTTCACCGTCGGCAGAGAAGGCCCAACCGGGTTCTAGTGGCTCGTTTGCCTGCGCTTTTGCAGCAATCTTTCCACGAGCTACGGCGGATGTGGCCATATCAATAATTGTTGGTGGGGTTGTAGGAATTCCAGCGGCAATGGGCGAAGTTGATAGAACTGATTTCTTTCCACCCCATGGCGGCATTACTGCTGGGCCATTACTAAAGATAATTCCAACGAGACCCTTGCGGGTGATTGAAGCGGTATAAATTCCAAGAGCACCACAGTGTGAAGATGCTCCAACACCAACTGCGGCGATTCCGTTAATAAGCGCCCGATCGCCAGCTAATTCCGCTGCAGCCTGCAACTGCCAATGCCCCAGTCCATTCGCACCATTCTTCACGACAAGACTTGGCATATCAGTAACCGTCGTAAGAGTCGCTTGTGGATTTATTCCGCCAGCTGATAAACGTTCGAGATAGAAGGGGAGACGCATTAAGCCATGACTGCCGATACCCCAGCGATCACTTGCGATGATTGCCTTCGCACTAGTTTCCGCATGGTTTGGTTCAAGCCCCGCGCGAATTAAGAGCGAAGTTGCTCGAGATAATTCTGAACCTAGGTTGACCTTCGCCATTATCGAGTTGCCTCTTTATGAGCGCCGACGGCATGGGTAGCTGGCTGAGAAGCGAGCACGAGTTCAATATTCGAGGTCAAAATCGAGTTGATCTTTGCCTGGCTCTCTTTTGTGATGCCAGCTATGTGTGGTGTTAAAAGGACGTTCGGAAGGGTTTCAAGCTCGCCTATAACTGGTGGCTCGGTGGCACGGACATCAAGCCCAGCGGCAGCGACCTTTCCGGTTTTGAGCGCGGAAATCAGATCAAGCTCATTAATAACCTCGCCGCGGCCTACATTGATGATGAAGACCCCATCACGCATTGTGGCGAAACGGTCTGCATTCACCAAGCCATTAGTTTCAGGCGTTGACGGCATATGGATACTAATAATCTCGGAGTTCGAGATCACCTCATCAAGAGTCCCCAAAGTTATGTTCAGCCCTTGAATTCGTGGGTCATCACTTTTGACGAAGGGATCGTAGGCAATAAATTTCATGGCAAAACCTTGGAGCAATCGAGCTGTCGCGATTGCAGTAGCGCCGCAACCGAGTAGACCCCAGGTACGACCCGTGAGCTCAAGACCTGGTGTGCGATTCCATGCCCCAGCCCGAGTCTCCTGCGCAGAGAGCGAAATATTTCTCATAAGTGAGAGTGCAAGTCCTACTGTTAATTCTCCAACGCTCGTAGCGTTTGCACCAAGACCAGCTACAACGACGATTCCACGAGCATCAGCTGCTTTTATATCGATGTTATCGAGACCGACGCCAGCGCGAGCGATAACTTTTAGATGTGGCGCTGCATCAAGTAAATCAGCGGTTACTTGCGTTCTATTTCGGACGACGAGAGCAGTGGCGGTCGCGAGCTCAACTTTTAATTGGTCAACGTTCTTCCAAAGATCGGGATCCTGCTTTACGGGTTGCTTGATAGCAAGTTCTGCAAAGGCAAGACCCCACACATCTTCAGAAATCAGAATCATGTGATTCTTATGCGCTGATGTAGAGCTTGGTAAAGGTGAATTCACGGTGACCCATGACTTCAGCAGTACAGAGACGACCATTTACAGTCTTATAGATGACATCCATCATCATGTCGCCAGCCTTGGTTAAGTCATATTCGTAACGAAGTAGACCTGAGACATCAAGATCCATGTGCTCTGTCATTGACTTTGCAGTCTTGATATTTGCAGTCAATTTGAGAACAGGAATGATTGGGTTTCCAATGACGTTGCCTTGTCCGGTAGGGAACAAGTGAATGACTGCCCCACCAGCAGCCATGAGTGTGACGCACTCTGCTGCAGCGGAAGATGAGTCCATGAAGTAGAGACCCTTCTTCTTTGGATCTGGAGCCTGTGCTGGCTTAAGTACGCCAACAACTGGGACCGAGCCGGTCTTTGCGATATTTCCAAGGGCCTTCTCTTCGATGGTTGTTAGGCCACCAGCTATATTGCCTTGTGTTGGCTGAGATCCAAGAAGGTTTGCGCCAGTTGACTCAATGACCTTGATGTAGTTGTCATAAGTCTCTTGGAACAAGTTACGACAAGCATCATCAATACAACGGTCAGCAATGAGGTGTTCTCCGCCAGTGAGTTCTGAGGTTTCACCAAAGAAGACAGTTCCACCAGCTTCAACCCAGCGATCCACTGCCTGCGAGGTAGTCGGGCAGGAACCAAGACCAGATGTTGTATCTGATTCACCACACTTGATCGACATGATCATGTCGCCAATTTCCGCCTCTTCGCGAACTAAACCTGATGCATCCTGAAGGAACATTGCAGCGACGCGACTAGCTTCTTGGATTACCTGAAGATCACCCTTACCTTCGATAGAGAAGGCTGCGACTGGCTTACCAGTCTTTGCAATGCCATCTGCAACGCGTTGGGTCCACTTTGGTTCGATACCAATGACAACAACTGCGGCTACATTGGCATTCATGCCAGTTCCGATGAGAGTGTCGAAGGTAAGTTGTAGATCGTCACCGAATTGAAGGCGACCAAAAGCGTGCGGTAGTGCGAGAGTGCCAGGGATAACTTTCGCTACAGCTTCAGCGGCTGCATTTGAGAGGTCATCAAGTGGCAAGATAATGACGTGATTGCGGATACCCATAGTGCCGTTTTCACGGCGATATCCCATTAAGCGCGGCTTGCTTCCCATCGATAACTCCTCATGTTGTGTGTGTGAATGTAATCGCCCTTTTTAATGGCAGCTGATGCAAGTCCGACTTTGATGCCGTACTTAATGATTGCGTCGCCCTCAGCAAGATCTGTGAGAGCAAATTTATGTCCGAGTGGGATCGCATGATTAAGCACCGCTGTGCTCTCTGTCCCCTCTTTTACTGAACGCCCTTGAAGGGTGCCGGGCTCCAGATCCATCATCGCAACGGCGACGTTGTCACCATCGTGATGGAGCAGGAACTGCGGTGGTGTTATTGCCATAGCTACACACGCCTCTCTTTGCTTGAAATCGGTAGTGGTCTGACCTCTTGGAAGTAATCTAAGCGTGAATAAAGCCAAATGTCTACCCTTTTTGGAGCATGTGGTCTAACCTGTTGCCTATGGGCATGTTACTCAGGTACGGGATTATTGGCGCCGGCAGCATGGGGCGCGAGCACATTCAGAACTTAAAGGTGATGGATGGAGTGACCGTTACGGCTATCTCAGACCCTCATGTGCCTTCTCAACAGGCCGCTCTGGTCTTGGTCCCTGATGCCAAGGTCTTCACTGACCACAACGCGCTCCTTAGCTCAGGGTTGGTCGATGCTGTCATCATCGCAAGCCCAAATGACACCCACATCGATGTACTTCGTGACGTGCTTCGAACCGATCTAGCGGTATTTGTTGAGAAGCCACTTGCAACAACCATAGAAGATTGCAAGGAGATCCTTGAGTTAGGGAATAGCCGTAAAGCCCTGACGTGGATGGGGCTGGAATATCGCTTCATGCCGCCTATCAATGAAGTGGTCCAACGCGCAAAGGCCGGTGAGGTAGGAACAGTTCATCATGTTTCCATCCGCGAGCACCGCGAACCTTTTTATCCAAAGGTCGATAACTGGAATCGGTTCACAGCACGGACTGGTGGAACACTGGTTGAAAAGTGCTGCCATTACTTTAATTTGATGGATCTCGTCCTTGGAGAGCATGCGACGAAGGTCTATGCAACAGGAGGCCAGAGCGTTAACTTCCTCGATGAGGTTTACGATGGCAAACCAGCAGATATGTTGGATAGCGCCTTCGTGATTCTTGAATATGCATCTGGAAAACGAGCAATGCTAGATCTTTGTATGTTTGGTGAGGGTTCGTACGACAAGGAGATCTTTACCGTTGTTGGAGATCAAGGAAAACTCGAATCTTTCTTACCATCTCATAATGTTCGATATAGCAAGCGTTCTGAGTGGGGCGATGCATCTCAGTGGTTTGCAGGTGGAAAGGGCGGAAGCCAAGAGCGAATCGTCTTTGATCACGGCGCAAAGTATCTCGGTGCTCACTATGGCGCCTCATATATCGAGCACGTGAAATTCCACAAAGCGATCCTTGAGGGATCTCCAGCCGAAGTAACGTTGGCCGATGGAGTAACAAGCGTTGCTACGGGCCTTGCTGCCCACAAGAGCATCGCAGAAGGCCGTCCGGTACTGCTTTCAGAGATATTAGGTTAGAGAACCTATCCTTTAATAAGCCTGACGGAATGGCCTGGCATATTTATCAACGATCTCACCGAGTTTTTCGAGACGAGGAACTGAGACTTCACGAAGGGCCTTATTGATATCTGGCGCTCCGACAATATCTGCCCAAACTGCACGGCCTGCTAAGAATCCGCTCGCTCCACCTTGTGCACAAGCCATTACTGCATCTGCAAAGAACTCAGCCTTCACACCATTCGAAAGAACTACCCAAGGACCTTCAATTGCTTCACTGATCGCAGCTGATGCGCGGGTGATGGCTGCAAGATCTCCCTCTCCGTGGAACGGCACTTCAGCCTTATAAAGATCTGCTCCCCATGAGCGAGCTTCTCGGGCGGCCGTGATTAATTCAGTCTCGCGATCCCAACTCTTCGATGAGTCATTCGGTGCCTTTACGATCACTTCAATAATGGAAGGGAGATCGACTGCATCACAGAGAGCATTGAATTCATTAACTAACTTCATTCGCGACTCCGGAGATTCATCATTACGCCATAAGACTAAGAACTTGAGCCCCGCCGCGCCGATTGATTTCATACGATGTGGATCAACCGATTGGTCGACTGCAGTATCTGTGGCTGCGCCACCGGCGGGACCAATTAGAAGATCTGCGGCTGCAATGAGGCCACACTTGGAATCCATGGCTTCGGCATTAACAATCGCATCTAATCCAAATTCTTGATCTACAAGCAATCCAGAACCGTATGGGGATAATTCTCGCGCCACATCAACTTTAAACTGCGTGAGTTGTGAATCAGGGACTGGAGTGCTCTGATGCTTGGCGAACATTCCACGAAGTGCTTCACGCTGGTCGACTGCGACCATTGCAAGGGCACCTGATGGTCTGGCTAAGCGGGATAGGTCTCTTTTCATTTCACTCCAGATAAGAAGGTATTGAGCTCGGACGTTGTGGGTATTGCAGATTGACCGTCAAGCCCTCGACAAGAGAGTGCTGCAACCGCATTGGCTCTGCGGATCGCCTCCTGTAGGGCAAAACCTTGTATAAATTGAGCAAGCAAGGCGCCATGGAAGACATCTCCTGCGCCCAGGGTGCTCACGATCTCGGTCTTAAAACCGGGGGAGCTCACAAAGCCGGAGTCAGATGAAAATCCAGAACTTCCGACACTTCCTTGCGTAGCGACAACGATTGAGTTTGCCTTCTCGGCATCGTCCTTGAGAGCTGCTTCAAAGCTTTTGCCAGGATGGCGGCTCATGAGTGATTTATCGTTCGGCGCAAAGAGATCGACTGTTGAAACATCAAAATCCTCTACTCCATACCCGGCATCGAAGGAGATCAAGGGACCGTTTCCGCGAACTACTCCAGCGCCTTGTAGTTGTTTAATCCCTACATGATCAACGTGAACCCATGTTGATTCTGCAGCGATGGTTTTGGCGCGGTCATTTAATGGTGCCTGATGGATCGGCTGACGAGTACTGATTGCTCGAGCACTCCGCTCGCGGGATGCAACGATTACCGATCCTGCTGTTGCAGTCTCAGTGCGAGTGATTCCATCAGTATTGACGCCCTCATGCTTAAAGAGATCAAGAACATAATCACCATCAGAATCATTTCCGATGGTGCCTGCGATAGCGCTTGAAATGCCAAGTCGTGATAACGCAACTGCTGCAACTGCTGCAGGTCCGCCACCTGCACGGATTATCTCCTGAGCGATTACTCGTTCATCTTCAGTTGGGTATTTATCAACGAGAGCGATTGTGTCAACTGTTATGACACCACAACACAGAACTTGAATGGTCACTTGCGAGATTTCTGCTTCGCATCGGCTATCGCAGTCTGGCGCGCACCGGTGATATGAGCCCGAGTGAGTGAGGCCGCAAGATCGCCTTCACGCTCCTCGATCGCCTTCAATATTGCTTCATGTTCGGTTCGAGAAACCTCAAGGCGACCCGGCAATCTAAGAGTTGTCTCCATTGACATTCTCATTACATCCTGCAGCACACCAAGCGTCTGATTAATGAAGCGGTTTCCAGCGATCCCTACGATTGTGAGGTGGAACTTTGCGTCAAGTGTCTGAAGTAGTTCAAAATCAACCTTTTCACCCGAGGTTATTTGCGCCATCTGATTGAGAGTGGCGCGCAACGTGCGGATATCTTCCTTGTTGGCACGCTCTGACGCCCACCGAGATGAGGGAACCTCAAGTGCTTCACGGGCATCGAATAATTCATTGAGATCATGAGTCTTTGCGATAGTAGCTGCTCGTAACTCTTGTGCGAGGACTGGCTCAGAGACAAATGTGCCTTGTCCATGCTTGATGGCAACAAGTCCTTGGGCCTGGAGAATGTGGAGCGCCTCGCGAAGACTTGGGCGGCTCACATCCAACAGGTCAGCGAGTTGACGCTCGGGTGGGAGCGCAGTTCCTGGAGCGAGCTTTTGAGAATTGATCATCTCGATCACCTGGCCCGCGATCCGCGATGCTCTGCTCTCCGAGGAGACGGAATGTAACGACATTACTTAGCCCTTCACAGCGCCAGCGGTTAGTCCTGCGACGAATGATTTTTGCATAAAGAGGTACATCAGAACCATAGGAATAGAGGCGACCATAATCGCTGTGAAGAGCATACTGTAACTAGTTGCATACTCACCACGGAAATCAATGAGAGTGAGAGGCAGAGTCTTCTTATCTGATTGCGTAATAAGCATTAACGGATAGAGGAGATCGTTCCAACAAATAACAAAGAGGAAGATTCCAGTCGCACCCATTGCCGGCTTTGAGAGCGGGAGCGCAATCGAACGATATGTTCTCCACATACCCGCTCCATCAATACTGGAAGCTTCAACCATCTCCCGAGGAAGATCACGGAAGAAGGTAGTGAGAATGAAGATAGAGATTGGAAGCGTCACAGCAATATTGACCAAAATCAGGCCGTAAAGCGAATTAGTCAGATGTAATTTTACGAAGAGAAGGTAGATCGGAATGATATTGACTTGACCTGGTATAGCTAGACCGAGTGCGAAGAGAAAGAAGAGGACTCTTCCAGTCACTGTGATCATCCGCGAGATGGCAAAGGCGCACATACTTGCAATGGCCAAAGTGAGAAAGACAGAAAAAGAGGTTACAATCACGCTATTTTTGAAGGGTGTGAGCACATTACCTTCGTGAATCAAGCGAGTGAAATTCGAGAAGGACCAATGTTTAGGTAGTGCAAGTGGCTTGGTATAGATCTCAAAGTCTTGCTTGAAGGTTCCTAGAACTACGATCGAGCTCGGAACAATTACTAAGAGAGCAAAAACTGTGAGGAGAACTTTTCGAGAAAGGTTATAGAACATCATCTATCTCCATTCTTGACTCGAAGAGTTCGACGTTGAATCCAGGTAATAGCAAGCACAAAGATAATGAGAATTATGGACTCGGCAGATGCATAGCCGAACTTATAGGCGCCAAAGGCCATGTTATAAATATTGGTGACTATCAGATCAGATGAGTTCATAGGCCCGCCCTGTGTCATTGAGTAGACCAAATCGAAGGCTCTAAAGGTCTGGATTGTTGTATAGGCGACAACGACAGCAGTCGTTGGAAGTGCCATGGGCCAGGTCACATATTTAAATTGATGCCATCGGCTAGCGCCATCTACTTCAGCAGATTCATAAAGCTCTTGTGGGATCTGTTGTAGGCCAGCAAGGTAGATAACGATCATTTGACCGGTGTGGAACCAAATTTGTGCGATCGCAATGGAATAAAGTGAGTAGCGACTATCGTTGAGCCAGTTGATAGCTAATGAGTTAAAGCCCACGGACTTTAATGTGGCGTTTATGAAGCCAAAGTTTGGGTTGTAAAGAAACGACCAAATTAGGCCAACAGATACCGATGAGAGAATTGTTGGGAAGAAGAAGACCGTACGGAGAAAGATATTTGACTTTGTGTTCTTGACAAGAAAGATCGCAAACATCAAAGAGAAGAAAGTTTGTAAAATAACCACAATGAATGAGAATCGGATGTTATTCCCGACAATCTTGTGGAAAGTGATGTCGTTAGCAATCAGATATTTAAAGTTATGGAGACCAACAAATTGTGCTTTTGTGACGCCGTCCCAGCGCTGGGTCGAGTAGAGCAGATTTGAAACCGCCGGATAAAGATAAAGGAAGCCATAGATCAACATGGCTGGGGCAGCCATTGCAATCAGGATCCGTGATTCTGACTTTTTCCGCCTTTTTGGTGAGCCAGTAACGGCCCCGCCTAGTGAGGCAGGGCCGTTCTGGGTTATGACTGAATTGCTAATTACGCACCAAGGTTCGACTTGATGGTCTTAGCAGTTGCCTCCAACGTACTTGTGATGTCCGCACCGCTGCCGATTGCAATCAGTGCGTCTTCGACTGGGTTACGTACGGTTGTGACGTTATTGAACAAGAATCGTGGTGCAAGAAGGAGCTTCTTACCCATGATATCCGAAGTGTTCAAGAGATCGATATTCGCTGAGTAATCAACGTTGATGATCGATACATGCTGTGAAGTGCCAACCGCATATGCCTGAGCAGCTTGCGCTGTGCAGAGATACGAGATGAATGCATTAGCAATAGCCTGATCGTGAGGTGATGACTTTGCATTAACACTCAAGATAAAGGTGTTATTTGTAATACCTTCATAGAGTGGCTTGGTATCAACGGTGATCATGCCGAAGGTCTTCATATTGCCCTTCATGGCTGGGTTTAAGCCAGTAACGGTGCTCATACCGAAGGTACCTGTTGGGTAAACCGCGGCCTTGCCTGCTGCGAAGTCTGCTGGAGCGACAGTGTCGTTATATCCAGCAACATTTGCAGGGAAGCAGCCAGCATCGTTCATTTGCTTGTACTTAGTGGCAATATCTACAAACCATTGCTGTGTGACATCAGCTTTACCAGTGTCAATTGCTTGGACACGAGCAGTAAGCGTGGCGAGATCAGGAGCAGAGTTCATGAGGAATGAATTCAAAATCTGACCGGCGTTTCCGCGAGTAGCTGCTGGCCAAGCGAATGGGATTATTCCCGCTGCTTTAACAGTTTTGCAGAATGAAAGCAGCCCAGTCCAGTTAGTTGGAACAGTCCAACCGTGGGACTTGAACATGCTGACGTTGTAGATCGGGTCGTTGAAGAGGGATTGGTATGGGACACCGTAAACAGAGCCTCCGACCATTCCAGGTGTTAATGCGCTAGCAATAACATTCTGGCGGACATAACGCTGGTTAGAAATATCCTTCAGCAACCCACCTTTATAGAACTGATCGAACTGACCGCCACGACTTGTTACGAAGACTGCAGCCTTTGGGTTTGCAGAGATCTGTGAGTATGCGAGGTTGGTATAGTCGTTTGAGCTCTCAATAACTTGTGTGATCTTTACACCGGGGTTTGCAGCTTGGAACTGATCAATGATGCCTTGGAGAACGACTTTATCTTCCGCACGCCAGTGATGGAATTCGATAGACCCGCCGCCAGTGATATGAAGAGCTGGGACTGGAACTCCGTTACCTGAAGATAAACGAACTCTTGCCCATTTGAGGGCGCCGTTGGCATCTGCTGTGCAGATGAGTGATGTAGATGAAGTACCAGTGCTTACTCCGGCAGTGGCGCACTTAGCACCAAAAGTTGGAGTCGTATCCGCACTTACGGCTGTGAGTGATGCTGTTGCAAGTCCAAACGCTGCAACAACGATTGCTCCCATACGGAAAGTGCTTCTTTGCATTCCTTTTTTCATGAGGAGGTTTCCTTCTTTCGAGGGTTTGATGTTGTTTACCATTCTGTGAGGGGTATCCCAAGCAATTGCGCCAACTGACGTAAACCAGGTCGCACATCGACCCATGAGATCACGAGATGATGCGGATATCCGCCAGTGACTATTCCATTCACCAGTGCAGCAGCGTCGACATCTGTCTTAACTGTTGCCGTGTTGCCTTGGAAGTGGTTGGGAGCTGGGATTGATTCCCCTCTACTCACAACCATGCGCAGACCCGTGCCGTTGCTCGGATCTACATCCCGATCAATACGGAACAGCGTTACTGGTCCGGTCTTGAGCGGAAAGTTACCTGCTACACCCAACTTGCGATTGCAGTGGATGGATTGGGTGGCTTCTTGCGGATCGGCCGCAAGTTTTGTGGCAGCAGAACCACAGTGCCAGAGACGAATAATTCCTTCGCTCTCTTGGAGATCTACGATATCGACGAGGTAATTTTCATCAGAACCAAGCGCTTCACACATCAACATGGTTACGGCACCCATAACGTCGCGTTCACATGTTGTCACAGTGCCTCGATCTGCGAGTCGACCAAGTGCTGAGCAGACACAAGCCCCTAAATCAGTGGGGAATTCCGGCCAGCAACGAACCGCAATTGCATCGAGATGGTCTTTCTCCTGCCAATCATCGAGAGCAACTTCAACACCAGCAACTTTGATTGCCTCTACTGTATTCACCGCAGTAAGCGTTGGTTGTGCTGCCGCTGCTGCATTATGAGCCGCTTGCGCACGTGCCGATGGAACCTCTGCAATTTTTGCGAATGCATCCACCATGGTGAGCGGCAAGATATTCAAACCAAATAATTCTTTGAGCTTTGGCCCATCAAAGGTGCATGGAGTGAAGCCATTGGGAGCTTCACCTATAGTGCCGATTCGCTTACCTGAAAGATGTGCGAGGGCTGCTTTAGTCTCTGCGATATCTGCGAGCGGGCCAGAGGTAGGAGTCGGTGTTGAAGCAGCAGGCAGATTGCCAGCGAGCGCTTGCTCAAGTTTGGTACGGACCTGAACCTCATCTGCATTGCCATGTAAGTGCCTAAAGGTTTGACCTGCACTCATCAGCGCATGTGCAGCAAGGTTTGCACCACACATTGAGTTGAGCTTGAGACGTTCTCCAACTTCACCAGGTTCGCGCATTGACCATAGAAGAACTGGCCCTGGAACTTTGCCAAGCAATTCAACAGCAGGAGATGCATCAGAGAATGAAGCCATGAAGAGTATGTAGAGATCTCCGGCTGGAATGGCAGCTCCTGCTACATCTTCAGGAGTCATCACCAGTTCTGCTGGTCCGACCACTTCTGCACCGAGTTCTTGAAGGAGCGCTTTCGCAGAATCAAAATTAGCCTGAGCGCACCCTAGATCGAAGGTAGGTCGCGCAAGCGCAACCATTACTACCTTTGCCATGTAACCCCCAGTGGTCTGACCTCTTGAGGGATGAGAGTGTCATCTCACTGCCCCTTGGTCAAGAGGCACGCCAAATGTTTATCAGCCCGTTATAAAGGGTTGAAGGAAGGCAATCTGAGGATTAACGCTGAAGAATTCCTGGGCGAGACCTACCATCTACCACCATGGTTGGCCAGGATGGATCTATCGTCAAAATTTCAATTCCATTGGCTGAAGTAATGAGGGTGTCCTCAACCTTCCAACCCTTGCCGGTGGGATTCCATGCGATTGGTTGATGAAGGGCAATCTGGCGGTTGCTGCCCAGATTGGCTGGCCAGTCCCGAGGAAGGTACCCGGTCGGCCCACCCTGATGGTGCTTATGCCACTCAAGCTCATCAAAACCATGTGCACCGTAGGTAAGAGTTGCCGCTTTAACGGGATCAGCGAACGGGGCACCGACCACTGTTGCATCAAGCATCGCCGCTTCAACCTGCAAAAGTGATTCATACTCGCCCAGACCAGATCCAATCGGGCCGAAATTAATGATACGAGTAATGGAGGCAATCAACCCTTTGCGCTTTGCACAGATGGAGGCAACAACACGATTGCCAATTAGATCGATGGTTGGAAGTGGGTGGCGCATGAGTGGAGCGCGGCGTTCACCAGCTACCCCAAGGAAAGCGATCTCTAAATCAGATTGCCATAGCGCGTTTGTAATCTTCCCAGCCACATCGATTTCTCGATCATCGGGTGAAATTGCGCGCATCGCATTTCCTAGCGCGAGAGCTGCGTCGACACAGATCAATCTAAATCGTTGGATATCTTCGGATACAAGTGACTGGCGAAGAATCTCGATCTCTGATCCAAGATCGATCCTGTCGCCTCCAGGTTGATCGCTTCCTACTGATACACCAGTTGGAAGTTGTGGATCTCTTCCCTCCCACCAACGAATACTTCGAACCTCGATCTCGGATGGCAATTCTTCTGCCATCAATCGTGGAGCTTCTACAACATTTGTGACTGCATAGACATTTGAAGGAGTAATGACAATATCAAGACAGGCTGCATCAATAGTTGTGGGGACGTGCGCTCGGCCACCAATAAACCACGCCAGGTTTGGATTTCTGCGTAGAACGATCGCCTCGAGCGATCTCTCGCTCAAAAGGAGACGAACTTTTGCTAACCGTTCTTCATAACCTGACATCGGGATACCTTTCGGCGACTTTGCTCCAGTGTGGTGGAAGTGAATCGTAATGCTCGACAGCCATCGAGGACCAGGCTGCACCAATTTTGAGTGACCCTTCTGGATTTTTCTCATGAGCTAGCCCAGCAAGGTAACCAGCGATAAAGGAGTCGCCGGCACCGGTTGCGTCAACCACCGAGGCAGGAAATATCTTTTGATGAAGTCTTCTCTCTCGAGAGTAATAATCCGAGCCTTCGATTCCCTTTGTAACGACGAGTTCTTTAAATCTAGAAGTGTCGTAAGGACCAGCGAAATCATTGTTAGAACCGATGGCGAGATCCACATCAGTAACTAATGGATCCTCGCATGCCTCAAGGCCAACGATAGTCGTGCAACCGAGCGCCCGAGCTTTCTCTAATTCGGGTAAGAAGAAATCACGCCACAGTGCAAAGACCACAATATCGCTCGAAGTAAGTTGTACATCGTCCAATGAGAGTTCGGGTAAATGGCTCTGATTTTGTGCAATGACAGTCCGCTCACCTGATGGAGAAATGAGTAAGAGTGGTGAGTTAGTCTCGCCCACGATAATTTTTATGACTGGAAATTTGATCTCACTCTTTTCAACCTCAGCTAAAACTTTTTGGCCCAATTCATCATTTCCAACATAACCAAGAAATCCCACCTCCACACCGGTTGTCGCAAGACCGTGACTGATGTTAAAAGCACTTCCACCGATTCGCTCAACGCGTCGCTTTGCTCTTGAGAAGGAACCTGGCTCAGGAAAGGTTTCAAGATAGAGAGCGATATCCCATGCAACAGGCCCAACAATCCAGACGCGTCTACTCATCGTGCTTCCTTCTACTGAGCAAAATATTAACTAGATCATTTGCATCATCGAGCTCAGACCAATCTACTTCCGTCAACCAGTTGATTGCTAGGAACTCGGCTGTATTTGGATTTCTTATCGCATAAAGACCTGCACTCAGCGCAGCGACTGTATCTGTATCGCCACCAAGCAACACAGCCTGATGATAGGCATCGAGCAGTGATTGGGCGCCCTCTACGATGTGAATAACGGCTGACAGGGTCTCCAGTGAATTATTTGAGATGCCATCGATTGATGGGATCCAACTATCCAGATTGGCGATTCGTTCGCGAATACGTGGATCGAGATCCTGAGCCAACATCACGGATCGAATCGGTTGATCGAATTCACCGTAGGCGGTCGCAAGCGCAATCGCGCAATCGCGCGCAACGACCTGATCGTGTGTGACCTCCGTGAGGGCAGATATCCATTCGAATCTAAGAATCGGATCTGAAAATGCAATTCCGCAGATTGCAGTCCGCATCATGCCGCCATTGCTCGTCCCGACCTGATGAAGTTCACTCTCCTTTACCGGCAATCCCAGCGCAGATCGAGTGGTCGGGCCAAGACCTCTCAAGGAAGAGATATTCGACTTTAAAGAGTGGAGAAAAGCTATGCGTGCTTGTGCTGGTGTTTGCTCGGATAGAGCCAAAATCGTCAAACGAGTGAGCAAGGTGTCATCACTGACACCGCCAGCAGGCCATCCCGGTTTTGTGCCAATCGAAGTCGGAGCTGGCGCCTGGATTCGAGGAATGAATTCACATTGAAATCCATAAGAGTCACCTGCTGCATAAGCAAGGAGTGCAAGCATCGTTCGCTGCTCAATTAATGAGAGGTTCTCCCAATAGCTAGGTGCTACGGGAATGGTGGTCATCGAATTGCGACCATTTCTACATCTACAAATTTCTTGTATGCGGAGATCTCACGTTTTTTATCTGCAGCCTTCCATTTTAAAGTTGGTGCAATGAGATCCGCTATCTCTTGACTGACACCGAGACCTTGATGTGAATCTTCCATCGCAAATCGCAATCGACGGTTCATAACGTCGACAAGAGATCTCGCGCCTTCGTGTGTCACGGCATAAATTGCTTCTGCTTTGATGTAGCCAGTGCCAGGCAGAATCTCGGTTGCAAGGTCGGGATTTTCATTGATCATCTCAAAAAGGTCATTAATCAGTGACCCATATCGATTGAGCAAACGTTCAATGCACGCAGTTGAAAGTGAGTATTTATCAGCCAGTGCGGGAATGTCACCACGTAACATTCGATACCCCACCGCTCCAAGAAGTGGAATCTTTTTAGTTGGTGACTTCGGGACTTTACCTTTGATGTCTTTGACAGCCGCATCTACCGCATCGGCCGCCATTACTCGATAAGTAGTGTATTTGCCACCTGCGATACTGACGAAACCTTTCACTGGGTGATCAACGGTGTGTTCGCGTGAGATCTTTGTAGTCGATGAGTCTTTGGCGGGAGAGACTAGAGGCCGCAACCCTGCATAGACGCTCAGAATTTGATCTCTTCTAATCTTTGGAATCAAGACCTTATTTGCTTCATTAATGATGTAATCCACATCCGCACTATCTGCGAGCGGATTTTCACGATCACCCGTGTAGGCAGTATCAGTAGTTCCTAGTAACCATTCATTTCCCCATGGAATAATGAAGAGCACAGATAGAGAAGTTTTAATAATGATGCCGGTCTTAGAGTCGATCGCATCTTTTGGCAGAATGATATGCACGCCTTTGCTCATCTTGATTTGATAGCCAGGCTTTATCCCACATTGCTCGTAAAGCTCTTCATTCCAGACGCCTGCGGCAGCGATGACAACTTTTGATCTCACTTCCAAACTTTCGCCATCTACTTCCACGACTGCGCCAGTCACGCGATCACCAGATTTAACAATCTCTCGAACTCGAGCGCCGGGCACCATGAGTGCGCCGTATTCGCGTGCAGTTCGTGCGATTGTCACGGTGTGACGTGCATCGTCTACTTGAGCGTCGTAGTAAACAAGTCCACCTGAGATCAACTCTGGGTCAAGCGAGCGAGCTTCGGTGCGTAATTCCCCAAAGGTGATGTGACGATGCCACGGTACAGCCCGCATTCTTCCTCGAAGTAAGTCGTAGAGCATTAGACCTGCACCTACATAAAGGCGATCAAAATATTTATTGTGGAGTGGATATAAGAATGAGAGCGGCTGAACGAGGTGAGGCGCTTGTTCCGTAATCATCATTTCACGCTCATGAAGTGCTTCTCGAACTAACTTGAAATCAAATTGTTCTAGATATCGCAATCCGCCATGAATGAGTTTGCTCGATCGAGACGAAGTTCCTGAGGCAAAGTCATTGCTTTCAACGAGTGCTACTTTCAGTCCGCGCGCTGCGCCATCAAGAGCGATCCCGCACCCTACGACTCCACCACCAATGACCAATAGATCGAATTCATCAGTCGCCAATGCGTCGATATCTGCGCTACGTTGATCAGGATTGAGCACTGACATATTGGTGGTCACCTGCTTAGAATACGGGTATGTCTTACATTGGGGCGATAGATCAAGGCACGACAAGTACCCGCTTCATGATTTTTAACGAGGTTGGGTCGGTCGTCGCCTCTGCTCAAAGAGAGCACACTCAATATCTTCCTCATCCTGGCTGGGTCGAGCATGATCCGCTAGAAATCGTGCAGGCAACAAATTCGCTTATTAAAGAGGTATTAGAAAGTTCAAAGATTGCGGGTTCGGAGATCGCTGCCATCGGCATTACCAACCAGCGAGAAACGACGGTTGCCTGGCATGGACGGACAGGTCAACCTATTGGCCACGCGATCGTATGGCAGGACACCCGAAGCCAATCCATCTTGGATGAGATTTCAGTTGAGACGGGTGCACAAATAACCTATAAGACAGGCCTACCCCTCGCCCCATACTTCTCTGCAAGCAAGATGAGCTGGATGCTCAGAAATTCTGACGAGGTTGCAAGTGCTCGTGATCAGGGAGATTTGCGATTCGGAACAATCGACTCGTGGTTGGTCTGGAATCTGAGTGAAGACAATATTCACGTTACGGATGTCTCCAACGCATCCAGAACTCTCCTGATGAATCTTGAGACGCTCCAATGGGATGAAGAGCTGTTATCGATCTTTGGCGTTCCTCAAGGCGCATTAGCGAGCATTCAGAGTTCGTCCGAGATTTATGGATATACCGCAGAAAATGGAGTCTTCGGGGCAAGAATTCCTATCTCTGGAATTGTCGGAGATCAGCATGCAGCGCTACTTGGTCAACTCTGCTTGGAAAAGGGAGAATCAAAGACTACGTATGGCACTGGCAACTTTGCTTTGATCAACACCGGAGCAGAATTAATTAGATCGAAGAAGGGGTTACTTACAACCCTTGCCTTCAAATTGGGAGATGCACCCGCAAGTTATGCGCTCGAAGGTTCGGTTGCAGTTACGGGATCCGCAGTGCAATGGTTGCGCGACCAACTCGGAGTCATTGAGAAATCTTCGGATATTGAGGCCTTGGCCGCGAGCGTGCCAGATAATGGTGGTATCTACTTCGTTCCAGCTTTTTCAGGCCTATTCGCGCCGTACTGGCGATCAGACGCTCGTGGCGTAATCGTCGGCCTCACACGTGCAGCCACTAAGGCGCATATAGCTCGCGCCACCTTGGAGGCGATTTGTTATCAGACGCTCGATGTTATTAAGGCTATGGAAGAAGAGACCGGCGTCAAAATCAAAGTCCTTCGTGTAGATGGCGGAATCACGCAGAATCACCTTTGCATGCAGATGCAGGCAGATATTTTGCAGATTGAAGTTTCTAGGCCGATTGTTGCCGAAACAACTGCGCTAGGGGCCGCTTATGCTGCCGGCCTCGCCGTTGGTGTGTGGAGTGATCTATCTGAGTTGAAATCTCAATGGCAGGAGAGCAATCGTTGGAAACCTGAGCTAGATAGCCATCTTGCAACAACTGGCTTACTGAATTGGAAGAAGGCAATCGAGCGGACCTTCGACTGGATTTAACGCTGACCTGACCTATTCTTAATCCATGAATTCACGCGAACAGGTAGAAATCGCCCTCAATAAGATCGCAACTATCGATCACTATGGCTATGAACTTCGATCAGTTCTGGCGGTTCGTGAAGCAGCGCTCGCTGATGCTGATGCCTACGACCAGACTGGCAAGGATCTCCCACTCGGTGGTCAGCCGATTCTGATTAAAGATAATATTGAAGCGGTCGGATTACCTGGCACTGCAGGTTCGCTCGCACTCGCTGATGCAACCGTGCTCTCTGACTCACCACTCGTCTCTCGTTTGAAAGAAGCCGGAGCGATCATTGTTGGCGCTACAAACCTTTCGGAGTGGGCGAATATTCGATCCACCAAATCAACGTCGGGTTGGTCTGCGATGGGTGGGCTCACCGCAAACCCTTGGATTCATAAGCACAGCGCTGGTGGCTCATCATCAGGTTCTGGCGCTGCAGTTGCTGCAGATTTAGTGAAGATGGCAGTGGGCTCAGAGACTGATGG
>DAINQZ010000013.1:0-21104 GCA_036742235.1 Candidatus Nanopelagicaceae bacterium | reverse complement strand
CTTGCGAACGGATCACCATCCATCTAGATCTGTCATTGCTAACAGATTCAAGCAACCTACCTGATGAATTAAGCGAGCAGCTCTTCATCTATTTGGTCTTGCTCCAGGTGGGGTTTACCTTGCCATCTACATCACTGCAGATGCGGTGGTCTCTTACACCGCCGTTTCACCCTTACCTCACCGAAATGAGGCGGTTATTTTCTGTGGCACTGTCCTGCGGATCTCTCCGAGTGGCCGTTAGCCATCACCTTGCTCTGTGGAGTCCGGACTTTCCTCGGTACTTTCGTAACGCGGTGATCCGGGCGACTCTTCAGTGGCTTAAGGATAGGCCAGTTTCAGAAGACGGCCAAGAATGAGTCTGCAAGGTATCCTTCACGCATGGCCAAGGTTCATCTCTACGCGGCTGCTCGGGCAGCTGCTGGTAGCTCACGCCTTGACGTCGATTCACCAGATTTAGGTTCACTTGTTGCGCTACTCGAGCGAGACCACCAGAAACTACGTTCAGTCTTGCCGCTTTGTTCGTACTTACTCAACGGGACTTCAGTAAAAGATCTATCTACCAAACTTACCGAAAACGACCAGATCGATGTGCTACCCCGCTTTGCTGGGGGTTAACCGCCGATAGCTGACATCGGACGGACTGGTTGAATGAAGTTCGGCTCATTGATTCCATGTCCAGGCAATTTTGCAGCAACAGATGAGTGGAATGATTGAGAAAGCCGCTCTCGCTTCGCTGAATCATCTAGATCGGCATTTCGTAGAATGCTTCTCAAATCAGTCTCGGCCATAGAGAAGAGACAGTTTCGAACTTGACCATCAGATGTAAGTCGGACTCGGTCACATGAACCACAGAACGGCCGTGTCACGCTTCCGATAATTCCAATAACTTCTGGGCCACCGTTGACATAAAATTCTTCAGCAGGTGATGATCCGCGATCATCGACCGGCGTGAGGTCATATCGAATACTGAGGTCATCGAAGATCTGGTCAGCGGTAATGAGATCTGAACGACTCCAAATTCCACCTGCATCAAGTGGCATCTGCTCGATGAAACGTAAGTTCAACTTCTCTTTGAGCGCCCACTCGACGAGGGCCACAGATTCGTCCTCATTGATTCCTTTAAGAAGGACTGAGTTAATTTTTAGTGGCTTGAGTCCAGCTTCACGGGCTGCATCAATACCTGCGAATACATCATGGATTCGGTCACGGAATGTCAGAGTCTTGAATCGTTCACGATCTAATGTATCGAGGCTGATATTGATTCGCTCAAGTCCGGCATCAACCAGTGGCTTGGCTAGCTTTGCAAGTGCCAGTCCATTGGTCGTCATTGATAGCTTTGGTGCATTTTCAATTGCATTGATGCGAGCGACAATTTCGACGATATCTGGACGAAGCAATGGTTCGCCGCCAGTCAACCGAATTTCGCTAATCCCCTGGGCGACCGCGACTTCAATAATGGTGATGAGTTCATCGGTCGTCAGTAAATCTTCGTTAGGAAGCCACGCCGCGAAATCATGGGGCATGCAATAAGAGCAGCGCAAAGAACAACGATCTGTAAGCGAGACGCGCAGGTCACGATGGACTCGGCCATAGCTATCAATGAGCTGGCTCATGCGTTATTCACCCACTCATCTGTTCCATCAGCAAAGACTTGGTACTTCCAAATCGGTAATTCAGCTTTTACAACATCGACCAACTCATCGCAGGCGGCAAAGGCGGCCTTTCGATGTTTAGCGGACACTACCACCACGAATGCGCTCTCGCCGATCGGGATAGCGCCATAGCGGTGAACTGCAATTGCGCTCACAAGATCATGCTTGGCAGCGATCCGCCCGGTAATCTCTTCAATAATGGCCTGTGCCGATGGGTGGATCTCATAGGTGAGAGCCTGGACTGCGCGGCCATGATCGTTATCGCGGACATCGCCTGAGAAGATCACAACGGCACCAGATTGATTATTTTTAATCTGAGCAGCTAACGCGTGGGCATCAAGCTTCGCTTCAGTTACTAGGGCTGTGATCATGACCCTCCAACTGATCGTGGATATGTGATGCCAAGCGATCAATTATGACGAGCCCATCTTTTGCGGCTCCTGGCGAACCCGGCAGGTTAATGATCAATGTCTTGCTTGCTACGCCAGCAAACCCCCGAGACAAATCAGTAGTCGGGACTTTCTCTCGTGAGTAGGAACGAAAGGCTTCGAGGATGCCTGGCATAAATTTCTCTATGAGCGGCTCCGTTGCTTCTGGAGTGAGATCCATGGGCGATACACCAGTTCCACCTGTGGTCACAACGAGATTAACGCCAGCGCTGATTGCACCTGTAATCGCGTTTCTAATCTGCTCGATATTGTCAGGCAGTATCGTCGACGGTCCTACTTCATAGCCGAGTGCATTCAAACCTTCAACCAAGATCTGACCAGAACGATCCTCATAAACTCCCGCCGAAGCACGATTGCTCGCGGTAATCACAACTGCTCTCTTCATGAGCGCTGCCAGTGGCCGTTTCGTCCGCCATCTTTCTCATCAACTCGAACATCGGTGATTGTGGCAGATGGGTCAAGGGCTTTCACCATATCGATAATGGTCAAAGCTGTTATCGAGACGGCAGTAAGTGCTTCCATCTCAACCCCAGTGCGATCAGCAATTTTCACCGTCGCCTTAATAGCGACTCCGTCACTCTCGACCTTTACGTCGACATTGACACTAGAAATTGAAATCGGGTGGCAGAGCGGAATCAACTCTGGCGTCTTCTTGGCGCCCATAATTCCGGCTACTCGCGCGGTTGCGAGAACATCTCCCTTGGGTGTTGTTCCGTCGGCGATCTGGGTAAGGACACTCTTACTTAATAAGACCTTGCCTGAAGCGGTGGCAGACCGGGTTGTTATCTCACGGTCAGAGACGTCGACCATGTGGGCTTCACCCTGCTCGTTAATATGGCTTAGCTTCTCACTCATCCGAGAATTCTACGCCCTTACCGTGCAAATGACTCCCGTAAGGGTTTTCTTAAAGCGATGATGATTAATAGCGCAATAATTACCATAAATAGGCTTAGCGCATATGCGCTATCGGGATTGATATCGAGCTCCTGGTAAATCTGCAGGGTCCAAGTCTGGGTCGTCCCAGACATGGATCCGGCGAACATCATGGTTGCACCGAACTCCCCTAGCACGCGAGCCCAGGCCAATGCGGAGCCAGTAACAATGCCACTTCTAGCTTGCGGAATCGCAACCCACCAAAGGAGTTGACCGTCGCTAGCCCGATCAATCATTGCTGCTTCACTGACATCTCGTGGCAACTGAGAAAAAGTAGATTCACAGATGAGAACGAAGAATGGCATCCCCACAAAGATGCCTGCGAAGATCACCGCCCAGATGGTGAACGGCATCTGCCAACCAGTTGCGTTATAAATATATTCTCCAAGGAGCCCTTTGCGGCTGAGCAATCCTAAGAGCGCGAGTCCTGCAACTGTTGGTGGGAGTGCAATGGGTGCAAGCAGAAGTGGTCGCAACCAGTGCGTAATCCGCGACGGTGAATGTGCAAGCCACCAAGCAAGTGGAATACCTAGCGCCATCGAAATAATCAGCGCACTCAATGAGGTAATGAGAGTTAACCGAATCGCCACAAAACCATGATCCTGGCCGAGCGCGGATGTTAAGTGCGAGTAAGGGACCTTAGTCAGGAGCGCAACGAGTGGAAGAACGATAATGAGAGATGCAACGACTACAGCAAAGAGCACATAAGGGTTAGATCGCTGCTTCCTCATTCGATAATCTTACTTGGGAAGGTCTCCAACCTTGATCCAATGTTCGAATTAGGCGATAAATCCAGATGCCAAGAGGAACTTCTTTGCAGTAAGGCCGCTTAGATAGAGGTAGACGGTTCGGGCCCAGACGTTTTTGGTAGTCGCTTTTGAGGCCGCGAGTCCAATCTGATACTGGCTCATTGCAGCCGCAGGATTTGTGAAGGGGATGTACTTGAGCTTTGTTGGGTTGGCCACCACATCGGTCTTGAAGAGTATGGCTGCATCAACTGCGCCTGCGAGCAACTTTGCAGTTGCCGATGAAGCACTCGCCTCTAATGAGACGGGTGAGGAAGTGACCACACCTTCACTCTTTAATGCCGAATCCGCTGCTATCCCACAAGGGACAGAATGACCACATTGAAGCCAGGTAACTTTGCCGTTGAGATCGGCGAACTTGGTGATGGCAGAGTTCTTGGGTAGAGCGAGGACTACTTGGTTTGTCACGTAATTAACTGGGGCCGGGAACTGCGCTGCTACTGTCGCCATGCTTGAAGTGTCAGCAGCTGCGAAGATATCTGCAGGTGCACCTGCAGCGATTTGTGCCGCAAGCGTCGTTGAAGAACCAAAGGCGAACTTGATAGTGATCTGACTATGGCCAGCCATGAACTTCTGCCCTAACGCCGTATAGGCCTTTGTAAGACTAGATGCGGCAAAGACGGTGACAGTTCGATTGCCAGAGTCGGCCAAGGCACGCGGGGCTGCTCCGAGTAGCGCGGCGAGCAGAACCGTGGCAGAAGTAAGAAAGGTGAGACCTTTGCGCATGCTCAGAATATAACACCACCTTTATGTGAAGGCCCTGGGCTCTCTTCAAGTGGCACCTTCTCGCCCGACTGCTATGCTTCGGATCACATTCTGAGGAGGCTGTTATGTCAGTTGAAAGTAACGAAGCACGTCAACTGCTGCGCTCTATCTGGGATGCGCAAGGCCAATCAGAAGTTGATCTGGATGAGGATTGCAACCCAAATAAGATCTGCCGCAATATGAAGGAAGTTACCTTCGAAGGTTTTGCTGAAGAAGGCGGAGACCTTAAGACTGCGTGGCGCAATACCCTCTCCCGCGAAGGCAAGATCAGCACAGGTGGATCCCTTGGCGATCTCGTGCATAGCCTCACTGAACAGAAGTAAGGTTTCGGCTCCTCATCGGGTCTATCTCTATGTCTTCTACCTCCTCTAGTTCAGGGAACCATTCCCACTCTTTTAGTGACCTTACAGTCGAAAAACTCCAAGGTGACCTCGAAGGTTTGGGGTATATCGCAGATCGTGGACTCACTACATCGCTCTTACTCGCAATGAAGCTTGGGCGACCAATACTGCTTGAAGGTGAAGTTGGCGTTGGAAAGACCGAGTTGGCGAAGACTGTAGCTGCGCTCTATGGCAGAACTTTGATCCGCCTGCAATGTTATGAAGGCATCGATACCAATCAGGCGCTCTACGAATGGGACTATGCCCGCCAAATGCTCCAGATTCGTTCGATGTCGGGATCTGATGCCTCAGAGAAATCCGTAGATGATCTCTTCGGGCCAAAATTCTTGATTGAGCGCCCACTTCTTCAGGCGATTCACGCCGGAGATCAGGCTGTACTTCTCATCGATGAAGTCGATCGGGCAGATGATGAATTCGAAGCATTCCTGCTCGAGCTCCTTTCAGATTTCCAAATAACGATTCCCGAAATTGGAACTGTGAAAGCAGCATCTCGGCCAATTGTGATCCTGACATCAAATAGAACTCGTGAACTCCATGACGCACTTAAGCGTCGTTGCCTCTATAACTGGATTGGTTTCCCAGATCAAGAGCAAGAAGTTGCCATTGTTCAATCAAGATTGCCTGGAATCAGTGAGCATCTTGCTACTCGCGTAGTCTCAGCGGTTCATAAATTGCGCGAGATGGATCTAGAGAAGGCGCCTGGCGTTGCCGAAACGATCGATTGGGTTCAATCCCTCGACACCATTGGGGCAACCGAACTCTCTGAAACCAATGTCCTGGAAACCTTAGGCTCGGTGGTTAAAGGCCGTGATGATTTAGAGTTTGTAAGTAACAATCTCTCAGAGATTGTTTACGGTGCCTAACACTGAAGGTTTCGACGAACTCTTTGTCGAATTTAGTCAGACCCTTCGCCTCAACGGACTTACCATCGGATCAGACGATGTGATCTCATTCTGCCAAGCCATAGGTGAACTTAATCCAGGTGACATGATGGATATTTATTGGGCTGGGCGCACCACATTGGTTCGAAGGCTTGAGAACATCCCGGTTTATAACAAGGTCTTCAAAGCCTTCTTCCTCGACATTGCCGAGGAAGAGGCCGATGCGCGCAAAAAGAAGATCAAAGCATCAGTAAATACCAGCACAACTCTTGAGATCCCGAACGTCGAAGAGGGCGAACCCGGTAACGGTGAAGAAGAGTCCAAAATGGGCTATGTAGCGGCGACGAGTGAGATTTATCGAAATAAGGCTTTTGCTGACTGCACGCCGCAAGAGATGCAAGCGCTACGTAAGATGATGAAAACGCTACGCCTTTCTCCCCCAACCCGAAGAACTCGGCGTCAACAGAATGTCCCAGCTGGAACACACCTGAATATGCGAAAGATCGTGCGAGAGACAATGCGAGCACATGGTGAGCCACGCGAACTCTTCTACTCGCGACGTAAGGAGAAATTACGTCCCGTCGTCTTCTTGCTCGATGTATCAGGATCGATGGCTGATTACTCGCGAAATCTCTTACAACTTGCTTACTCTGCTCGTCGAGCGAATACGAAAGTTGAAGTCTTCTGCTTTGGAACCAGGCTCACTCGGATTACCAAGTCGCTATCGCGCCGAAATCCCGATGAAGCTATGGAGTTGGCCGGCCAGTCGGTCTTTGATTGGGAGGGCGGCACTCGAATCGGCGATAGCGTTGGCGAGTTCGTGAAGCGCTGGGGTCGTACCCGCGTTGGTCGTGGCTCAATCGTTATCATCTGCTCAGATGGACTTGATCGGGGCGAGCCCGCGAAGCTCTCTAAGGCGATGGAGTCACTCTCTCGCATCGCTCACCGTGTGGTCTGGATGAACCCCCATAAGGGCGAAAACCAGGAGTGGGTACCCAACACCATGGGGATGGTGATCGCTGATCCCTTTATCGACGAGGTTGTGTCAGGACACAACCTCAAGAGTCTGGAAGAATTCAGCCTTAAGCTCGCGACGATCCGATAGGAGAACCATTGTGAAGTACAGCGTTTCAATTCAAGCCGTAGGCGATCGCGAGATCAAGATTGAAGAAGTTGTAGAACTCGCTGACGCTGTCGCGGTTT
The DNA here is from genome assembly GCA_036742235.1 of Candidatus Nanopelagicaceae bacterium. Taxonomy (GTDB): domain Bacteria; phylum Actinomycetota; class Actinomycetes; order Nanopelagicales; family Nanopelagicaceae; genus PALSA-747. Next base: position 14,014 of record DAINQZ010000013.1, on the reverse strand, counting down.
ACAGTGGGATAGCAGCAGGTGCCGGAACCATGGGTTACGGCGCTCAAATATTGGTCGAAGCAGATTACACCGATGAAGCTCTTGATAAGGCGATTGAGATATTTAAGGAAGCGGTAGCTAAAGCGAAGCTTCCGGATTGGCCGATCGTGAAGGCCGAAACCATGACAGAAGATGAAGATTGGGAAGACGCCTTCCAGTGATTCGCCTTGGATCACTTGCAGGTTACCCTTTTGAAGGACCACGCTCTCTTATGGGCTGGGCACCGCAACGCATCTCTGCTGTCTATGCAGTGATGACCTTAAATGACCCTGAGAACAAACCTACGGAGTTCTCCGTCATCTATGTGGGCCATAGCGCAGATTTATCTACAGTGGGATTCCCGCTTAAACACCCTAAGGCGCCAACATGGGTAAAGCGTGCCGGTGATAAATTCAATTTATATATCTGTTGGTATGAATTCCTCGGGGGTACCGAGAAGCATCGTGATCAAATAGCCAAGGAGTTGATGGCTGTCTATCAACCTACCTGCAACGATGAACAATATGACCAAGCCTGGAAAGACGAATGGATCGGTGAATACTCAAATGCATTCACCGATCCATTGACGACAGAACGCGACCCAAATAGCCGCAAGTAATTAATCGATCTTTGCGCCGACACCTTCGAAGAGGCGTGAGCGACGATGTCCCATCGCTGGGAAGTTTGGCTTGCGATGCTCTTCGTGGTCAGGATCAGCCACATATGTAGCTCCAACAACGATGCCTTCGGCCATTGTATAAAGCAATGGCAGCGCTCCCGCTACAACACCGCCAGTGGTATTGATGCGAGCTAGCCCAGGTTCGATGATGTCGGCATCCTTTTTGATTGCCCAGACGAGATCTGCTGCATCCTCAAGCTTCGTTGCCACAGCAGCAAGCTGCTTGCCAACAATGAAGAGATAGATCGCTAGCCCGGCGATTAACGCCACGATATCGATCACGCTGAAAATCTGTAAACCCTTCATGAACGCACCTTCTCTAGAACGCGGCCGAGGAAGAGATGGTGCTCTAAACCTTCAGCGAGGACGGCATCGACAGCTTCTGCTGTGCGATCAATGAGATCAGTGTTGGCTGTATTCGCCTTCGCTGCGGTGAGCGTTGCCTTAATGGCAGCTACACGCTTATCGATTGTGCGGACCAACAGAACCAAGATCGTTAGTAGCGCTGCTACTGCAACGACAACAACGGCTCCGAGGATATCTGCAGTAAGCCAGAGCGTATGGACGCTTGATGACATGGTGTCAGCCTCCTAGTTTCGTACGGCCACGGTTAAGTCCAGCAACAATTGCATTGGCCGATGCAATGGTGACTTTGAGATTAACGAGTGCAGAAGTGTTCTTCTCTGCACCTTCAAGTCCGGTATTGATTGCCTTCGCTTGTCCACCGATGCGATGGGCGAGGAGCAAGATTGGGACAACAAGTGCTACAACGACGAGGACAACAACCGTTGCAATGATATAGCCGAGTAACCAGCCGCTATGTGAGCTAAAGTCCATGATCTCCCCTTAGATCGATTCCGCGAAGTCTTTAACCGGCTTGAGGCTGGCGTTGACTGAGGCTACTGCAGAAGGCACGGTGGCGGTCTTTGCGACAATCACCTGAACTCCTCCATCTAGCGCATCCAATGTTTTAACAACTGCGCGTAAGTGGCCGATGACGCGAAGGAGGCCGAGGGCCGCTGCCGCGATAATCAAAGTTGCCAAGATTAAAGTGAAAACTGCTTGTTGTGGCATCTGATTCTCCTATCCGAGTAACTTCGAAACTGGGCCGGCATAGCGGACTGCGCCATTGGCGACATCTGCAATAACCGCTTCGGTTTTCTTCAACTGTTCTGGTGTGGCATTGAGTTCACCGATAAGTGCGACACCGCCAGTGAGTGCATCATCTGCAGCCCCGCGAATTCGCTCTAGTGGCCCAAGGACCATATTCAAAAGCGCAACAAGTACCGGGACAATCACCACCAATAGTACGAGATTTCCAATTCCCCATAAGCTCATTGTTTTATCTCCTATCCGGTTATCGACGTGCTACAGGTTGGTATGGCAAGAAGAAGCGAGCAAAGATGCGAGATGCTGCTCTCTGAACGACAGTCATTGCGATCGCAACACCGCTGGCAGCCTTTGGCCCACCAACTGAATTTGGATCAAGTCCCATTGAGATCGCTTTCATACGCGCTTGCATACTGCCAGCGGTCTGATTCACAAGAACTGCAGTCACATCGGCAACGAGGCCACGACCGAATTGAGCGGCTGCACCAGAGATGGTGAGTTCGAGTGCAATATTTACACGAGTACCAGTTGCGATCGGGCTAAGTGATGCGGTCAGCATCGCCTGCGCCTCACCACGGCCCTTGCGATCAGCTCCAGAGGCATCAATCGTGATGACCTTCTTCGCATTGTCGCGGCTGGTGACCTTCGCGGCCCCAGCGAATTCAAGCTTTACTGGACCAGCAGAGATGATCACATCACCTTCGTAGTGATCCTCACCAATTTTATTTGTGAGGTCTGCACCAGGAATACATGCAGCAACCTGCGGGACATCGTCAAAGAACTTCCATACGGCATCGATCTGTTGATCGACATCGATCGCCTGCGAGATTAGCATTTTGCCTCCTGGTTGATGAATGAGGATGGATCTTTTTCAAAGGTTGCGCGGCACCCTGGTGCGCAGAAGTAATATGTTTTTCCTTCGAATTCAAATGGGCGGTTTGATTTCTCTGCTCGTACTGTCATTCCACAGACTAGATCAATAACGTCAACTACCTCAATAGTCGGCAACAATGTTGCCTGTTCGCGCCGCTCATTGAGATCAAATGCGCCAGTTGCACGAAGTTGAACGAGCTGCGCAAGGATTGCAACAGCCACTTCACGATGTGAAGTGTGTCCAAGATCTAAACCAGCAGGAACGTGGATCTTCCCAATCTGCTCTTCCGTGAATCTACGATCAACGAGGTAATCAAGAACTGCCTTACCGCGCTTGCGTGAAGCAACAACACCGAGATAGGCAGGCTTTACAGCCAGAGCAATCTCTGCAGCTTCTTCATCACCGTGTCCTTGAGTTGCCACAACGACGATCGATGACTGATCGATGGTCTCAGCGGAGAAGTCATTCATATCAATGAGCTCCACCCGCCAATCGAGTGCTTGGATCAAATGTGTGAGCGTAATTGCCATTGGTGACCGGCCAACTACAACAACGCGTGGTGCACTTGCGACCGGTTCGACATAAATCTGCAATGCGCCTTCGCTCTGACAAGCCATGGGAATTGTCATGACTCCATCAGGCACGTGCATCCCTTTGAAGTCTGCCTCTTGCCCCAACCAGATGAGTTGCGCCTTACCTGCTTCCATGACCTTCTTCGCTTCGCGAATCAAGACTGGCTCAGCACATGCGCCACCGATCCAGCCGTGCAACTTTCCGTCGCTGGTGATAATCGCCCGCGCACCGCTATGCCCCGAAGAGGGACCTTGGCGCCAAACGACAGTTGCCATGACAAAGGATTCACCATTCTTTGTCAGCTCAACTGCGCGTTCCATGACGCTCATTCCCTCTACGGTGCTTTGAGTCATTGAATTAGTTTCCGCTCCGAACAGGTGGCATGCCATAGACATCTTTTCCTGTTGTGAGTGCTTCGTAGACACGGTTTGGCATCAAAGGCATATCGATATTACGAACACCAGTGTGGCTAACAGCATTTACGACCGCATTTACGAACGCAGCTGGCCCTGCGACAGTTGCGCACTCGCCAACACCCTTTGCACCAATTGGATGGTGAGGGCATGGTGTGACAACTTCGTAGAGTTCGAACCCTGGAGTTTCCCAAGCTGTTGGCAAGAGGAAGTCCATGTAATTCGCACCGATGCAGTTACCTTCTTCATCGTAGGTCTGATACTGCATATTCGCCATCGCATACGCCTCAGTGAGGCCGCCCATGATTTGTCCTTCAACAATCATTGGGTTGATGCGAACGCCACAGTCATCGACCGCCACGAATTGAAGTACATCCCATACGCCAGTCTCAGCATCGACTTCGACCTTACAGAAGTAAGCAGCGAATGGCCATGTGAGATTTGGTGGATCGTAGTACGCGGTGTTTTCCAGGCCTGGCTCCATACCATCAGGCATATTGCTGTAAGCAGCCATCGCACAATCTTGAATCGTTACGCCACGTTCAGAATTTGAACGGACGTAGAAGCGACCTAACTCCCACTCGATATCTTCTTCAGATACTTCAAGTAGGTGGGCGGCAATCTTACGAGCCTTGGCGCGAACCTTACGTGCCGCCATAGATACTGCAGCGCCAGCAACTGGTGTGCTTCGCGATGCATACGTACCCATACCAAATGGCGCGGTATCGGTATCGCCCTCTTCGACGACAATATCTTCGGCAGGTATGCCCAGTTCGTGAGCAACAATCTGCGCCCAGGTTGTCTCATGGCCTTGGCCTTGAGTCTTAGCACCGGTGCGAAGGATCGCCTTACCTGTCATGTGAACACGGAGTTCGGCTGAGTCGAACATCTTGATTCCAAGGATGTCGTACTCACGACTATTTCCTGCACCAAGTGGCTCGGTCATAGTCGAGATGCCAATTCCTAGAAGTTTGCCGCGCTTGCGGGCCTCTTCTTGCTCCTTAGCAAAGTTCTTGTAATTGATAGCTTCCATACCGACGTTGAGGCACTTCTCATATTGACCAGAGTCAGTTAAGAAGCCAAATGCCGTACGGTGTGGGAAGTCGTCATCTTTCACAAAGTTCACACGGCGGAACTCGGCTTGATCCATTCCTAGATCATCAGCTGCCGCGTGGACCATACGCTCTTGGAAGAACATCGCTTCAGTAACTCGGAATGAGCAACGGTATGCAACGCCACCTGGAGCCTTATTAGTGTAGTAACCAGTTGCGAACATATGAGCAGTTGGGATGTCATAGCAAGCAAAAGCTGAGTGCATCAGACCAATCTTGAACTTACTTGGCTGAGCATCGGCGAAGAAAGCACCGTGATCAGAGATCGTATTCATACGAACTCCGAGGATCTTTCCATCTTTACGAAGTGCCATCTCACCCTTGAGGTAGACGTCACGACCAAAGCCAGTTGAGATCAAATTGCCAGTCTTATCTTCAATCCACTTCACTGGCTTCTCGGTCAAGATCGAAGCGAGAATTGAGATGACATATCCTGGATAGACAGGAACCTTGTTACCGAACCCGCCACCGATATCAGGAGATACAACACGAATCTGCTGCTCTGGAAGTTCGGCAACTAATGCAACTGCGGCACGAACGATATGTGGCGCCTGGGAAGTTACATAGAAGGTGAGCTTTCCGGTCGCGCGATCAAAGTCTGCGATCGAGCCACAGCACTCGATTGGTGATGGGTGCGTACGTGGGTAGTGAAGTTCTACCTTCGAGACGAGATCGGCATCAGCAAACGCCTTATCTGTGCGAGCTTTATCGCCAATTTCCCAATCGAAGACCTTATTACCTACTTGGCCGGCCTTGTCATCACGGATCTGGACTGCATCTGGAGCAGCAGCCTGAACTGGATTAACGATTGGAGGAAGAATCTCGTAATCAACGACGATCTTCGCGCAAGCATCCTTGGCGATATATGGATCATCGGCGATGACAGCACACACTTCCTGACCTTGGAAACGAACTTTGTCTGTCGCAAGTACTGCAGCTGTGTCATAGGAGAGGGTTGGCATCCACGCTAGGTTGCGAGCAGCCATCATCTCGCCTGTAAGAACCAGACGAACTCCTGGCATATCCCAAGCAGCACTTGTATCAATCGACTTGATACGAGCGTGAGCTACTGGGCTGCGCAAGATCTCCATGTGGAGCATGCCTGGAAGAACGATGTCATCGACATAGTTTCCTTTTCCGCGAATGAAGCGGTTATCTTCAACGCGACGACGGCTTGCGCCGAGTCCGCCGATTTTGATTTCATCTAGTGCCATATCGCTATCGCCCCTTACTTAGATTCCGCGCGCATTTTTTCAGCAGCCCAGAGGACTGCCTTCACAATATTTTGATATCCAGTACAACGACAGAGGTTGCCGGATAGTGCCCAGCGAATCTCATCTTCAGTTGGATTTGGATTCCGTTCAAGAAGCGCCTTGGCAGAGAGCATCATGCCTGGTGTGCAGAAGCCACACTGGAGACCATGCTCTTGCTTGAAGCCTTCCTGAATTGGATGAAGTTCACTTGCAGTTGCAAGACCTTCGACCGTCTGAACTTCGCGACCATCTGCTTGAACTGCCAACATGGTGCAACTCTTCACTGGGCGACCAGCAACGAGAACAGTGCAAGCACCGCAGTTAGTGGTATCGCAACCCTTGTGGGTTCCAGTGAGATCTAATCCTTGACGGAGCAGATCAGCCAAGAGCAGACGTGGTTCGACATCAAGTGTGCGGTCTGCACCATTCACATTGACAGTGATGCGACGGACTGCAATTCCTTCTGCAGGAGTAGGTGCAATCTCTTCATAAAGACTTGACATAGTTACGCTGCTTTCTTTGTGGCTTGGGCGATAAGGATTCTCTTTACAAAAGTCTTCACGATCTGCCGCTTGTAATCAGAAGAGCCACGATGGTCGGTACGTGGTTCTGCCTTCGCAGCAACAGCTGCAGCGACTCGATCGATATTTGCCTCAGTGAGCTCTTGCCCAGCAAGCAACGCTGCCTCTTCATTTGCATCAATGGTCTTGCCGCCAACGCCAGCGAGAGCAATACCTGCACGAATAACGCGATTGCCATCCATGTCGAGTGCAACAGCAACTGATGCAGTCGCAAAGTCACCGACACGGCGCTCAAGCTTAAGGTAACCACCGCGCGCTTCACCCTTTGGTGCAGGGATGACAGCTTCGATAGCAATTTCGTTGTAGTTCAAGGAATTTGCATATGGTCCGAGAACAAAGTCTTTCATCTCAATAGTGCGCTTACCTTTTGGTCCTTGCACTACAAGATGTCCACCAAGTGCAATCATCGTCGCAGCCCAGTCACCTTGAGGATCAGCGTGACAGACCGAACCTACAAAGGTTCCGCGAGTACGAACAATTGGATCTGCAACTAGCGGTGCAGCAGCAGCAATAGTTGGTTGACGCTTTGCAATCTCGGCAGAGAATTCAAGATCTTCATGACGGCAGAGAGCGCCGATATGAAGTGAACCATCGGCATCAAAGCGGTGATAATCCAAACCAGGAATATTGTTGATATCTACAATCTGTTCTGGGAAGGCGAAACGAAGTTTGAGCATTGGGACAAGGCTCTGTCCTCCTGCCAAAATCTTTGCATCTCCCTTGCCCGCATCAAGAAGTGCAATTGCAGCTTCTAGCGTCTTAGGCGCCTCGTATTTAAATCGTGATGGATACATTGTCCGACCTTTGCTCCTATTCCCGGTTACTTACGCTTTTTATCTGGAACTGCTGTTGGCATTGAATCTGCATCTGGATCAGGGCGTGGTTCTTGATGAGCTGGCCAAGGTCCTTGTACTGGTTGACTCGCAACCTTCATGAACTCAGTAAATTGTGGCCACGCCCAAATTGTTGGACTGGCGCCTTCCTTTGGTGAGTTCTCAATCAATGCGAAGAAACGTGGGTTGCCACGTTCGTGCCCAGTTGATTCAACAGTCATGTCAGAATCCCTCTTCATCTCGTTTACATGGAGTCAGTGAGGTGAGGAACGTAACACTCTTGCAAATGCTCAGCAATAGGAAAGTCCACGCAAAACGGACTTTTTTATCTCTGTGGAGCAGGGTTAATCCGTTACCAAAGCGTTATTTTCCCAGTCGCAGGTTGGCCAGATCTTCCTGGGTGTCTACATCTTTTCCATCTGCAATCTCATCAAGTGGGATGTAATCAATATCCGATCGTCCCTTTAAGTAATTTCGAGCTCCGGCATCTCCCTTGGCCACCTCAATAACCTGGCTCCAATGCTCTCGGCCAATCTTCACTGGATGAGATGGCCTACCTTCAAACTCCCCCATGGCCAGTGAGGCTGGAGATTGCGCAACGAGAGCGAGCGCAGCAGCGGTCAAACCTGGGAGATCGACGAGTGAGATCAAAGCGCAATCAATCCCTGGCATCTCGGCGAGTGCATGTAATCCAGTGCGCAGGGAGGAGCCCATTCCTTCTTCCCACTCATTATTAATAAGTATCTGAGCCCCAGGTACCTGCCCAACCCAAGCGCCAAGGACCACATAAACATCATTGATGCCAGCTTCCTGAAATTTGCTGACTGCGCTATCAACTAAGCGGACTTCGTCGATCTCCAAGGTGGCTTTGGGTCCACCCATGCGGGAGCCTGATCCGGCTGCCAAGATCAATCCAACGAGCATCGCTATACTCTAAGGCATGCGCGAGATCATCGATGAGATTCTTCCTCACTACATCTCCCGCTTACCTTTCGCGATCGCGACCGTGACAAGAACCTGGAGCTCGGCCCCACGTCCAGTTGGTGCCGCAATGGCTGTCACGCAAAGCGGCGAAGCGATTGGAAGTGTCTCGGGTGGATGCGTCGAAGGCGCCGTCCACGAAGCCGCCTTAGAAGTCCTCAAAACGGGCACACCTCAACTCGTCTCCTACGGGGTGAGCGATGACAATGCTTTCTCGGTCGGACTGACTTGCGGTGGGACTATCGAACTCTTCATTCAACTCATCGATCCACAGAGCTTTCCGGATTTTCAGGATGTCATTGATGCCATCACGCTCAAACGTCCTGTTGCTGTCGCCACTCTTATTGCAGGATCGCAAGAGATTGGTCGACGCATTGTTCTCACCCCCGATGGAGTTTCGGGCTCGCTCGGCAATCCCGGTTTAGATGATGCGGTAGTTGAAGGAGCTCGCGGCCTGCTCAGCCAAGGCACGACCAAGACCATGAAGGTTGGCCCACTTGGGGAACGTAGGCTCGATGATCTGGCGATCTTCGTTGAATCATTTGCGCCAGCACCTCACATGATTGTCTTTGGCGCAATTGATTTCGCTGCAGCCGTTGCACGTATTGGAAAATTTATGGGCTACTTCGTCACAGTCTGTGATGCTCGCCCGCTCTTCGCCACCAAACGTCGCTTCCCTGAAGCAGATGAAGTCATCGTGGATTGGCCACACCGTTACCTCCCAACTGCTTTGGTAGATGAGCGAACCGTGATTTGCGTACTCACTCATGATCCAAAATTTGATGTTCCGGTCTTAGAGATCGCCCTTCGAAGCCCTGCCGGCTATATCGGCGCGATGGGTAGCCGTCGCACCCATACCGATCGACTTGAACGCCTTCGTGAAATTGGTATGACCGAATCTGAACTAGCCAGATTGCACTCGCCTATCGGACTAGATATCGGTGCTAGAACACCAGAAGAGACTGCGGTATCTATCGCCGCGGAAATTATCTCGGCTGTCGCTGGCGGAAGTAACCAGCCGCTACGCCATGGAACCGAACCGATTCATCGCAGATCACTTGCTAGTGAAAATGAACCCGCGCCTCATTCGGCCTAATTCTTATCTTTGCACTTTACAGAGTAATCCAGCGAGCCTTTGCACCCACTGCATTAATGCCCGGTTCGACTAAGGCAAAGCCGTCAGCGGATGCAACACCGCGAAGCATCGCTGAATTCAAATATCCAGTAGGAGTGAAGAGGTCGCCATTGAGATTTCCTGGAAGGATTCGGGAAAAATCTTTAGCAGTAGTAACTTCTGTCGAGAGTTCGATCGACTTGAGTAACTCTTGCTTTCTGCCGAGTAACGAGTAGATCAGTGGGCGACCAAAAGAACTGAGCGCAGCAAGGGCAGATTGGGGATTTCCTGGAAGGGCTACGAATGGAATCTCTCGATCTCCTTCCGAAATTCTTGAGACCAAGATGTGATAGCCAGGACGCACTCGTACACAATCAACAATCAGTTCAGCGCCAAGCTCTTCGATCACAGGACGAATGAAATCTTGGGCCCCATCAGCTGTGCCACCCGTTGTAAAAATAGCATCGACCTTGCCCAGTGCTCCAGAAATTGCAGAATGAAGGGCCGTTAAATTATCTACAACGAAAGTTGCGACATCGACTCTGGTTCCATAGCTCTCGATCAGTGAAGGTACTTGCGGGCCCAGCGCATCGCGAATCGCGCCATCTATTGGCACTCCAGTGTGCAGTAACTCATCGCCTAGGAAAAAAATTCCAATGCGTGGCTTAATGCTTACGGCAATCTCGTCATGGCCCGTTGCGGCAAGTAGGCCAACCATTGCTGGTTTTAAAAGAGTGCCGGCTTCACAAAGTAGGTCACCGGTGCGACTCTCTAACGCCGCTGGACGGAAGTTTGCACCATCAACAGATTGACCATGAATATTATCTGACTCTGTTGTTGCGTCCTCCCATGGGAGAACCGAGGTGCAACCTTCTGGAATAACTCCACCAGTGCCGATACGCATGCACTCGCCAGTTGAGAGAACGCGAGTACTGCGTTTACCAGTTGCAACTTCACCGACAATTGACCACGGGCCTTCGCCAGAGATCGCCCAACCATCCATGGATGATGTCGTGAATGCAGGTAGATCACAGAGTGAATAAATATCTGTGGCGCTTATGCGTCCAACTGCCTCTGATATTGGCACCTGCTCAAACCCAAGAGAGGGAAAGGTGCTTGTAACAAGAGTGAGCGCGTCATCCCAACTAACTTCACGCATCTGAATCGACCTTACTACTTCTCGCGAGCGAGGTGTTTCTCGATCTTCTCAAGGCGCTTGTGCATCGTGAAGTGAAAGTAGAACATGCCTATATCAAAGACGAACATCAATCCCATAAATACCCACATGAGATTCATCTCTAACCGATCATGTGATCCTGAGGTCATATTCATGTCGTAATTAAACACCATTAAGAACGGCGAGAGCTTGGGCGAGGACTGAGACGGCAATCTCTAGCGGGCTCTTTGCGCCAATAGGAAAGCCCGCCGGGCCATGGATTCGAGAAATTTCAACGATATCTCGATAGGCCAACCAATCGGCACGATCATCTTGCATCTTGCGAGAGCCAAGCGCTCCGATATAGCCGGCCTTACTCTCTAACGCATAGGCCAGAGCACGCCCCGAACTTTCGACTTCGTGACCTGTGACGACAATTGAGTCCATTGAAGAAAGCGTCGCCGCAACACCAGCAAAATTATCTGGCTTACTCTCTAAAGATACCTGCCAGCCCAACGCCTGGGCTAAGCCAGCAATTGCTTGGGGAATCGGACCATTTCCAAAGATCGCTACTTTACGAATGGGGGCGAAGATTGAAATAACTCGTGAATCTGCAGCGACAGTAACTGATGCTTCTGACTTGAAAGCATCCGCAAGATCTGGATCTGCAGCGAGAATAGATGCTGAGTTATAGCTTTCAACTCTCAAGATTTCATCGCCTACCACGGTCATATCAAAGGCGATCTTTTCGCGCTCTAAAAATGATTGCCAGATATCGCCCTCGAAGAGGGATGCCGGAATTATTGCGAACCGTACTTTTGCTCCAAGAGGTAGCCCGGAAAGTGTTGACTCAAGCGGAGTAACTTCACCATCGACGATCCGTCCTACTGCCAGCTTGCGTGAGGCAATCTCCATCAACCGACTGTCAAAGGCACCATTAAAGAGGTTGCCCAGACGTCCGCCACCGGGAGTGAAGACAACGGCATCATTGCCCGAAATAACTCCGGAATGATCTGTGGCAAGGAGCCAAGCAACATCGGCGCGAGTCTGCGACCGAACAAAAGCGTTCACACTTAACGCAATGTCATACATGGCGCGAGTATAGATCCCAAGCTTGAATACCGCCTGCCACAGATACAACCTGCATAAAACCTTGATCAAGGAGCGCTTGGCTGCATTGAGCCGAGCGGATTCCTGAGTGACAGTAGAGCGCAACCGGCCGCTCTTTTGAGATCAGATCTAGCGCTTGCCCTGAGAGGATTTGCTGTTGCGGAATATGGAGCGCCCCTTGGATATAACCGAGATTCCACTCTTCAACTTCGCGGACATCGATCAATTGAAAATCTGCCGAGGAGTTCTTCATAGCTATCAACTCCTCCACTGAGATCTCTGGAACTTCACCAGGTAAGTGATCAAAGAGCGAAGCGGAACAGAATGCTTCATAGTCATCCAGAAGTGCAGTCTGTATTGGAGTAGGTGAACAGAGTGGACACTCTGGATTTTTATTCAGTCGAATCGTTTCAAATGTCGTGGTTAAAGCATCATAGGCGAGCAGTGAACCAACAAGCGGTTCACCGGCACCAGTAATAATCTTGATGGCTTCCGTTGCTTGCAAGGAGCCTATAGTTCCGCAGAGAACCCCAAAGACTCCACCCACTGCACAATTTGGCGCGAGCTCTTTAGCAGGAGGCTCTGGATGTAAACAGCGATAACAAGGGCCATCGCTCATACCAAAAACTGAAAGCTGACCATCGAAGCGATATACCGAACCCCAGATGCATGGCTTCTTAGCGATGACGCATGCGTCATTTATCAAATAACGAGTTGCGAAATTATCGGTCGCATCAATAACTAGGTCATAGTGGGAGATAATTTCTAGGGCATTGTGGGCGTTAATACCTTCGGAATAAAGATTAACGATCGCACCAGAGTTGATCGCATTAATTCGACGACGTGCACTTTCAATCTTTGGGGTACCCACATCGCTCTCCCCATGGATAATCTGTCGCTGCAGATTGGATAGGTCGACCAGATCAAAATCGACGATTCCGATCGTGCCAATGCCCGCAGCTGCCAAATACATGAGCACCGGCGATCCCAACCCACCCGCTCCAATGCAGAGCACTTTTGCGGTAGAGAGTCTGAGTTGTCCCGCTTCGCCTATCAGTGGAAGAACAAGATGTCGGCCAAATCGTTGGCGCTGATCCGGGGAGAGCGAGGCTGAGGCAGGGTCGGTCTGCGTGGTCTCCATGACAAGAGAGTATACGTCTAGCAATTATTTTGACTCTCGTTAAGGTTGTGCCCATGAATCGAACCACTACTCATCGCGGAATTGTCTATGCCAAGAAGGGCGGAGCTGCCTCATCGCAGCCACTCGCAGTTACTGCGGCGCTCAAGATTTTGGAGGCGGGCGGAACCTTTATCGATGCCGGTATCGCGCTCTCTGCCGTTCTTGCGGTGATCGAGCCAGGTGCATCAGGCCTTGGTGGCGATACCTTCATGGTTACACACCACGCAGGAAAGAAGGAGAACCTCGCCTTCAATGGATCCGGTGAAGCACCCCATGGCGCTGACCGATCTGCTTTCGGTGATGCGATTCCAGAACATGGCTACAAAGCGGCAACTGTTCCTGGTGTTATCTCTGGTTGGTATGCAGCGCATGAGCGCTATGGAAAATTGTCGATGGCAGAAATTCTCGCGCCAGCGATTGATTACGCCGAGAATGGCTTCCCGGCAAATGAAGGATTTATTGGACGTATCAAGTGGCACCTTCAGCAATACCCGGATACAAAACTCTTTGAACAACTAGGACTCTCATCCGATATCAAACTCGGTGAGACTGTCACCAATAAAGATATTGCGTGGGTACTTCGTGAGGTTGTTAAGAATGGTCGCGACGCTTTTTACAAAGGTGCGATCGCCGAGAAGTTCATCGCCGGAACTGATGGCTGGTTCAACGCTGCAGACCTTGCCGCTCACACTACTCGCGTTGAAAAGCCACTGACCATTAACTACCGTGGTTACTCAGTGAACGGTAACCCTCCCCCAACTCAAGGCATGATCTTGATGGAACAACTCTTACTTGCTGGCACCTTTGATAAGTCAAAGCTCTCAGATGCTGACTGGATTCATATGCAGGTTGAGGCGAAGAAGATCGCCTTCACTGATCGTAACTCGATTATCGCCGATCCAGAGATCGTCCCTGTGAATGTAGATTCAATTCTTAACGCCGATCACATCGCAAAGCGTGCTGCTCAGATCGATATGGCATCGGCCGATAATCGCAGTGAGAGCCCAGCAGAAGGAAGCGATACCAC
>DAINQZ010000012.1:0-22106 GCA_036742235.1 Candidatus Nanopelagicaceae bacterium | reverse complement strand
ACTGAAGTTGAACTCAAGGAGAAGAAGCACCGCCTTGAAGATGCAATCTCAGCAACCCGTGCTGCTGTTGAAGAAGGAATCGTTGTCGGCGGAGGCGCTGCACTCGTGCATGCTGCATCTGCTCTTGATAATGATCTGGGTCTCACAGGAGATCGCGCAGTTGGCGTTCGTCTCGTCAAGAAGGCATGCGATGAGCCACTACGTTGGATCGCCGAGAATGCCGGACATGAAGGTTATGTAGTCGTCGCTAAGGTACGTAGCATGAAGCCAAATGAAGGTTTCAATGCTGGTACTGAGGTCTATGGCGATCTCGTAGCTGATGGCGTTATCGATCCAGTAAAGGTCACTCGTTCAGCGCTCGCAAATGCTGCATCGATCGCCGCAATGTTTATTACAACAGAGGCGCTCGTCTTCGAGACACCAGATGATCAGAAAGAGGAAGCTGCTTCAGGACATGGACACTCTCATGGACCTGGCGGACACTCGCACTAATATCTCTCATCTCTAGATAAAAAAACCCTTGCCAGCGATGGCAAGGGTTTTTTTATTGAGATCTTTTATGATGCAGTAGAGAAGGTGCTCACTGCAGCAGGAGTGCGGCGATCGATAATTGCGACGCGATCATCTTCGGAGAGGCCGCCCCAGATTCCATATGGCTCTTGAACAGCGAGGGCGTGCTTGCGGCAGGCCTCGATCACTGGGCAGGTAGCGCAGATCGCCTTGGCAGTGTTCTCACGGTTACGTCGACGCGGACCACGTTCGCCATCTGGATGGAAGAAGAGTTCGGTAGGAAGGTCGCGGCATGCGCCCTCGTACTGCCACTCCCATTCGGAAGCTACGGGCCTTGGAAGTCGTGCTGTTTCGCTCATATCCCGATATTACAACCGATTCATAGGTTGTTCAAGCCCCTGAAGAGGTTTTGAACCGATTTGAAGTAGAGAGTTCGGTCACCCACAGGCATGATTGGGGCGTGACCACCTCCGGAGACCCCACTCAGGCTCAGCTGACGGTAGCCGCCGTCGCCCGCCGCCTTGGGGTTGCCCCTGGCACGCTGCGGACCTGGGATCGTCGCTATGGCCTTGGGCCAACCGAGCACAGCCACGGCCACCATCGCCGCTACTCCGAGGATGATCTCAAGCGCTTGGTCTTCATGCGAAAGTTGATCATCTCGGGCGTACCGCCACACGATGCAGCCGAGCAAGCCCATAGTTACAGCGGCCCATCAACCATCGATACATCCGAACTCTTGGCTCTCGCCGATGAATCTGAATTAGTTGAACAACTGCATCGCGCCGCCTCCTCACTTGATATCGAACTTCTTGAAGCAGGGCTACTTGGACACCTCGCCGAACACAGCGTTGAAGAGAGTTGGCAATCTGTCATGGTGCCATTGTTGATTCGCGTTGGAATCGAATGGGAGCGAAGCGGTGAGGGCATCGAAGTTGAGCACCTCATTTCTAGCGTCATTCTTCGCATTTTCAACGCTCGCATCTCGACCTGCGAGAAGAAGAGTTCGGCCCGCCCAGTTCTTATTGCAAGTATTGGTGAAGAGACGCATTCATTAGCGATCACAGCTTTAGCTGCGGCACTTGCAGAACGCGGAATCGCCATTCAATTCCTTGGTGCTCGAACACCACAAGGCGCCATTAACGAAGTCGTTCGCAAGACCGCCCCAGCCGCAATTTTCCTGTGGGCGCAATTGAAGAAGAATGCGGATGAAGAGATTGTGGCTGGACTTCCGGCAATGCGCCCAAAGCCCGTTGTCTTCGTTGGGGGCCCCGGATGGGATGCCTGCGAACTACAGGGAGCCGAGCGGGTCGAGGATCTCATCGCCGCCTGTACCCATATTGAGCGTGCAGTAGGCCTTTAAAGCCCTACTAGACTTAAGCCCATGCATGAGGCTGCTCGCGAAAAGGTCGTACTCCTAGGTCTTACCTACGACGATGTACTTCTTCTGCCCGACGCCTCCGAAGTAGTGCCATCCGAAGTTGAGACGAAGACTCGCTTAACTCGCGGCATCGAGCTTTCGATTCCGATCGTCAGCTCTGCAATGGATACCGTAACTGAGAGCGCAATGGCGATCGCCATGGCGAAGGCTGGCGGTATCGGAATCATTCACCGCAACCTTCCGATCGAAGCCCAAGTTGAAAATGTTATTGCGGCTAAGAAGAGTGGAATTGTTGGAGCAGCCGTCGGCGTTGGCGATGATGGCTTTGCGCGCGCCTCCGCTCTCATTGAAGCCGGAGTAGATGTCGTTGTCGTAGATACTGCACATGGCCATCACCGCGCAGTACTCGATGCCATCGCCCGCATCAAGAAGAGCTTTCCGCAGATTCAAATTATTGGCGGCAACGTTGCGACCCGCTCTGGCGCACAGGCACTTATTAATGCCGGTGTCGATGCAGTCAAGGTCGGCGTAGGTCCCGGATCAATTTGTACAACTCGAGTTGTTGCAGGTGTTGGCGTTCCACAAGTTACCGCAATCATGGAAGCGCACAAGGCATGCTTTGTTGCAGGTATTCCACTTATTGCTGATGGTGGACTTCAATATTCAGGAGATATCGCAAAGGCGATCGTTGCCGGCGCAGATACCGTGATGCTCGGATCCCTCCTTGCCGGTTGTGATGAATCACCAGGTGAATTAATCGAACTCAATGGTCGCAAGTACAAGGGATACCGCGGAATGGGCTCCCTTGGCGCGATGCAATCTCGGGGCGAACAGAAGTCATATTCCAAGGATCGTTATATGCAAGACGATGTACTCGCTGAGGATAAATTGGTTCCGGAAGGCATTGAGGGCAAGGTCGCATATCGTGGACCAGTATCAACCGTGCTTCATCAACTAGTCGGTGGGCTTCGTTCAGGTATGGGTTATGCCGGTGCTGCCACGATCACTGATCTCCAGCGCAATGGCCAGCTGATTCAGATTACAGCTGCCGGTCTTCAGGAGAGCCACCCACACGATGTTCTAGATATTGCCGATGCCCCCAACTACAACCGAGGTGCGAAATAAATGAGCGAGATTGAGATTGGCCCTGGAAAGCGCGCCCGTCAGGCTTATTCCTTTGACGATATTGCGATCGTTCCAAGCCGTCGTACCCGCGACCCAGAAGAGGTCTCGATCTCATGGCAGATCGATGCTTACAAGTTTGCCCTCCCAATGCTCGCCGCTCCGATGGATTCCGTTGTCTCACCTGAGACTGCAATCGCAATCGGCAAGCTCGGTGGAGTAGGAGTCCTCAATCTAGAAGGCCTCTGGACTCGTCACGAGGATCCTCGTATTGCGCTCGCTGAAATTGCCTCGCTGCCACAGGAGTTGGCGATTAAGCGGATGCAAGAACTCTATGCCGCTCCGATTCAGGTTGAACTTATGAAGGCACGTATCGCCGAGATTCGAGCATCTGGCGTAACAGTTGCAGCCGCACTCTCACCACAGCGCACCGCTGAATTTGCAAATGATGTCATCAAGGCTGGCGTAGATCTCTTCGTGATCCGCGGAACTACTGTCTCGGCCGAGCATGTTGCAGCAAAGAGCGAACCATTAAACTTGAAGAAATTCATCTACGAACTCGATGCACCTGTAGTCGTTGGCGGCTGTGCAACCGGAACTGGTGCACTTCACTTGATGCGCGCAGGAGCCGCAGGAGTACTCGTTGGTTTTGGCGGTGGATCGGCGCACACAACTCGTACCGTCCTTGGAATTTCAGTACCTATGGCATCAGCTGTGGCTGAAGTTGCTAGCGCTCGTCGCGATTACCTCGATGAATCTGGTGGACGTTATGTTCACGTTATCGCTGATGGTTCAGTTGGAAGTTCTGGCGATATTGCAAAGGCGATCGCTTGTGGCGCAGATGCCGTGATGATGGGTTCACCATTAGCGAAGGCAATTGAAGCACCGGGCAAGGGTTGGCACTGGGGACTTGAAGCAGCTCATGAAGAGTTGCCACGTGGTAATCGCGTGAAGGTCGGAACCGTTGGCACACTTGAAGAGATCCTCACTGGTCCTTCACATACAGCCGATGGATCTATGAACCTCTTCGGCGCATTGCGTCGGGGTATGGCAACATCGGGATACTCAGACCTCAAGGAATTCCAGCGCGTAGAAGTTGTTATTGCACGTGCCTGATCAAGAACTCGTTTTAGTTGTTGATTTCGGGGCGCAGTATGCGCAGTTGATTGCCCGCCGAGTCCGCCAAGCGCAGGTCTATAGCGAGATCGTGCCATCATCTATGCCAGTGAGTGAGATGTTGGCAAAGAAGCCGAAGGCGATCATCCTTTCTGGTGGTCCATCGAGTGTCTATGCCGAAGGCGCTCCAATACTCGATCCCGCAATCTTTGATCACAACCTTCCAATCTTCGGTATTTGTTATGGCTTCCAAGCGATGGCTGCTGCACTTGGTGGCATCGTGAGCCAAACTGGGAAGTCTGAGTTCGGTCGTACATCACTTACTCATTCGAATAGTTCACGTTTACTCGCAGATCTCGATGCAGAATTCCGAGTCTGGATGTCACACGGCGATAGCGTCACACAGGTTCCTGCTGGCTTCACCTCAACTGCTTCGACCGAAGATACGCCGATCGTTGCCTTCGAAAACGAGAGCGCTCTCCTTGCTGGAGTTCAGTTCCACCCAGAAGTTCTTCACTCTGAAAATGGCCAAGAGATTCTCCGCCGTTGGTTGATCGATATCGTTGGTTGTAAGCCAGTGTGGAATTCACAGAACATTGTTGCAACCGAAGTTGCAAAGATTAAAGAGCAGGTCGGGACCAGGCGCGTTATCTGTGGCCTCTCTGGTGGAGTTGATTCAGCTGTTGCGGCAGCGATTGTTCAGAAGGCGATCGGAAGCCAGCTCACCTGCGTCTTCGTTGATCATGGATTATTGCGCGAAGGTGAAGCCGAGCAAGTTGAGAAGGACTTCGTTGCAGCAACTGGTGTATCGCTCATGGTTGTTGATGCCAGGCAGAAATTCTTAGATGCTCTTGCAGGAGTCACTGACCCTGAGACAAAGCGAAAGATCATTGGTCGAGAATTTATCCGCACCTTTGAAGAAGCAGCGCGCGAATTATCTGCCCACGAATCTATTGATTTCCTCGTACAAGGAACGCTATATCCAGATGTTGTGGAGTCAGGCGGAGGTACTGGGACAGCGAATATTAAGTCGCACCACAACGTAGGTGGGCTTCCAGATGATCTTCAATTCGCACTGATCGAGCCGCTACGGACTCTCTTTAAGGATGAGGTTCGCGAAGCTGGCCTCGAGCTCGGCCTGCCAGGTGAGATCGTCTGGCGCCAGCCCTTCCCAGGACCAGGCTTAGCCATTCGTATCATCGGTGAAGTTACTGAGAATAGACTTACAATTCTTAGAAAAGCCGATTTAATCGTCCGCGAGGAATTAAAGTTAGCCTCGTTGGATCGAGAGATTTGGCAGTGCCCGGTAGTCCTTCTCGCAGATGTTCGAAGCGTTGGAGTGCAGGGCGATGGTCGAACATATGGTCACCCCATTGTTCTGCGCCCGGTCTCAAGTGAAGATGCGATGACTGCAGATTGGAGTCGACTTCCGTACGATGTACTGGAGAAGATCTCTACTCGCATCACCAATGAAGTTCGTGAGATTAATAGAGTTACCCTCGATCTCACGAGCAAGCCACCAGGCACTATTGAATGGGAGTAAGAATGAAGCGCGCGAATCTCGTTGCACTCACTTCGGCCATTTCACTTTCGTTACTTGCTCTGCTTGCGCCCATGGCTACCGCTGCTGATAAGTCAGGTAAAGGAAAACCTGCTGCTTCTGCTATCAAGTGCCGCACAACTACGGTTACTGGTCACCCGGCAATTAAAGTGGGGATCCCAACTGTAAAGATTCCAGCACCGAATCACATTTTTACCTTTTCAACGAACTGTGGCGATATCGTGATTAAGGCTGATGGCACAAATGCACCGATGACAACAACGGCTCTGGCCTATCTAGCGAAACAAGGATTCTTTGATCAGACACTCTGCCATCGTTTAACCACGGCCGGAATCTTTGTGCTGCAATGTGGCGATCCAACAGCAACTGGCACTGGTGGTCCAAATTGGCAGGGTTATCGTGACGAAAACCTTCCACCTCAACCAACTAAAGAGAACCCAAACGATTATCCAGCTGGCATAGTTGCCATGGCTAATTCAGGACCGAATACCAATGGTTCACAATTCTTCTTGGTCTATGCGAATACATCACTTCCGCCTTCATATACCCGGTGGGGAGTAATCATTAAGGGTCTTGATATCGTCAAGGCGATCGCTGCTATGGGGACCACTAATGGTGGTACTGATGGAACACCGAAGCAGACAATTGCGATCGAGAAGGTATCTGTTCGCTAAAAAGTTCACCACCTTTTGATTACCCCCTCTTTGATCTATCCAAAAGAAGGGTAGGGAGTTAGAGTTCCTCTCGACCTTTCGAAAGGATTCTCCGTGTCACACGTTGAAGTAACCACGCAGTGGGTAACGATTAATGGTGCAGATCTCTATGTTGAAGTTCTAGGAGCTGCCAAAGAGAAGCCAGTCCTTATCGCTCACCATGGCGGGGGCGGCATCGGTTCGTATCATGAGCCGAAGGCAACCTTTGGTCCGCTCGCTGATCTCTTTCAGGTAGTTGTCTTTGACGCTCGGGGATGTGGAATTAGTAAGGGAGATGCACCGTACTCTCACAAGGCATGGGCAGATGATGTTGAAGGTCTGCGTAAGTGGATGGGTGCAGAGCAGATCGTGATTGCCGGTGGGTCATATGGTGGAATCGTCGCACTCGAGTACACCGTCGCTTATCCGAATCGCGTAAGCGCGATGATTTTGCGAGATACAACAGCAGACAAGAGCAACTTTGAAACTCTCGTGGAGAATGCCCGAAAACAGGATCGAGTCGAACTCAATTGGGAGAATTTTGATCGTTACTGGTCAGGACAAGTAAGAGATGACGCGGATCTGAAATCCTTATGGGCAGAACTTATTCCACTCTACGATTTCAATTATGACCCAGTGGCCTCAGCAAAGGCGGTCGAAGCAGGTTTCTATCGGCACGAATCCCATAACTGGTGCTTCGTTCACAATGTCCCCAATTATGACCTCAAGCCGCTACTCCCAGAGGTGAAAGCTCCTACGCTGGTGACAGTTGGTCGAACTGATTGGGTGACACCTGTTGCAAGCTCGCAGGTCATTGCAGATCTCATCCCGAACTCGAAGCTTGTGATCTTTGAGAAATCTGGACATTCGCCTCAACGCGAAGAGGCCGAACTCTTCCAGAAGACGATGCGTGATTTCTTGGCCGACTCGATTGGAGTGAAGTAGACGATGGGCAAAGTCGCGGTTGTTACAGGAGCGGGTCACGGGATCGGAAAGCAGATCGCAGATGAGCTCGCCGATGTAGGGCATAAGGTCTACCGAGTTGACCTACCCGATGTTGATCTCTCTGACTCTTCGGCTGCAAATAAATTTTTTGCGGAGATTGGCCCAGTTGATATTTTGGTAAATAACGCCGGTGGCGTTGTTGGACAGGTACACCATCCACTCGAAGAGATCACGGATGAGATGTGGGCAGCCATCTTCGGCGCGAACATTATGAGCACCTTCCATTGCACGCGAGCAGTTGTGCCAGGAATGAAAGAGAAGAAGTGGGGACGTATTGTCACCATCTCATCTGGTGCTGGTCGAAGTGTGAGCCTGACTGGTATTCAGGCATATGCGACTGCAAAGGCAGCGCAAATTGCGTTTACCAGACAGATGGCATTCGAACTCGGCCAACATGGCGTGACAGTGAACTGCATCGCTCCAGGATTTATTCTCTCTAACCCATCAACCCAGAAGCAGTGGGATGGTTACGGCGTCGAGGGGCAGAAGAAGATCATCGATGCGATTGCGACCCGACGATTAGGCCAGCCTTCTGATATTGCGAATGCAGTGAAATTTTTTGCAGCTGAGAGCTCTTCATGGGTTACCGGGCAATGCTTATCCGTCGACGGTGGGCACTCGCTCTTCTAAAAATTTAGAGAAGTAGGGGTTCCACTCTCCGAGCAACACCTAGGAGATCAAGGTCGCGACCGAGTGCACCAACGAGTTGAATTCCCATCGGGAGGTCTGAACAGCGAGTAGGAAGAGTGATCGCTGGTTGCCCGCTAACATTAAAGATCTCGGTATAGAGGCTCTCATAACTGCCGAGCTCTGAGTCGATCGGGGGAGTCGTCTCTGGCGCAAAGTAGGGAACGGTCGGCGTGATAAGCGCATCCACACCCGACATGTAGTCAGCGAGGCGAGCTAACGTTTGAGTTCGACGATGAAGCCCCTCTTCGTACTCACTTCTTGTCACATTGGCTCCAAGGAGGAAGAGTCGTAGCGTCTCCGGTCCAAAGCGCTCTGGTCGCCGTGTAGCAGCTTCGCCGTAAATCTCCCATGCCTCATATAAGACGATCGTGATGAAGGCGCTCCGAAATTCTTCTAGTAGAACCGACTCCAGCTCAACGATCTCAACTCCGGTGGCGCTTACATTCTCAAGAATTTCGTTGAACCGTTGGAAAATAGCAGGGTCGTTTCGTGAATCGTTGACTAACTCACGGGGAACTCCAAGTCGTAAAGGTTGGTCTTCTTTGCGATCGATGAGTTCGGAGGCAGTCGATGAAATGAGGGCAGATTGAATGAGGTCTAGGGAGGATGCGATAAATCCGAGGTGATCAAGGGTGGGAGAGAGAGGGGTGACTCCCTGAAGTGGGATTAATCCGGAGGTTGGCTTAAATCCGATCACTCCACAATACGCGGCAGGGATTCGAATCGATCCACCAGTATCTGTACCAAGGGCGAGCTGAAGAATTCCAGCCCCAACGAGCGCAGCGGACCCAGCACTCGATCCACCGGCAGTAAGTCGATGATTGAGTGGGTTTCGAGTCTCGGGGATTTCAGGATGCTGAGCGCCCGCGGCATATTCCAGCAAGGAAGATGTCGCCACTATGCGAGCACCAGCGTCGAGCAGCGCATCAATGACAGGCGCGTTCTCGCCTTCTATTGGAGCGCTCGCCATATCACTTGGGTTGCCATTACCTCTGCGGTGACCCCTGATCGCGATCATATCTTTCACAGCAATCTCAACGTCACCAAGAAGGCGCGGAGTAGTGGCACTAGCAGGTTGTCGCTCAATCGCTGGTTCAAAGATTTCGACTATGGCGTGAAGCGCCGCACCTTCGCTCTTGAGTCGCTCATACATAGTAGGTAAAGGGTATGTCCAGAACTCGATCATGCAACTTGAATCTCGAGGCTGTGATTGGATTTATTACATTTTCGTTATACCAACGAGATACCAGGCTATCTGGCCATGGTTTTTTCAGTGAGCTGAAAAAATTTGTAAAAACCTAGTGCCATTTGTCCGTTTTTGGCTTATTCTTTCGAAGTTGTTACGAAGTAGCGGAGTCTTATGAAGAGACTCTTTCTTCGGAAGCGATCCGATGTTTGATCACCTCAAACATTTACCCTCGATAGGAGTGAAATAAATGAAAGCTTCAAAGAAGTCACGCCGAGCGGTTGCACTTGCTGCGGTGGTCATTGGTTCATTGGTAGGAAGTATTCTTCCTGCAAGTGCATCGAACTCGGCACCCAAGGGTGACCTTGTTCTCGTGCGTAACCAAGATTTTGCAACTTTTAATCCAGACCTTGCACAGAATGACTCAATTTTCATTCAGCAGCAGATCTATGAACCGCTCTACATGATTAGCCAAGATGGAAAGACTGTTTCTCCGTGGCTGGCTAAGAGTGCAACAGAGGCATCAGATAACCTCACATGGACGATCAAGCTACGTACCGATATTAAGTTTAGCGATGGCACACCAATGACCTCAGCGGATGTTAAGTTCTCACTTGATATCGCAACGAAGGGTGATGGTTGGGGCTTCCTCAACTCAGCTATTGACAACATCACAACTCCAGATGCATCGACTGTGGTCATCAAGACTAAGACCCCATGGGCACCTTTGCTCTCAGACCTTGCCTGCTTCAGCAACTCAATTCTTCCAAATAACTACGGTGGAAAGTCAGCCGCTGATTTCTTTAAGGCACCTATCGGAACTGGTCCATTCAAGCTTGATCACTGGACTCCAGGGACTGAGATCAAGATGGTTGCAAATCCAAATTACTGGCAGCCAGGTAAGCCATATTTGAACTCTGTTACATGGAAGTACGTAGCTGATGACAATACCCGCGCATTGATGCTCCAATCTGGACAGGCAGATATCAATGAATTTCCACCTGCTACATCAGTTGCCCAAATCAAAAAGACCTCTGGTCTGACTGTTCAGGCCTTCCCTGCAGCTGCATCCGAATACATTGCGATGAACGAATCAACCCCAGCGCTTGCTGATGTTCACGTTCGCCGTGCACTTTCTTATGCATTCGATCGCCGCTCAGTTATCAAGGTCGTTCTTGCTGGTCTTGGTACTCCTTCGAACTCAATTCTTGCGCCAAATGTCGGCTTCTATGATCCAAAGTCACCAGGAGTTCAATATGACCTGAAGGCAGCGGCCGCAGAGCTTGCAAAGTCAAAGTTCGCAAAGGGACTCAAGCTCGAATATCTCGCAACATCAGGTAGCGTTGAAGACAATGCAATGAGCTCGATCCTCCAGGCTTCCTTAAAGAAGATTGGCGTTACTTTGACGATCAATACTCAAGAACCAAAGGTAAAGCGCGCGACGCAGAAGGCGATGAACTATCAGTTGACCAGCACCGGTTGGACAATGGATATTTCAGATCCAGACGAGCTTCTTACCTTTGCATTGGATCCATTGAACGGTGGAACTCACTCGTTCTATACGAACTACAACAACCCAGCGGTTGTTGCAGCAGTACGTGCAGGTCAAGCAAACTCTGATCCTGCAGCTCGCCAGAAGTCGTACTCATTAGCGCAGAAGTTGGTTGCAAACGAAGCAATGATGATCTTTGCTTACAACGCACCATATATATACGCATGGCGTTCGAATATCACTGGATTCCAAGTGACCCCAACACTTTCCTACCATATGGAAGATGTGAAGAAGGGTTAATAGCATCCATCAATAAGTATGGGGAGTCGCCTCCCCATACTTATTCGACAGTAGTTTCATCATGATCTAGAGAGGGCGGGGCCAACTTCGATGAATTTCTTGTTTTACACAGGCAAGAGATTTCTTCAAGTAATCCCCGCCCTCTTTGGTATTTCAGTAGCAGTTTTTTTGCTTGTCCATGCAATTCCTGGTGATCCCGCCGATGTCATTCTTGGGCAAACTTCTACACCAGCACGAGCAAAAGTCATCCATCATATGCTTGGAATCGATCGCCCAGTCTTTGTTCAATATTTCTCCTTCCTTGGGCACCTCTTCCATGGATCACTTGGAACTAGTTTTTACAACAACGACAGTGTGACAACTTTGATTGCCGGCCGGTTAAGTGCCACTCTTTTCCTGATGGTCGGCGGCATTCTTTTGGCTCTTCTTATTAGCCTCCCACTTGCAATCCTTGCTGCCTCAAAGGAAGGTGCGCTGCGTGATCAGGCGGTTCGAGTCGTACCCATTATTGGCCTGGGAATGCCACAAGTCTGGATCGGTATCGAACTCATTCTCTTGCTAGGACTCAAGGTTCATCTCTTCCCGGTGAGTGGTTTTGGTGACACCTTCCTCCAGCACCTTCGTTCTTCATTCTTACCGGCACTTTCTATCGCTATTGGACTTTCCCCGATCCTTATCCGCAGCCTGAGAGCAGCAATGCTCGAGATTCTTGAAGCTGACTTTGTTTTAACTGCAAAAGCCAAGGGAATCGGCAAAAGTAGGGTGATGATTTCACACGTGGTCCGGAATGCTGTGATTGCCTCAGTGACTGTACTGGGTGTAAATATTGCCTATCTCGTTGGTTCAACTGTCATTGTCGAACGAGTATTTGCCATTCCGGCCACTGGCTCATTGATGATCGATGCCATCTCCAAACGTGATTATCCGATTGTTCAAGGAGTTACGATTTTCTTTGCAGTTGTGGTTGTTGTTGTGAACCTCCTTGCTGATCTGATTCACGCCTCACTAGACCCAAGGGTTGCGTTATGAGTTCCCGCTTAGGAAATCGTCCTGGTCTCATCAAACGACTTAATTTTTCGGCCAACGTTGCGCTTTATTCTGGAATCGGGATTATTTCAACCTTAGCTCTCCTGGCGATTGCTGCTCCGCTCATCTCACATTACGACCCTACGGGTCAAGATCTCGAGAACACTCTGCTCTCCCCAAATATTCATCACCTGCTCGGGACCGATCAACTTGGTCGAGATGTGATGACACGCCTGCTTTATGGTGCTCGTATTGACTTGGCAATTGGGGTGATTGCAGTTTTCCTCCCATTTGTTATCGGAACAACACTCGGACTAATTTCTGGCTGGCGTGGTGGTTGGTTTGATGCCATCCTGATGAGAATTGTCGATACGACGATTGCCTTTCCATTTTATGTATTAGCGATTGCTCTTGTCTTTGTAGTTGGAGCTGGTCCTAAGGCGATCATTCTTGCAATCAGCCTGGTGGGTTGGGTTGCTTATTGTCGAATCATTCGCGCTGCAGTGCTGGTAGCAAAGGAATTGGACTATGTTCACGCTGCTAAGTTAAGTGGCTTGCCAACCCGTCGCATCCTGCGCAGGCACGTTCTGCCTAACGTTATCTCACAAGCAATTATCTTCTCGATGAGCGATATCGTGCTCAGTATCTTGGCAATCGTCTCTCTTGGCTACCTTGGACTCGGCGTTCCGATTCCTACAGCTGAATGGGGATCAATGATTCAAGAGGGGCAGGCATACATTCTCCAGCAATGGTGGATTCCAACAATCCCCGGCGTGATGGTTGTTATCACTGGATTTGGTCTATCACTTATTGGCGATGGCTTGGTGAAGAGGTTGAATAAATGAGCACCCCACTCTTAGCAGTTAAAGATTTACATGTTGAAATTGATACCTCTCGAGGACTGCTCAAAGCTATCCGAGGAATATCGCTTGAGGTAGATGCGGGCGATAGCGTTGGCATTGTTGGCGAATCTGGAAGTGGAAAATCCATCACCCTCAAGGCGATCTTGGACCTATTGCCAAAGAATGCGCGCGTTACTTCTGGCGAAATTTATCTGCAGGGCAAGAACGTTCGAAACCTCTCTTCGCAACAACGGCGCGAACTTCTCTCCGAAACTATTGGAATTGTCTTTCAAGATGCTATTGCTGCACTCAATCCAGTCATGCGGGTCGGCGAACAGATTGCGGAAATTCCCTACCGACGCCTTGGCTGGTCGAAGTCGAAATCACATGACAGGGCAATTGAGCTTATGGAGTTAGTTGGTATCTCCGAGGCAGAGAAGCGTTCAACGGTCTATCCCCACCAACTCTCAGGAGGGTTACGCCAGCGTGTTGCAATCGCAATCGCACTCTCCGGAAGTCCACAATTAATCTTCTGTGATGAACCGACGACAGCTTTAGATGTCACAATCCAAGCTCAAGTCCTCCGATTATTAATGGATCTTCGAGTGAAGGAGAAGACCGGCTTAGTCTTCGTTACTCATGATCTTGCGGTTGTAAACGAAATTTGCGAGAAGATCAATGTGATGTACGCGGGTCGATTTGTAGAGACTGGTCCGGTCCAAAGCACCTTCCAAAATCCAACTCATCCATATACATATTCACTTCTTAAGTCCGCACCTGATATCGATCACCGCATTGAGAGACTCTTCTCGATACCAGGTGAGGGAGCTGACCTCACGAAGGCGATCCGCGGTTGTCCGTTTGCTCCTCGATGCTTCGCTGTCACCGATACCTGCCAAACGAGTGAGCCAGAGCTCGTGGCCAAGGGCCTATCTCTCTCCGCCTGCCATCATGCATCTACTTATTTGGAGAAAGTTGTGGCTATACCTTCAGAAGGCGGGCGGCGTTAATGGCGAGTATGGAGAATGTCGTTCTGAGCGCAACCGATCTCTCGAAACATTTCGTTGGTCGACAATCACTTCTTGGAAAGATTCGCGGCAAAGAGCCGTTCTCAGTCCCCGCGGTTGACGGCATCTCAATTGAAATGCCTGCAGGGTCAACGATCGGCCTTGTTGGGGAGTCAGGTTGTGGAAAGTCCACACTTGGAAGGACGCTCGTGGGCTTGTATCCAGCTACAAGTGGATCTCTCACGATTTTTAACCGCGAGATTGGAGCGGAACGCACACTCGAGGAGCGACGCGCTGTTCAGATGATCTTCCAAGATCCCTTCGCTTCGCTCAACCCGCGCATGCGTATTGGCGAGATGCTAAAGGAGATCCTGCTCTTTCATAAATTGGTATCAAAGGAGAAAGTCGAGGCACGCTGTATTGAGCTAATGGAGCTCGTTGGATTGCCTGTCGCCGCGTTACAGGCATATCCTCGACAATTCTCTGGTGGACAACGTCAGCGAATCGGTATTGCTCGTGCGCTCGCGCTCGAACCAAAGATATTGATTGCCGATGAAGCGGTCTCAGCCTTAGACGTCTCCGTGCAAGCAAGCATCGTCAATCTGTTAATGGACTTAAAGCGAGATCTTGGACTTACGATGCTATTCATTTCTCATAACATAGCGATTGTGCGACAGGTGAGCGATCGAATAGCTGTGATGTATCTTGGGCGCATCGTTG
Organism: Candidatus Nanopelagicaceae bacterium; assembly: GCA_036742235.1. Taxonomy (GTDB): domain Bacteria; phylum Actinomycetota; class Actinomycetes; order Nanopelagicales; family Nanopelagicaceae; genus PALSA-747. The sequence goes on along the minus strand of DAINQZ010000012.1, from coordinate 7,459 downwards.
AGGAAGGGTCAACCTCAGATGTATTTGATAATCCTCAACACCCATATACAAAACTGCTTCTAGGCTCAGTGCCAAAGATGACTCCCGGTTCAAAGTTAGGCGATGCGCCAGAGGGCGAATTGCCTACACTTCAAGCTCGTTATGAAGGTTGTCGCTTCCAGAGCAGATGCAGCCTTGCGACAGCAGCATGTGCGACAACAGACCCCACTCTCATTCACATTGGATCCAAAGACCACAAGGCTGCTTGCATTAACCTGAAGTAAAGATCATCACACAAAGAGAGAAGGCGAACGTGTCAGAAATAGTGATCATCGGAAGTGAGCGAAGTGAGGCCGGCATTCCTGCTGCGATGGATATTTTGCGACGCGGTGGATCTGCCCTTGAAGCAGTGGAACGAGGCTTGATGCTCTGCGAAGATAACCTTGCGGACCACTACGTTGGAACCGGAGGCTTGCCGAATGCCCGCGGTGAAGTTGAGCTTGACGCCTCCATCATGGTTGGCTCGACTCGCGCCTTTGGGGCAGTTGGCGCAGTGAAGAACTTCCCAAATCCGATCTCAATCGCTCGCGCTGTAATGGAAAAATTGCCACAACATGCACTTCTCGTTGGTGAAGGTGCTGAAGCTTTTGCAGATTCACTTGGTTTTGCTCGTGCCGAACTGCTCACTCCAGAAGGAAAAGAACTCTGGCTAGAGCAGCTTCGTAGCATTCCTAAAGAGTCAATCGAAGGTGAAAATACGAAGGCGATGAGTGGCGACCTTCGCTATCGACTCGCAGCGATTGACCTTGTGAAGCGTTTCGCTCCGCATGAGGGCCCATGGGGAACGATCAATATCATTGCAAAGGATCGCAGCGGCGAGATCGTATGTGGCGTAAGTACGAGCGGATATCCATATAAGCATCCAGGACGTGTTGGAGACTCTTCAATTCCTGGTGCTGGAAACTATGCGGATATTCGTTATGGGGCAGCCGCCTGTACCGGACGCGGTGAACTCTCACTCCGAAGCGGAACGGCGCGTACCGTCGTTGAAAATATTCGTCACGGAATGAGTGCTGAAGAGGCCTGTATGGATGCCCTCAAAGAAGCTCGCAATCTCCCCGATGACTTTCGAGCTGAACTTCGTTGCCTTGCACTTACAGCTGATGGTCACCACGGTGGCGCTGCTGGCATGGAAGGATCGACGTATACATTGATGACAGAGAATTCCACCGAACCCGAGTTCCGACCACGAAAGGCTCTACTATGAAGATCTACATCAGTTCAGATATGGAAGGCACTGCTGGAGTAGTTGACTGGAGCCAATGCCTCCACGGAAATCCAGAGTATGGCTACTACCGCGAACTCCTGCAAAATGAGGTCAATGCAAGTATCGAAGGAGCGATGGCCGCTGGTGCAACCGAGTTCCTCGTGAATGACTCACACTCAACGATGCAGAACCTCAAGCCGGCAACCCTTGCTGGCAAGGCACGGTATCTATCAGGTAAGCACAAGCCGCTCTACATGATGCAAGGCCTTGATAGCTCTTTTGATGCGATCTTCTTCGTTAGTTATCACGGCTCAATGAGTAGTGATAACTCAGTCCTTTCGCATACTTATAACCCTCGCGCGATCGCTGACATCAAGCTCAATGGCCAAATCGTCTCAGAGGCTGGACTCAACTGCTTAGTCGCGCAGCATTTCGGCGTCCCTGTCGTACTCGTAACTGGTGATGAGACAACTCGCATCGAGACCGAATTGTGGTCACCAGATGTCCGCTCTGCGGTAGTTAAAGCGAGCATCTCACGCTTTGCAGCGAACTCTATGCATCCAGTCGATGCCTGTGATCTGATCAAGACAAAGGCAAAAGATGCGGTGGCCAACCTTTCTGCTATTCGAAAGCCAGCGATCAGCCTTCCAGCAACAATCGAGATTCGCTTCCATAACGGGGATTATGCAGAGCAGGCAACGTGGATTCCTGGCACCGTGCGCACCGGCGCAAAGACCGTCGAGCTCACAGGTAGCGATCCACTCGAGCTCTTTAGACGTTTCGTCGCAACCGTCTTCTTAAGTCGCACCATCGTCGAGTACTAAACCCTTCAACGACCTTCAATAACTACCAAGGAGAATGTAATGACTGATCTCAAAGGCAAAGTAGCAATCGTCACTGGTTCTGGAAATGGAATTGGAAGAGCAACTGTTAAGAAGATTGCTGAATCAGGAGCAAGTGTGACGGTTTCAGATGTCTTGCCAGAAGATGGCGAGCGAACTGTCGAAGAGATCAAATCCGCTGGCGGAAAGGCGATCTTTGTTCGTGCCGATGTCTCACAAGAGGCGGATGTAAAGAATCTGATCGATACCACCGTGAGCACCTTCGGCGGCCTCGATATCTTGGTCAACAATGCTGGCGTAGGTGGCGGCCAACTTCGCACTCACGAAATTGAGTTAGAAGAGTTTATGCGTGTGATGGCGGTAAATGTTGGCGGCACCTTCCTCTGTACAAAGTACGCCTTGCCTCATTTCTTAAAGCAGCGCGATGGCAGAATTGTGAATATCGCATCAACATATGGCTTGATCGGCGCTCCAAAGGCTGCTGCTTACTGTGCCTCAAAAGGTGCGATTATCAATTACACCAGGCAGCTCACCGTTGATTACGCCCCAGATGGCATTCGCATCAATGCGATCTGCCCTGGCTATATCGATACTAGTTTGGGACGCCGTCGTGCGACCTTGGCACCAGGTGAACTTGAAGCAGCGATCGCACGTCGCGAGAAGGCTGCCGGCATGCAACCAATCGGTCGCCAGGCTCAACCAATCGAGGTCGCAAATGTTGCTGCATTTCTCGTCTCAGATGATGCATCGTTTATGACAGGTTCAATCGTCACCGTAGATGGCGGCTGCGTTACTACCTTCAATTACGGAGAAGCATCTAACTAGTCAGATCTCACGAGTCGTATTACTTGGTTGAGACAACCTTGTAGGTCTCAGCAAAACGTCCTTCAGGTAGGCCAACCGCCTCGGCATTTCTAGCGCCCCACTCGCGGATTCGCTCTGCCATCGCATCCATATCGGAGATCTGGCTGACATGTTCACGAAGCGCGTTGATCTTGCGCTCGATGGTGCTTGTTGTATCGATGTAATGGTCGTTGAACTCGTTGGTCATCACCCACGCTTCACTGACATTCCAAGGCTCTAAACCTTCATCATTGAGAAGGTCTGGGAAGGCAAATGGGTTACCGCAATCTGGGTAGACCGCCTGCATCGCTGCCTCAGCCGCTGCCAGGTGATCTGGGTGTGATGCAAAGATTCGATCGTAATTTCGCTCAGGGCTCTGAACAACTAGGCGCTGTGGACGGACCTTACGAATCACTCGGACAATATCCTTGCGAAGTCCGATCGTTGGTTCGAGCAAGCCATCGTGATAATTTAAAAAGTGGATATCGCTAACCCCGAGCACTCGACCAGCGTTGGTCTGCTCGCGTTGGCGGGTCTTGCGCATCTCATCGCGCGAGACGGTGAGGTCGCTGCCACCCTGATCGCCATTGGTACAGATCGCATAGCTCACCTTGATCCCAGCATCGGTCCATTGAGCAATACTCGCTCCGGCGCCAAAGTCCAGATCATCGGGGTGTGCGGTGACGAAGAGAATTCTCTCAACGTCCTTATCGTCCATCGGTGGCATGCTCGTCCTATCTCGGGTCTATGCTCGCCTCGTGTCATTGGTAGATGGGTTGAACCCACAACAACAGGCGGCGGTAGAGCACGAGGGTACCCCGTTACTCGTTGTCGCTGGTGCAGGCTCAGGCAAGACTCGAGTCCTGACGCGAAGAATCGCCTATCTCATGGCCGAACGCGGTGCCGCCCCCTTTGAGATTCTCGCCATCACCTTTACCAATAAGGCCGCTGCTGAGATGAAAGAGCGGGTCGCAGAACTCGTCGGTGATCGTGCCCGCAGCATGTGGGTCTCCACCTTCCACAGTGCTTGTGTCCGCATACTTCGCCAAGAGGCCGTTCGGCTTGGATATTCGAACTCGTTCACGATTTACGACTCAAGTGACAGTCTTCGACTCCTTTCGACAATTATGAAAGATATGCACCTCGACTCAAAGCAATACACACCACGAGCGGTGCATTCGATGATCTCTACGGCTAAAAATGAACTGATGGGGCAAGCAGATTTCCAACTGCAAGCAGCAGATGCCTTCCAGCAGATCGTTGCTGAAATCTTTGCGCTCTATCAACGGAGATTGCAATCTGCGAATGCGATGGACTTCGATGACTTAATTGGGAAGACTGTTGAAGTCTTGCAGCGTTTTCCGGAGGCTCGCAATCGCTATCGCTCGCGATTTAAACATGTCCTCGTAGACGAGTATCAAGATACAAACCATGCCCAATACATTTTGGTCCGAGAACTCGTTGGCACTCCACATGAATCGATGCCGATTGCAGAACTCTGCGTAGTGGGAGATGCCGATCAATCGATCTACGCCTTCCGCGGCGCCAACATTCGCAATATCTTGCAATTTGAAGAGGATTATCAGAACGCGACCACGATTCTTCTCGAACAGAATTACCGATCCACGCAGAACATTCTTGGTGCTGCAAATGCCGTGATCTCAAATAACCCAGGTCGCAAAGAGAAGAATCTCTGGTCACAGGAGGGAGCAGGTGCGCCTATTACTGGTTACTTAGCTGAATCCGAACATGATGAGGCAGGTTTTATCGGCCGCGAGATCAATCGCCTTCGTGATGAGAGCGAATCACAGCCCGGTGATACTGCAATCTTCTATCGAACCAATGCCCAGTCTCGCGTCTTTGAAGAGACCTTTATGCGTATGGCTATCCCTTATAAGGTCGTTGGGGGAGTTCGATTCTACGAACGCAAAGAGGTAAAGGATTTCCTTGGTTATCTGCGCGTTCTTGTGAACCCAGAAGATGAGGTCTCCCTCCGCCGGATTATCAATACTCCAAAGCGAGGCATAGGCGATCGGGCCCTTGAAGTCATTGATGACTTTGCCAAATCTGCAGATATCTCATTTTGGAGCGCACTCTCCCGAGTGAAAGAGGCACCGGGTGTTGCAGCCCGTGCCGCTGGCTCCATTGGTGACTTCGTCGCACTGATTGAACAGATGAGGACTTTGGTTGAGGCAAAGGTTCGCCCTTCAGTGGTTGCTCAAGCCGTACTTGAACAGAGTGGCTTACTGACCGAACTTCAGAACTCTGAAGATCCGCAGGATGAAGGACGTATTGAGAACCTTGAAGAGTTGATCTCAGTTGCAACCGAATATGAGGAAGGCGAAGTAGAAGATGGTGAAGAGATCTCACTTCTAGGCTTCCTCGAACAAGTCTCATTAGTCGCCGATTCAGATCAGATTCCAGATGGCGAGAACCACGGCGGAGTTGTCACTCTGATGACCCTTCACACTGCAAAGGGCTTAGAGTTCCCAACAGTATTTCTGACTGGCATGGAAGAAGGAATCTTTCCGCACTCGCGCACCTTGGGTGATCCATCCGAGATTGAAGAAGAGCGACGTCTGGCATATGTAGGCCTCACACGTGCACGCAAACGTTTATACCTATCGAGATCTGAATATCGATCCTCGTGGGGCGCCCCGATGTATAACCCACCATCACGATTCCTCGCCGAGATTCCCGAAGAGTTGGTGACATGGAACGAAGTACGAGCTTCATCATCCATCTCGACTCGATCTTCTGCACCACGATCCTTCGGCCCACCACCTAAGGCGACAGGTAAGCGAACGACCGAGACGGTCGCACTCACCCCAGGAGATCGTGTGTCCCATGACACATTCGGATTGGGAACTGTGGTTGAAGTGAGCGGTGATGGGGATCGAGCCCAGGCGACGATCAACTTTGGAAGTGCAGGGGAGAAGCGACTCCTGCTGCGCTATGCGCCGGTCGAGAAGCTCTAAATCTCTATTAGAATCACGCCCGTAGGCAGGTTGTCTCCTCTAATAATGTAGATCGGGGTAGTGAGTGGATCTCTTTGAGTATCAAGCTCGAGATCTCTTCGAAGCACATAACATTCCAGTTCTCGGCGGCGCTGTTGCATCTACTGCAACAGAAGCTGAAGCCGCAGCTGCGACTATGGGCGGAAAAGTTGTCGTCAAAGCACAGGTAAAGATTGGTGGTCGCGGAAAGGCAGGCGGCGTAAAGCTTGCTGAGGATGCCGCAGATGCTCGTGTAAAGGCTGAGGCGATCCTCGGCATGGATATCAAGGGCCACACCGTTCACAAGGTGATGATCGCTCAAGCAGCGCCGATCGCTGAAGAGTATTACATGGCGATCTTGCTCGACCGTGCGAACCGAAACTTCCTCGTCATGGCATCAGTTGCCGGCGGTATGGAGATCGAAGAAGTTGCACACACTCAGCCAGAGAAGTTAGCCCGCGTTGGAATCGATCCAAATGTCGGCATCACGCAGGCACAGGCACTCGAGATCGTAAAGGCTGGACAGTTCCCGGCTGCAGTCGTTGATCAAGTTGCAGATGTCTTGTTGAAGTTGTGGGCAGCCTTTGTCGCTCAAGATGCAACTCTCATGGAGATCAATCCACTCGTGAAGACTGAAGATGGTCGAATCGTCGCACTTGATGGCAAGGTGACTCTCGATGATAACGCCGCATTCCGCCACGCGACTCACGCAGACCTCGAGGATCATGATTCAGCGAACCCGCTAGAAGCGCTCGCAAAAGAGAAGCACCTCAATTACGTAAAGCTTGAAGGCGAAGTTGGCATCATTGGAAATGGTGCAGGACTTGTTATGAGTACGCTCGACGTCGTCGCTTATGCCGGTGAGAAGTATGGCGTCAAGCCTGCGAACTTCCTCGATATCGGTGGCGGTGCATCAGCTGAAGTTATGGCCAATGGCCTCTCGATCATCTTGGGCGATCCAGATGTGCGAAGCGTCTTTGTTAACGTCTTCGGTGGAATCACCGCTTGCGATGCAGTAGCAAATGGAATCGTTCAAGCACTTGAGATCCTAGGAAGCGCTGCTACTAAGCCGATCGTGGTTCGCCTCGATGGAAATAACGTCCTTGAAGGCCGTCGTATTTTGAATGAGGCAGCACACCCATTGGTGCAGCAGCTCGAGACCATGGATGGCGCAGCTGCTAAGGCTGCAGAATTGGCGGCAAAATAATGGCTATCTTCATCGATCAAAATACCAAGGTGATCGTTCAGGGCATGACTGGCTCTGAAGGAACGAAGCACACTGGCCGCATGATTAAGTCCGGTACCAATATTGTCGGCGGCGTGACACCCGGTAAGGGCGGTCAAGTTGTTGAGATTGAAGGCAAGCAACTCCCGGTCTTCAACTCAGTTGCTGAAGCAGTAGCCGCAACTGGTGCAAATGCCTCAGTGGTATTCGTGCCACCTAAGTTTGCAAAGGCTGCAGTCATTGATGCAATCGATGCCGAACTTCCATTGTGCGTTGTCATTACCGAAGGTATTCCAGTCCATGACTC
>DAINQZ010000011.1:19704-23479 GCA_036742235.1 Candidatus Nanopelagicaceae bacterium | reverse complement strand
CGCCGGACATCATTTATAAAGAGCACTTGCTCCTCATCTTCGGATGGGTTGAGCAGGTGCTCTTTTTTTTGTGCACATAAAACATTTCTCCACAGATCCGGCTAAGTCAAAAATCTGAGAGATGATTCTTCGCTTACCTTCTGAGATGTAGATAAGAACGATCTCATCGAGAGGAAGAGCTATGGGAAGAGCCAGTACAAAATCTTTAAAGGAAGCAGCCATAAGCGAAGAGGAAGAACTTCTTCGCTACACGGCAAGCAATGAAGTAGTTCTGGTTGGTCGTGTAAATGCTGCGGCAAAGAGTAAGGAGTTGCCGAGCGGAGATCGCGTTGTTGAATTTCGATTGATTGTAGATCGGGCGGCCTCTCGAGGTAAGAAGCGCGAGGTCGATACCTTAGATATTGCGGCATGGAGCGCTTCGGCGAGAAAGAGCGCTCTCGCGATCAAGCCAGATCAGTGGGTTGAGGTGAGGGGAGCGGTCCGACGCCGCTTCTGGCAGGCTCCCCACGGCCTTGCAAGTAGGTGGCAGGTAGAGGCGATCACGATTACTCGGCTCTAATCGGTCTCTAATCGGTCGCGAGCGTGATGGCGGTGTCTAGCGCGCATGGATCAATACTTTTTGGGTACGGTTCGACTATGGCTAATGAGTTTAACGGTGCAGATGAAGAGAACCTCCAAGGGATGAGTGAAGGTAGCCAATCCTCGTCAATTGAGGCGATCAGGGATCGCATTTCCAGTGTTCAGGATCGAGACCTCAGCGAGCATGTTGCTGAGTACGATGGTATTCACGCACAGCTCGAGCGCGCTCTCACACAGATCGATGGGCTCTAACTAGAGATATGAAGACAAGACTTGATGCAGAACTCGTGAGAAGGGGTCTAGCTCGCTCGAGAGAGCAAGCTGCCGATCTCATTGAGTCTCGCTCAGTCTTAGTTATCGGAATTCCGGCAACGAAACCTGCGACACAAGTAGACGCTGAGACATCGATAACGATCGTGGGTGAACGAGATGAGTACGTCTCTCGTGGCGGACATAAGCTCGCGGGTGCACTCGATGCATTTCCACAGATCAAAGTTGCAGGCCGCAGAGCTCTCGATGCAGGCGCCTCAACCGGTGGTTTTACTGATGTTCTCTTGAAGCGAGATGTTGCCGCAGTTGTCGCGGTCGATGTTGGATATGGGCAGATGGCCTGGGAGATCCGACAGGATCCACGTGTCACTGTTCTCGATCGAACCAATGTTCGCCATCTCACGATAAGCCAGATTGGTGATCCGGTTGATCTCATCGTCGCAGATCTGAGTTTTATCTCTCTCGCCTTGGTCTTGCCTGCATTAGTTGAGGTATCAGGTGCTGGTGCAGATTTTCTCGTCATGGTGAAGCCTCAATTTGAAGTTGGGCGCGAGAAACTTGGAGCCGGTGGCGTGGTTCGTGATCCATTGTTACGAAAAGCTGCAGTAAAAGAGGTTGCTGATGCGGCTCTAGAGATGGGCCTTGGATGCGAGGGAGTTGTCGCAAGTTCTCTTCCAGGTCCTAGCGGCAATGTGGAATATTTCTTATGGCTGAAAGAGGGAAGCACGGCAGTTTCAGAGGAGGCACTCGATGCCGCCATTGCAGAAGGGCCACAGTAGATGAGCAAACGAATAGTACTTCTCGTTATTCATCCGACCAAGGTTGAAGCATCGGAGTTTGCAACTGAGCTCGCGCAGGCACTTGTCGCTCAAGATTTTGAGGTCGTCTCCAATACTCCTCACACACTTGCGAATATCTCACGCATGGAGAGCGTTGATGGCATTGAGATCGCAGTAGTCCTTGGTGGGGATGGGACCATCCTTCGAGCTGCGGAGATCGTTCGCGGAAAGAATATTCCGATCCTCGGCATCAATATGGGCAATGTCGGGTTTCTGGCAGAGATCGGTCGCCCTGAAGTCAGTGCGATTGTCGATTCAATCTCTTCGAAGAGTTATCGCGGTGAAGTGCGCCTTGTTCTTCATCATGAGATTGAGCGCAGAGGGACGATTATTGATCAAGGTTGGGCACTCAACGAAGTAACTGTTGGGCGAAGCGATGCACAAATGGTTGAACTCTTCGTCCAGATCGATGGTCGCCCACTCTCTCGTTGGGGATGCGATGGCGTGATCGCAGCAACCCCAACTGGTTCTACCGCCTATGCCTTCTCGGCTGGGGGACCGGTCGTCTGGCCTGAAGTAAATGCGCTAATCCTCCTGCCGCTTGCTGCTCATGCACTCTTCTCAAGGCCGATGGTGATCTCACCGGATTCAACGATCGCGATTGATATTGAATCAGATGGTGCGACGCTATCAAGTGATGGCATGCGTACATTCCAACTTCTCAAGGGTGATCGCATCACGATCTCGAAAGATGCCCACTCGATCGAACTCGTTCATATGGCCGAGGCTGGATTCACCGATCGTCTTGTTGCAAAATTTAAGCTGCCCATTGAAGGTTGGCGCGGTGAGTGAGAAATCGTCCAGCAAGAGAGAGCGGAGTTCTACTCTCACTGAAATCTCAATCCGCGGTCTAGGCGTTATTGAGAGCGCAAATGTTGAATTCTCGCCTGGATTAACAGTCCTTACTGGTGAGACCGGTGCTGGAAAGACGATGGTACTCACCGCGCTGGGTTTAGTCCTCGGAGCTAAATCCGATTCCGATCTCGTTCGAACCGGATCAGATCGAACTCTCGTATCCGCAAACTTTGAGATCGATGAAGTGCTTGCCGAGAAGGTACTCGATGCCGGCGGAGATGTAGAGGATGGCGCACTTCTCCTTACTCGTAGCGTCTCACCTGAAGGTAAATCACGTATAACGATGGGTGGCGCACTCTCTAATGCCTCGAAAGTCGGTGAGATTGCAGAAGGGCTCATCGAGATTCATGGTCAATCAACCAATCTTCGCCTAGCCAAACCTGCGGTACAACGAGAGATGCTCGATCTCTATGTCGATGCCAGCTCCGAACTTTCGGAGTATCTAAAACTCTTTGAATCTCACCGATCCCTTGAGACAAGAATTGCAGGATTGAAAGCCCAAAGCGCGAAGCGCGATCAAGAGATCTCTGAGTTGAAGGCATTTATGAATGACTTCTCTGCGCTGATGCCAACCGAAGGTGAATTAGATTCGATTGAGAGTGAGATAGTTCGCCTTGGCAGCGTGGAAGATTTCCATGCAACCATCTCATCTGCGCTCAACATTATTGAAGATGAAGATCGCGGAACCCTGACCTCGCTACGTAGTGCGAAGAAGGTGCTGGATACTCTCAAAGATAAAGATGCAATTTTGGATGCTCATATCGATAAGTATTCCTCCGTTCTATTCGATCTCTCTGATGTAGTGAGTGACCTACTTGCTTACCTCTCGGGGCTTGAAGCCGATCCAGCTCGCTTCGATGCACTGCAGAAGCGAAAGGCTGGAATCAATTCACTTATCAAGAAGTGGGGTAAAGGAAGTGATAGATCGGCTGCGTATCAGGAGTTAATTTCCCGTTACGAGGAAGGGTCACAAGCGCTCAAAGATTTAGATGGTGGCGACTCCCGAATTGCAGAACTTGAGAGCGAGTTGGCCTCAATCTTTAAAGCTGTAAAGGGAGCGGCTAAGAAGCTTTCGCAAAAACGCACTAACGGAGCGAAGGCGCTGGCAGAGGCGACAACCCAAGAGATACAGAAACTCTCGATGCCCAATGCTCAATTAATCTGCGAGGTAATAACAGCGCCCGGTGAAAGTTTTGGCGAGTACACCTCGACTGGCTTGGATGACGTTCGAC
>DAINQZ010000011.1:8488-19604 GCA_036742235.1 Candidatus Nanopelagicaceae bacterium | reverse complement strand
GCGCCCGGTGAAAGTTTTGGCGAGTACACCTCGACTGGCTTGGATGACGTTCGACTTCTCTTTGCTGGCCATGTTGGTGCGACCCCATTGCCACTCTCAAAGGTCGCAAGCGGTGGTGAGACATCTCGCGTCATGCTCGCCCTCTCAGTTGTGATCGCTGCAAGTTCACCGATCGGTACATATATCTTCGATGAAGTTGATGCTGGAGTCGGTGGCGCAGCGGCAGTAGAAGTTGGCCGCAGACTTGCCGCGCTCGCGAAGAGTTCACAGGTGATCGTTGTGACCCACCTCGCCCAGGTTGCAGTCTGGGCTGATCATCACCTCGTTGTTCGCAAGGATGAGTCGGGTTCGGTGAGTGCAAGTGATGTTCTCCACCTTGATGAGCCTGCCAGGAGGGTAGAGATCGCCCGCATGCTCTCTGGCCAAGCCCAATCGGAGAGCGCTCAGGAACACGCAAAGGAGCTGCTCGACCTCGTGCGAAATTCAGGGGCGAATTCCTGATAAGTTTGTGCTCCATGACCAGCCCTCATGTAACCAAGCATCTCTTTGTCACCGGGGGCGTAGCCTCAAGTCTAGGAAAAGGGCTCACAGCCTCGAGCCTTGGTCGATTGCTCACATCTCGCGGTGTTCGAGTCACCATGCAGAAGCTCGACCCTTATCTCAATGTAGATCCAGGCACCATGAACCCATTCCAACACGGTGAAGTCTTTGTTACTGATGATGGCGCCGAGACCGATCTCGATATCGGACACTACGAGCGCTTCTTAGATCGCAGCCTTCAAGGTTCAGCAAATGTCACAACCGGCCAGGTCTATTCCAATGTCATCGCAAAAGAGCGCAGAGGCGGCTACCTTGGCGACACCGTTCAAGTAATTCCACATATCACTAATGAGATTAAAGAGCGGATCCGCTCGATGGCTGGCCCTGATATTGATCTCGTTATCACTGAAGTCGGTGGAACCGTTGGCGATATTGAATCACTTCCATTCTTAGAAGCGGCGCGGCAGATCAGACAAGATGTTGGTCGCGACAATGTCTTCTACTTACACGTCTCCTTGGTGCCATACATTGGGCCTTCTGGCGAATTAAAGACGAAGCCAACCCAGCACTCTGTTGCCGCTCTTCGCTCTATCGGTATTGCGCCAGATGCGATTGTTATTCGATCAGATCGCGAGATTCCGGATTCAGTGAAGCGGAAGATCTCAGCGATGTGCGACGTTGATCTCGAAGCTGTTGTTGCTGCCGTTGATGCGCCGTCAATTTACGATATTCCTAAGGTCATCCACTCTGAAGGACTCGACAGCTATGTTGTTCACCGCCTAGGCCTTGAAGCAACCGATGTTCTTTGGGGGGAGTGGGACGACCTCCTCAATCGCGTCCACCATCCAAAGCATCACGTGACCGTAGGCCTCGTCGGTAAGTATGTCGACCTGCCAGATGCCTATCTCTCTGTTACCGAAGCACTACGCGCCGGTGGCTTTGCCAATGAAGCAAAGATTCACATCAAGTGGATTCCATCTGATGATTGCGAAACCCCAGCGGGTGCTGCAGCAAATCTTTCAGATGTTGATGCAATCTGTGTACCTGGTGGCTTTGGAGTTCGAGGTATCGAAGGAAAACTCGGTGCACTTACCTATGCCCGCGAAAATAAGATTCCAACACTCGGGCTCTGCCTCGGCCTGCAATGCATGGTGATTGAAGCTGCCCGATCGCTCGCTCACCTTGATGGTGCAAGTTCTGCCGAATTTGATCCAGATACCAAGCACCCAGTAATCGCCACGATGGCCTCACAAGAAGCGATCGTTGCAGGCGATGGAGATATGGGCGGAACTATGCGCCTAGGGCTCTACCCAGCAGCGTTAACTCCAGGCTCTATCGTCGCAAAGGTCTACGGATCAGAACTCATTCAAGAGCGTCATCGCCACCGATACGAAGTGAACAATAAGTATCGCGATCAGATCGCCGCCACTGGTCTCGTCTTCTCTGGCCTATCGCCAGATCAACATCTTGTTGAATTTGTTGAATTACCGGTCGAGGTGCATCCATATTATGTGGGAACCCAAGCTCATCCAGAATTCCTCTCGCGGCCAACACGACCACATCCACTCTTTAGCGGTCTGGTTGCAGCGGCCATCTCTCATGGCTTGAAGAAGGGCCATGAAAAGCGCTGAGGCGTTAGTAGGTGAATACCTTTCACACCTACGGGTAGAGAAGGGGCTATCCAAAAACACAACGAGTGCTTACAAGCGAGATCTCGCTCGTTTTACGGAGTACCTTCACAACCAGTCGATCGAGGTCAACGAACTTACAATCCCACTATTGGCTGAGTTTGTCGCTACCTTGCGTGGTAAGGGTGGACCAGCTCCGTTAGCCGAGAGTTCTATCTCACGCGCAGTTGTCGCCATTCGCAACTTCTATGAATTCGCCTCAAAGGAGGAGGGCTTTCTCAATCCCATTAAAGAGTTCGCGCCACCGAAGATCCCAAAGCGCCTTCCAAAGGCACTCGCTATCGCTGAGATTGAATCTCTTATTTCACATGCGGTCTATGAAGGCGACCTTCTCTCACTACGAAATGTCGCGCTCATTGAGCTGCTCTACGCAACTGGTGGAAGAGTCACAGAGCTCGTCTCGTTGACGATCTCAGATATCAGCAAGCTTGGCGAAGAGGAGACTCTTACGATCCGCCTCTTAGGTAAGGGCGGCAAAGAACGCATAGTTCCCGTGGGTAAATTTGCACAGGAGTCGCTCGACCAGTATCTAGTTCGTGTTCGCCCATCTCTTCTTAAGGAGCGCAGGAGCGATGCACTCTTTCTCAATGCTCGGGGTGGAGTACTTACTCGACAGAGTGCATGGTCGATCGTTGCAAAGGCAGCAGAGCGAGCCGGTATCGCGCAGGATGTTACGCCACACTCACTTCGCCACTCATTTGCGACTCACTTGCTCGATGGCGGTGCAGATATTCGAGTTGTCCAAGAGTTACTTGGCCACTCTTCAGTAACGACGACTCAGATTTATACTTTGGTAACGATTGATCGGCTTCGAGAGAGTTACGCTAGCGCGCACCCGCGAGCGAAGGCGTAGAAACGGCCTTTGCCGGACGGCTGTAGATAGAGAGCACGATCGATAGATAAGCGACCCAGACAATGAGCTGGAGTACGGTCAGAGTTGAGCCGATGCCGATAGAGCCATCGAGAATAGTCCAGAGCGTATTGGCGCTAAAGACCCCGGTACCTGTTGGTGCGACGTTCCAAGCTAAGAGAGTATTTCCTGGAAGATCACCACGACTTTGGAATTCACCGACTGCGTGTGAGAGAACGCCAGCGGCAACGGTAATGAGGCCGAAGCCGGTCACGGTAAAGAATTTTCCGAGATTGATCTTGACGGTCTTGCGATAGATCAGAAGGCCAAGTGTGATCGCACTGAGAAGTCCAAGAACTAGGCCAAGTGAAGGCGCAGTATTTGAACGAACGGTGCGGAAGTTCGAGTAGATGAAGAGTGCAGTCTCCAAACCTTCTCTTGCAACAGCGAAGAAGGCGGTCGAGATGAGAGCGATCGAACCAAGTGGAAGTGCATCATCGACCTTGCTCTGGAGTTCTCTTCCCAATCCACGAGCGGCTCGCTTCATCCAGAAGACCATTGCGGTCACAAATCCAACAGCGGCAACTGAGGTCACGCCAGCAAAGAGCTCTTCGCCACGAACGCTGAGGGTTGTGCTGGTGAAGGAGAGGAGTGCGCCGAATCCAAAGCTCAGGGCGACAGCAGCGCCAACGCCAGCCCAGATATAGCGGGCGAAACTCTTACGGTCAGTTCGGGCAAGGTAAGCAACAAGGATCGAGACAATGAGCGAGGCTTCTAGGCCTTCTCGAAGGGCGATCAGATAGGTGCTTAACACGAGATGAGCCTAAGGCTCGGGAGAGGAATTACGCAACTCGAATGTTGCGTAATTCGCTAGATGCGATGAACTTCACTATGCGAGCGGGGTTCCATCTGCCGAAGGCTCGGAGGTCGGTTCCGCATCAGGGGCAACTGGGACAGGCAACGGCTCTGTCTCATGAAGGGGAGCCACAAGAACTTCGGCAACATTCTCAATCTGCCATTTGCGAGCACCGGCTGCACGCAGTTTCTCTTCAATATAACTAAGACCATCACCAGATTCTGGGTTATGCCACATCGCCTGACGGACTGCTTCGGGTGAGATGAGATTCTCAGCTGGCATCCCGAGTTCTTCGGCACGTTCAATGACCGCCGCTCGAGCGTGTGTTAATCGAGCATACCCTGATGGGTTTCGATCCTTCCACAACTTCTGCGGAGGCAACCCGGTCGTTGGTGTTCGCAGCTCAGGCAATTCTTCCTTCGGAAGTTGTTGTGTCGTGCGATAAATATCAAACCACTCTGCAAAAGGTTGATCCTTAATACGAGAGCGACGAGAGATGATCTTTGAGAAGAGATCGATCGTGAGCGGTCGCTTCGTCGCGATTTCAACAAGGGCATCATCGTTGAAGATCCTGCCCGGAGCGATATCAACTTTGCGGGCGTAAGCATCACGAGCAGCATAGAGATCTCTCACGATCGCAAGCGTCATGCGATCTCTCACCTTGTGCATACCTGATGTCTTGCGCCATGGATCTCGCTTTGATGGGGATGGGGGAGCCTGCAGAATCGCAGCAAAGTCTTCCTTTGCATATTCCAGATAGCCTCGGGAGCGAAGGAGTTCCTCCATCGCATCGCGTAGATCAATGAGCACATCAACATCGAGAGCTGCGTAAGTAAGCCACTCCTCTTTCAGTGGACGAAGCGACCAATCCACTGCGCTGTGTTCTTTTGCAAGTTGAATGCCGAGAAGTTCTTCAGAGAGCGCTCCGAGTCCAACTCGTTCACAACCAGCAATACGACCCCCTAACTCAGTATCAAATAGGCTCTTTGGAGCGATACCGAGTTCACGAAGACATGGAAGATCTTGTGTACTGGCATGAATAATCCATTCACACTCTTCAAAGGTGCGATCCATTAACGCCCAGGTTTCAGGGTTATTCGCGGCGATTGGGTCTATGAGGTGAAGACCTCCGCCACGGCGATAGATCTGTATGAGATAAGCACGTTGGCTATATCGATAGCCAGAGGCGCGTTCTGCATCGACTGCTATCGGGCCAGTGCCGCCAGCCAACTCTTCGATTGCGGCGCGAAGTGCGTCATCGCTCTCAATGAGCGTCGATAGGCCATTGCGAGGAGTCAGGAGGAGTTCGGCCACAGGGGATTACTTTCTTACGTTAACGGTGGAGCGGAAGTTGAGTGATGCCCTCTGGAAGTGGTTCGAGGCCAGAGATTCTTCCGAGAAGTGAGATCCAGGCGTTGACGTGTGCGGTGATTGAATGTCCATCAATCGGTGTCCATGATGCACGCACTTCAACTTCTGAATCCTCATCGCGACCATCGAGTTCGCCATAGGAAGAGCTTGCAACGCGAGTCACAGTGCCACTTGGGTGTACGTACTCCGCGCCTTCTTGTGCGAGCGCTTCGATCAACCATGACCAGCTCACATCACAGAGAGATGGATCGTTTGCGAGCTCTGGCTCGATAGCGGCGCGAGCGAAGGTGACACAGCGATATTCACCAGACCAGCCTTCCTGACCAGCGGGATCGTGCAGGAGAACAAATCTTCCTGTACCTACATCAATATCAACATCGGCGGTGAGAGCGATGGCATGAGGTGCGAGTTTCTGAGGAGCTGGAACTTCCTCGAGTTGGATCTCATTGCGTAAGGTGATCTTTCGGATCTCGCCGACAATCTCATCCCACGACTTCACTGCACTCTTATTCAAGGTTGCCACTGCCTAAGTCTAATTTCTCTCTGCACTCATCTAGGGAAGGCGCGCATAATGGAGGAACTGCTCCGTTGGCCCCTCGGAGGTCTCGCGAAGTTCGAGTCCATGGCCAAGGGGATCGATCAAGAAGTACGGACCCTCGCCACTCTTTGAAACCTTTGTGATGAAGAGTTCGTCGATCAATCGCGCACGGATTGCTTCTTCTAGAAGGTGAGCTCCGGCCTCGATCAGTATCGTTGAAAAATTTGGTTGATATGCAGCCAGGGTAGAAGCGAGGTCTGTGTTCGAGAGCGTCGCTGCGGGATTGAGCGCCGCCGACCCACTGAGATCTGGTCGCCTAGATATAACAACCAGTGGAACGGGAGTCTTCGAATAAGGCTCGCGGCGAGAACTCTCTCCGCCAATGAGGATGAGATCTGCTCGTTCGCGAAGTTGGTGAAAGCGAGTTCGATCCTGAGCGCTGCTCAGGGGAGCGGATCTACCATCAATCGTTGTGCCGCCATCTAATCCCATAATGAGATTTGCGATGATCGGCATAGGAGAACGATAGCCTTTGCAGGTGGATGCGCGCCCAGTTCTGTTAGTGACCAATGATCTTGGTCCCCGTGCTGGCGGTATTGAGAGTTTCATCTTGGGTTTGATCAGCGAATTAGATGGTCGAAAGATCGCGATCTTCACGAGTAGCCAAGAGGGCTCAGAAGATTTTGATCGCGGATTGGCAGAACGCCACGGGGTCATCGTCTATCGCGACAAGTGCAAGGTTCTCCTACCAACCCCTCGCGTCAACCGGGCAGTAGCAAAGGTGATGAAGTCACACTCATCGGAGATCATTTGGTACGGAGCTGCGGCACCACTTGGTTGGATGTCTGGACTCCTTCGTCGCAGAGGTGCGAAGCGACAGGTTGCACTTACTCATGGCCACGAAGTTTGGTGGTCGAAACTCTGGCCATTCTCATGGATTATGCGAGCGATTACTCGCAACCTTGATGTCCTGACATACCTGGGTGAGTACACCCACAATGCCATGAAGCCCATTCTTGGAAAGCGAGTACAGGCGGTACGTATAGCGCCAGGAATTGCGATTGATCACTTCACTCCAGGCCCGAAAGATGAAGCACTTCTTGAAGAGCTTCAGCTCGCAGGTAAGAAGGTCATAGTCTGCGTCGGCCGGTTAGTGCATCGCAAGGGACAGGATCGCTTAATAGCGGCGATGCCAAAGATTCTCGAATCTATTCCCGATGCAGCACTTTTACTTGTCGGAGAAGGCCCGTATCGGCAGAAGTTAGATGCGCTAGTAGCAAAGAACCATCTTGAAAAGGACGTTCACTTTGTTGGCCGATTGCATTACGGAGATCTTCCTCGTTATCTAAGACTTGGCGATATCTTCGCCATGCCATCACGGGCCAGATTCTTTGGATTAGAAGTTGAAGGACTTGGAATCGTCTATCTCGAAGCGAGCTCAGCAGGAATCCCAGTTCTCGGTGGAGCTTCCGGCGGAGCACCAGATGCCGTTCTGGATGGCGAGACTGGGTTTGTCGTTGATGGAACCGATATTGATGCCATCGCAGAGAAGGCTATTGCGATGTTGAGTAATGAGAAATTACGTCGAGAGATGTCAGCACGTGGTCGTGAATGGGCGATCTCAACATGGAGTTGGAAGATCTGGGGATCGCGCTTTAAGGAGATCCTATTTGGCGAGTAAGCCCATCTTTCGCGCTTGTGAGAGCGCACTGGTCTTATTGGTCACCTGTAACTTCCGATAGGTGGAAGCGAGATGAGTCTTAACCGTTGGCTCTGATATCGAATATTCGATGCCAATCGCGGCCGCGGTCTTTCCAGTAGCGAGCGCCTGAAGAATTTGCAACTCACGTTTGGTGAGTAGGTCATCGCTTCTGCTCAGGTCGTGAAGTTTGGAAGTGAGCGCATCAATTGCGCTTCTGATATCTCGAAGAGCAGATCGAGTTATCTGGTTGGTGGCATGGCGACCGATCGTCTGATCAACGCGTAGCCCAATCTGGTGAAGATCGTGTGAGATCGCCTTCTCAAGTGCTCGAACTTTCGCTTCTGGGGAAGTCATCTCTACTTACCTTTTGCGGTTATGCAAAGAGATCATTGATCTCACGGGCGAATTGCCCCGCCACCACATGGCGCTTCACTGAGAGCTTGGCTGTGAGTTGTCCATCTGCGATTGTGAAGTCAACCGGCAGGATTGTGAACTTACGAATAGATTCGGCTCGGCTTACAGCCTTATTCGCATCGTCAATGGCGGTCTGAATAACAGCGATCAATGCTGGATCCTTTGCCAGATCAGCGATTGAAGTTCCGGACTTCTTATTAGCCGCCGACCAACCCTTGATTGCATCGGCATCCAAAGTAACAAGCGCTGCAATGAATGGCTTGTTATCGCCGACGACAAGGCATTGACTGACGAGTGGATGCGCGCGGACGCGATCTTCGAGAACTGCTGGCGCAACATTCTTTCCACCAGCCGTCACGATCAACTCTTTCTTACGGCCAGTGATTGTAAGGAATCCATCTTCATCTAGCGCACCTAGGTCACCAGAGCGGAAGAAGCCATCTTCGGTAAAGACTTCTGCGTTGGCGGCATCATTCTGCCAATAGCCACGCATGACGATCGGACCTTTCATCAGGACCTCGCCATCTTCGGCGATGCGAACGGTTGTGCTTGGAAGTGGCTTGCCGACAGAACCAACTTTCTGCGCCTGGGAGAGGTTGAGAGTGGCGCCGGCAGTTGTCTCGGTTAAACCGTAGCCTTCAAGGATATTGACGCCTGCCCCGCGGTAGAAGTGCCCGAGACGAGCACCAAGTGGCGCACCACCAGAAATTGCAGCTTCAACCGCTCCGCCCATTCCAGCACGAATCTTTGAATAGACCAGATTGTCGAAGAGCTTGTGCTTGAGGCGAAGCGCAACTCCGATACGACCTGAATCTAAACATTCGGAGTAGGCGATAGCCGTATCCGATGCCTTGCGGAAGATATTTCCCTTCCCGGCTGCTTCAGCTCGGGATTCTGCTCCGTTGTAGATCTTTTCAAAGATGCGAGGCACGGCAAGGACGAAAGTCGGCTTAAAGCTTGCAAGATCCTGGGGGAGGCGATTGATATCGCTGCAGTGTGCGAGATGCAATCCTGCAGTGACCGCGCCGATCTGCACCATGCGCCCAAAGACGTGTGCGACTGGAAGGAAGAGGAGGGTTGATCCATTTGGCTTAAGGAAGAGATCGGCTGCGCCTTGAACCACATTGCCGCACTCGGCTAGGAAATTGCCGTGGGTAAGCTGAACTCCCTTTGGCTTTCCAGTTGTACCAGAAGTATAGATAAGTGTTGCTAGTGAATCTGGGTTGAGCGAATTACGCCGATGATTGATCTCATCATCGCTAACACCGTGGCCAGCCTGGACAAGTTGAGCGATGGCATCATCGGTGATCGTCCACATTCGCGAGCAGCGTGAACCAAGAACTGGTCGAGCGGTCTCAGCGAGTGCAGGGGTCTCAACGATCAGTGCTACTGCACCAGAGTCTTCAAGGATCCATTGAATTTGCTCAGCGCTGGATGTTTCATAGATTGGAACTGAGATCGCGCCTGCAAACCAGATTGCAAAGTCCAAGATCGTCCACTCGTAACGAGTCTTTGCCATGATGGCGACGCGATCACCAATAGCGATACCGGAAGCGATGAGACCCTTCGCGACGGTTCGAACCTCTTCCTCGAATTCGCGGGCAGTAACTTCCTGCCAGCCATCTCCGATCGGACGGGAGAGCATGACACGTTGCGGCTCAAACCAGGCACGTTCGGCCACAAGGTTGGTGAGATTGCCTGCGGTTGCGGCAGGGACAATGGCCGGTGTCGAGAATTCATTCATACGATAACGGTAGTGGGGGAGTTGTGACTTCGGCTAGAGGCTAGGGGCAGTAACCTACGGCTATGTCTGAAGCCTCTAAGAACTCCATCCAGATCGACGCCCCAGTGGCAGATGTCGCCGCCCTCCTCTTTGATCCAGCTGGTTATCCAGAATGGTCCAGTGCAATCAAGAGCGCATCAGTCTTAGAGAAGGATGGCGAGGGTCGCGCTACCAAAATTGAGATGATGATCAAGGCGGGACAGGTGAAAGATCGCGTGATCTTGGATTACGACTGGAGTAAGGCGCCTAACGCTCTCACCTTTTCGCTCGATGACGCAGATATGCTCACCGAGATGACCGGCGGTTACACGCTCACAGATAGTGGTGACGATACAACGAAGGTCGAGTACGAACTTACCGTGGCGCTCTCAATGCCAGTACCAGCCATGATGCGCACAAAGGCCGAACGCGACACGATCGATCTAGCTCTCAAGGAGTTAAAAGCGAAGTTGGAAGATTAATGTCGCTCACGATTGGCATTGATATCGGTGGCACAAAAGTACTCGGTGGCGTCGTCGATGAGAACGGAAAGATTTTGGCGACGCACCGTGAGGCGACTCCCAAAGAGGGTGGCAGAGCACTAACGAAGACGATCGCCGATGTTGCGAAAGTTCTTTTACAAGATCATGATGCGATTGCTGTCGGAGTTTCTGCTGCAGGATTTGTGAGTTCTGATCGCGAGACGATGCTCGCGACTCCAAACATCTCTGGCTGGAATGGCGTCAATCTCAAAGAAGAGATCGGAAATCTATTGGGTCTACCGATCGTGATTGAGAATGATGCAAATGCTGCAGCCTGGGGTGAAGCGGTCTACGGTGCCGGCGTTGGTGAAGATCAGATGATGATGATTACAGTCGGAACTGGAATCGGCGGCGGAGCAGTAATTGAAGGAAAGTTACATCGCGGCGCTTACGGCATCGCAGCGGAGTTTGGACATCTACGTGTTGTGCCAGAAGGTCATCTCTGTGGATGTGGTGCACGAGGATGCTTTGAACAGTACGCATCTGGAAATGCTTTAATGCGCCACGTACGTGAGGCAATCAACGCTTCACCTGATGCCGCTCATAACCTCTTAGCGCGTGGCGATGGCACCATCGCGGGACTCAGTGGTCATCACATTACTGAAGCGGCGCGCGAAGGCGATCCGATCGCGCTTGCTGGCTTTAATACAACTGCCCAGTGGCTCGGCGCTGGCATCGCCTCACTCAGCGTTCTCTTTGATCCTGCCTGTGTCGTTATAGGCGGCGGGGTGATTGATGCTGGCGAGATCTTGCTTGCACCGACGAGAGTCGCACTCGATCGCTACATGCCTTTTAGTGGAAAACACCCAACTCCTAGGATTGTTGCGGCAACACTAGGTAACGATGCTGGTCT
>DAINQZ010000011.1:0-8388 GCA_036742235.1 Candidatus Nanopelagicaceae bacterium | reverse complement strand
GAAAACACCCAACTCCTAGGATTGTTGCGGCAACACTAGGTAACGATGCTGGTCTCGTTGGCGCTGCATCACTTGCTCGCCTCTAAAGCACCGCCCCGTCATCTCCACTCTCGCCCTCATCAATTCGACGCGCCGTATTCCAGATAATTCGGCCTAATCCACTAACAATTGCGAATACGCCAGGCCATGCTCCGGTTCCAAAGAGATCAAAGCCCGTAAAGATGTAGAGCAGAATTGCAACTGATCCACCCGCAAGGAGCCAGAGTGCGATTCGATTAGACTCGGAGAGCTTTGGCAGCACAGGATTCGGAGTATGAAAGTCATCGGGTTGAGGTCGATCTAATTCATCTAAGAATGTTGTTGGAGAAGATTCATCGAGTGATAAGCCAGAGACGATAGCTTCAAACTCAGCATCGATAAGTTCGCGCTCATCGAGGTCGGCACTTCGGGAGATCTCACCAGATAGGACATCTTGGATAAAGATAACGCTCTCTTCGATTAAGAGATCTGCATCGTAATCAAGCGCCACGTTGTGGAATGAGTTCTCAAAGATAACCTCTCGAATATCCGAGGAGTAGACGTTATCGATAATCGTCTCGGAGTTTCGGGGATCAACGACATGATCGTCAACAGAGTAAGCGACCATCAGCGGTAGATCTACCAAGAAGAGATCGGTCTCAACGCTATTCCACAGGGCTCGGAGTGAATCAAGGGCTTTCAGTGGGAGGCGGGTGTAACTATGTCGCTTCTGTCCTGGCTTCTTCACATCCATCGCTCCACTTTTGAGGGAGGGGATAAAGTGCTTGAGAAGGGGGAGTAGCAGATAGCTCTTACGTTCATCGAAGATTGATGCGTTAAGCAATATCAGCCCTTCGATCTCGCTTCCACGATTTTGCACAAGGCGAAGTGCTAAAGCGCCACCCACACTGAAGCCTGCAATAAATATTCGGTCGCATTCTTTGCGAAGTTGGAGATAGGCGCTCTCGACGCTCTGGTACCAGTCTGACCATTGAGTTTGGTTGAGATCTTCCCAACGAGTTCCGTGGCCAGCTAGTTGCGGAACGTTCACTGTAAATCCGTCGCGCGCAATTCCTCGTGCCCACGGTTCTACTGTTGCAGGAGATCCAGTGAAGCCATGAATCATCAGAACTCCCACTTTTCCCCCAGGAAAGGTAAAAGATCCGGAATTTTCGGGTTCGGCCACGCTCAGATGGTGTCACAACTCGGCTCTGAACCCCTAAATTACTCCCGTGGCATATACCTTCCTCAAGTCCTTCTTGACACCGATCTTGATGCTCTTCTTTAGGCCTAAGGTCACCGGACTTCGCCTTGTGCCTAATAACGGTGGAGTGATTATCGCCTCCAACCACCTCTCCTTTAGTGACTCGATCTTTATGCCGCTTGTGGTTCCGCGGAAGGTCACCTTCTTGGCGAAGAGTGAGTACTTCACCTCTCCTGGTATCAAAGGCTTGATTAAGAAACTCACCTTCATCGCCCTCGGGCAGGTTCCAGTGGACCGCGCAGGTGGAAGACGTAGTGAGGCTGCAATTCTCACGGGCCTTGAGCTTCTCAAAGCGGGGGATTGCATTGGAATCTACCCAGAAGGAACTCGCTCGCCTGATGGTCGTCTTTACAAGGGCCGCACCGGTATCGCCCGCATGGCGATCGAGTCTGGTTGCCCGGTTGTCCCGGTAGCGATGTTTAATACTGCCGAAATTCAACCTACCGGTCAGATTGTCCCTAAGGTACGTCGCGTCGAGATGATCTTTGGTGAACCTATGCACTTCAGCGGGGATTCGCGCGATCTCCAAGTCCTACGTGATGCAACTGATGAGATCATGAAGGCGATTCAGCAGCTTTCAGGTCAGGAGTATGTCGAAATGTACGCCTCTGAAGCGAAGGCCGAGATTATGAAGAAGCGCAATTACCTTCAAGATGACGAGAAGGACGCTTAGGCTTTCTTACCTTTAACCCTGCTTTATAAGTTCTTGAGGATTGCTTCTCGATCATCGAGATATTTACAATGTTCGCAGCCATCCTTTGATGGCGGGCAATCACCATTGATCATGGTGATGAACTCTTCCAATCGAGTTTGAAGAGCTTCTGGATTCCGCTCAGCTGGGTACCAATTCGCATTGACTCGATATCCAAAGCCAGCGTTTACATTTCCCCAAGCCTGCGGAACTGACCAGGAATAGATACCGATCATCGAAATCTTCTTCGCTTCATCCTTTGCTGGATTCTCTAGCGCATATGCGTAAGCCTCAAGTTGTGGGGAGTAGAAACCGCTCTTATCTGATGTGCGCGCCTGCATCTTGCAATCGATGATGCCGTAGGTGCCATCATCGAATTTCACAAGTAGGTCGTATTTGCCGCGAATAGAGAGGTGGCTATCCACACCATTAATTTGAATGGGCTTGGAGAGAACCCATCCGCCGTGATCAACTACTTTGCCCAAGGGAATATCTGGATGCATTGCTGATGTCGAGAGTGGCTCCTTCTTATTCATGAAGTAGCTCTCTTGTGAATCTGCGAGCTCAGCAACGGTCGGCATAAACATCGGCGCCTTTACCTGATGGTTATATTGCAACCAAAGTTCACGATGGCAGCCGTCCCACGAAAAGGTTAGATCGCTTGGACTTAAATTAACTCTTCTCTCACCCATATTTTCGACGCTCCAGATTTTTAGTGTTCTTTAGTATTTGCAGTTTCTTCTCTTGAGACTATTTAACTAGGAGCCACTGACATTGCGTGGGATCGCCACGAGCCTCTAACAGCCTGAAAAATCTAGTTCTTAGGATTTCTTGAGCAGGGATTGCCCGATAGTCAGCAGCCCAAGGAGGATCATCACGGCGCCACCTGTTATGCGCATGCGAATTAACCGTTTGATATCTCGGGCAAACCACTCTCGGATCGTCCCGGCTAACAAACCCCAGCTGCCATCTGAGATCAGAGCAATTGCAGCAAATATCGTCGCCATGATGATCATCTGCATCGTGATAGAGCCTTTAGCGCGATCCACAAATTGTGGGACGATAGCAGCGAAGAAGACCATTCCCTTGGGATTGAGTGACCCAACGGCAAAACCCTGCCGAATGGTCTGCAAGGTACTCGGCTTCTCATCAACGATCTCACGCATTCCTTGAGCGTCTGTAGGGCTATCTTTAATGGCGGCGTACCCCAGGTAGATCAGATAGAGCCCACCTCCCCATTGGACGAGGTTAAAGATGAGGTGCGACCTGGAGAGGATCGGCCCCAGCCCAAAACAGACGAAGACCGACATCGTGTACATACCTAAGACATTTCCCAAGACGGTCAGGAGCGCCGTCGTCCGGCCCCAGGCGATAGCTCTGGCAATCGTGAAGAGAACACTTGGCCCAGGAGCGAGAATGATCAGAAAGGCGGCGATCGAGTACTCCCAGAGCCTGGAAGGGATCACAAATGCCATGGCCCGAGGTTACAGGCTGAACCCCGCCACCCAACGGAGTGTCGGAGTTGCATCGATTCGATATATCGAGTTAACTATCGGTTAGATGTATCGAATCGATAGATCTAACCCGATTAACCAATCTGAACTGATGCTTGGAAAGTGGTCTTTGTGCGCTCACGTGGTGAATCCCTCGAGTTTGCCCTCCTTGGGCTGCTCTCACAGGGGCCGCTACATGGCTACGAGCTCCGCAAGCGGATGATTGCGATCTACGGACCATTCCGAGCCCTGAGTTTCTCTGTTCTCTACCCCCAACTCCATCGGATGTTGGAAGGGAAGTTGATTGAAGAGTCACTCTCGGACCAGGGCGGTCTCTCTCGTCGATCGAGAATTGTCTACGCGATCAGTGCAGCCGGGCGCAAGCGCTTTGAAGAGCTCACCGCCACCTCGGGCCCAGAAGCGTGGGATGACGAGAGCTTTGAAGTGCGCTTTGCATTCTTCGGACCAACCCCACAAGGGAATCGTCTACAGATCTTGGAAGGGCGACTTCGCCGGTTAGTCGAGAAGGCAGCAATCCTTCGCGACGAACTCGAAAAGTCCCCAGCCGGATTCGATAAGTACTTAGTTGAGTGGCGCCGCCATTCATTGGAATCGGCGGAGCGAGAGATCGCTTGGCTACAAGAAATGATCAATACCGAAAGGAAATCCTCGTGACCAGTAAAGATATTCGCGTAGCGATAATTGGAGTAGGAAACTGCGCCAACTCGCTCGTTCAAGGCGTTACCTATTACAAGGACGCAGCAGCAGATACCGAGATCCCAGGCCTCATGCACGCAGTGCTTGGTGGCTACCATGTTCGCGACGTGAAGTTCGTTGCAGCATTCGATGTCGATGCCAAGAAGGTCGGACTCGATCTTGCAGATGCAATCTGGGCTAGCGAGAACAACACTATTAAGTTCTCTGATGTAGCGAAGACCGGTGTCGTCGTAGAGCGTGGTCACACCCTCGATGGCCTTGGTAAGTACTACAAGGAGACCATCACTGAATCAACAGCAGCGCCTGTCGATATCGTCTCCCGCCTCAAAGAGGAGAAGGTCGATGTTCTCATCTGCTACCTCCCTGTAGGTTCAGAAGATGCAGCGAAGTACTACGCTCAGTGTGCCATCGATGCTGGAGTAGCCTTTGTTAACGCACTTCCAGTCTTCATCGCATCAGACCCAGTATGGGCAGAGAAGTTCACTAAGGCTGGTATCCCAATCGTTGGTGACGATATTAAGTCACAGGTTGGCGCAACCATCACCCATCGCATCATGGCAAAGCTCTTCCAGGATCGTGGCGTTCACCTAGACCGTACCTACCAGCTCAACGTTGGTGGAAATATGGACTTCAAGAATATGCTCGAGCGCGATCGTCTTGAATCAAAGAAGATCTCAAAGACAAATTCTGTGACTTCACAGCTCGATCACGATATGGGCTCAAAGAATGTTCACATCGGTCCATCGGATTACATCCCATGGCTCGATGATCGCAAGTGGGCCTACGTTCGCCTAGAAGGCCGCGCCTTCGGTGATGTTCCGCTCAACCTTGAGTACAAGCTCGAAGTATGGGATTCACCAAACTCAGCAGGCGTCATCATCGATGCGCTTCGTTGCGCGAAGATCGCCTTGGATCGCAAGATCGGTGGACCATTGCTCTCACCTTCAAGTTACTTCATGAAGACACCTCCTACTCAGTACACAGATGAGCAGGCACATGAGAAGACTGAAGCCTTCATCCGTGGAGAGCTAGAGCGCTAAATCCAGATCAGTAAAGTAATTCAAGAGTAAGAAAGAGAGCCCTCAGAGAAATCTGGGGGCTTCTTTTATTGATTACCGCTGAGTAGGATTCACCTATGTCTGAGATTCTGATCGAACAGATCGACCAAACCCTTCATCTCACTCTCAATCGCCCAGAGAAGAAGAATGCAATTACCCAGGCGATGTATATGACCTTGGCCAATAACCTCAATGCCGCGGCGGGGGATTTCGCGATCCGAACCGTTGTCATCTCTGGAAATGGGAAGGCTTTCACCGCAGGTAATGACATTATGGATTTCATGAATGAAGAGATCACGATGTCATCGCCGGTCTTCCACTTTCTCAAAGCGATTCATGAATTTCCCAAGCCGCTGATTGCCGCTGTCCAAGGCAATGCGGTCGGAATCGGAACTACGATGCTTCTTCACTGTGATCTCGTCTATGCGGCAGCCGATGCGCTCTTTGCCATGCCATTTGTGACGCTTGGATTAGTTCCAGAAGCAGGCTCGAGTCTTCTATTTCCGCGCCTTGTGGGCCATGCCAAAGCATCTGAGATATTCATGACCGGCCGTAGCTTTGGATCAGCCGAAGCGCTTGAGATGGGTCTCATCAACAGTATCGAGGAGAGTCCTACTGCAAAGGCACTTGAGGTTGCTGCCGTTATCGCCGATCAACCGCCAAGTGCAGTACTCAACACTAAAGCCTTGCTGAAGAGCGGCTCGCATATTGCGGTCGAGAATGTGATGCTCGCCGAAGGCGAGATGTTCCGGATCGCACTCCAATCCGATGAGACGCAAGGCGCCTTTATGAAGTTCATGACCTCACGAAAGAAGGATTAACGTGTCACTTGCAGGTAAGCGGATATTTATCACTGGCGGATCACGCGGCATCGGGCTGGCGATCGCGCTACGAGCAGCTCAAGATGGCGCAAAGGTGGCGATTGCCGCGAAGACGACCGAACCTCATCCGACACTTCCTGGCACCATCTATTCCGCGGTCGAGGAGATTAATGCCGCCGGGGGAGAAGGACTCGCGATTCAATGCGATATCCGCGATGAGGCCCAGATTGAAGCCGCCATTGCAAAGACGGTCGAAACCTTCGGTGGCATCGATATTCTCATTAATAACGCGAGCGCGATCAATCTGACTCCCACGCTTGCAACTCCGGCAAAGCGCTTCGATTTGATGTTCGATGTCAATGTGCGTGGAACATTCCTTACCTCACAAGCCACTCTTCCTCACCTCAAGAAATCTGCGGCAGAAGGTCGCAATCCACATATCCTCACACTCTCGCCCCCACTTTCTATGAAGGCGAAATGGTTTAAGCCACACCTTGCCTACACAATGTCGAAGTATGGAATGAGTATGTGCGTTCTAGGACTTGCTGAGGAGTTTAAGCGCGATGGCATTGGGGTAAATGCACTCTGGCCACGTACGGCGGTTGATACCGCGGCACTCGCCATGATTCCTGGAGTAGATACCGACTTCTGTCGAACACCAGAGATCCTCTCAGATTCGGCCTACATCATCCTCAATCGCGATGGAAAGATGACCTCAGGAAACTTCTTCGTTGATGATGAAGTTCTGGCCTCAGAGGGTATTACTGACTTGGAGAAGTATTCGGTTAAGCCTGGTACGACGGATTTCTTGCTTGATTTCTTCCTCGACTAAGATCGGGCTATGAAGAAGTTCCTGCTCGCATCCGTTGCGTTGATTCTCGCTGCTCTTCCCCTGACCGCATCTGCACACACCACGCTCATCTCGAGCGATCCTGCGCATGACACAACAATCCAGAGCTGGCCAGATCACCTCACCCTTACCTTTGGCGAGCCGCTCCAAGTTTTAGCCGGTGCCCAGATCAACAAGGTGAGCGTCACAAATGCTGCTGCCGAGTCGCTTGAGGGCGAGACGAAGGTAGACGGTGCCGTAATCACCGTTGCAGTAAAGCCAAACACAGCAGATGGTCCAGTCCTCGTTAACTACCGCGTAGCTGCTGCCGATGGCCATGTTCTCGACGGAGAGTTCACCTTCAGCTATAAGCAGGATGCGGCTACAACGCCAGTTACGACGGTGCAACCGCATCACGGTACTTCAAAGAACTTCGCCCTCGTAGCAACGTCGACCGTCTTGATCGTAATTGGCCTGCTCTTTGGGATCTTTATCTATCGCAGAAAGTAACCTTCGATAGTTTTAGTGGAGAACAACTCCCTCAGCGCCTTCGGCCGCATGTTTTCCTACATTGATCGTAAGAGCGATGATCACAGCAGCAACTGCCAGGAAGATCGCTCCAAAGCGGAAGGCGGTCGAGAAGCCGTGAACCGCCGCAAAGGCTGGAAGCGCCTTTCCGAGCGATGTGTGCGAGGCGGCAAAGCTTGTTGAGGCTGTAACTGCGACCGTATTAAGAAGAGCAGCCCCGAGTGATCCACCAATTTGCTGGCTGGTGTTGATCATCGCGGATGCAACTCCAGAGTCACGACCACCGATGCCATGCAAACCTGTTGTAGCACTTGGGATAAAGACAAGTGCGAGGCCAGTACTCATGATGATGAGCGCAGGCAGGATTGCGGTGAGGTAAGAAGAATGTGGTGTGAATCGTGAGAGATAGAAGAGACCGATCGTTGCCATCAAGAGGCCAGTGAGCATCAATGGACGAGCTCCCACCTTAGGCAGAAGAGTTGATGCGACACCTGCGAAGGTAATTACTCCAAGAGAGAATGGAAGGAAAGCGAACCCTGACTTCAGCGCGCTATACCCAAGAACATTCTGGAAGTAGATCGAGAGGAAGAGGAACATCGTGAAGAGTCCTGATCCGATAAGTAGGGTCGCAAGGTAGGAGCCACCACGGTTGCGTTCGGCCAGAACTCGAACTGGCAGAAGTGGATGCTTCACTCGAGATTCAATGATGAAGAAGAGAACGAGGAGAACTGCGGCGATAATGAAGTATTGGTAAGTCGAACTCTTCGCCCAACCCTTAGTCGCTGCTTGGCTCAACCCGTAAACGAGTGAGAGTAAGCCTAGTGAGACAGTAACTGCACCTGGGATGTCGTAGGCGTTTTCGCCTTCAGCATGTGACTCATGTAGCCATGGGAGTGCCATCGATACAGCGAGGAGTGCGATCGGGACATTGACGCCCAAGCACCAACGCCATGAAGCATATTGAGTGAG
>DAINQZ010000010.1:13232-23829 GCA_036742235.1 Candidatus Nanopelagicaceae bacterium | reverse complement strand
GCACCGATCGCTGCATCTCGAACTTCTTTACCATCCACGAGGATCGCCTTGAGAGAACTCTCCGATTCCTGCTGGGTGTAACCGATAAAGGATGTCGCGCCTACGCGATCGATGATCTTTCGATATTCACTGAGATCGGTATGGCCAGATTTCTTTGCTCGGGCATCTGCCTTTGCCCGATCTTTCTGCTCCTTCATCAATCGCCGGAAGCCGCTCTCATCGATTGCGAGCCCTTGCTCTGATGCCATCTCTAAGGTGAGATCAAATGGAAAACCAAAGGTGTCGTGCAACTTAAAGACCGTCTCACCTGTGAGAGCTGGGGTTGGCGAGCTCTTCACTTCGTTCACCGCAAGATCGAAGATCGCTGTACCGCTCTTAAGGGTGGAGAGGAATGACTCTTCTTCCGACTCAGAGACTTCAACGATTCGCTTCTGGCCTTCAACGAGTTCTGGGTACTGTGGTCCCATTGCACCGATTGAGGCTTTGATCAGCTCTGCCAAATTATGATCCGGTGCGCCAAGGATTCTCATATTGCGAATAGTGCGGCGCATCATTCGACGGAGAACGTACCCGCGACCTTCATTTCCAGGAAGAACTCCATCACCGATCAACATCATTGCGGTACGAGCGTGATCAGCAACAACGCGGAGGGCTACATCTGACTTTTCGCCAGAGCCGTACTTAGTACCCGACAGTTCAACTGCCTTGTTAAGAATCTGCATCGTTGTATCAATTTCGTAGATGTTCTCAACGCCTTGTAGCAAAGCCGCCATACGTTCTAGCCCAAGGCCGGTATCAATGTTCTTTGCTGGAAGCTCCCCGAGGATGGGATAGCTATCCTTGCCGCCGCCTTCGCCGCGAACATTCTGCATGAAGACTAGGTTCCAAACCTCGAGATAACGGTTCTCATCAGCGATCGGGCCGCCTTCAGCACCATATGCAGGACCCCGGTCATAATAGATCTCAGAGCACGGTCCACATGGGCCAGGTACACCCATCGACCAGAAGTTATCTGCCATATCGCGACGTTGGATTCGTTCGCGCGGGACGCCGATCTTCTTATGCCAAATGTTCTCGGCCTCGTCATCGTCGAGATAGACAGTTACCCAGAGGCGATCTTCTGGAAATCCGTAACCACCTTCAGATACTGGCTTAGTGAGAAGTTCCCACGCGAGTGAAATCGCGCCCTCTTTGAAATAATCTCCAAAGGAGAAGTTTCCGCACATTTGGAAGAACGAAGCGTGACGAGTCGTCTTGCCTACCTCATCGATATCTAGGGTTCGTACACATTTCTGTACTGAGGTTGCGCGCGCGAATGGTGGCTTCACTTCGCCCAAGAAGTATGGCTTAAAAGGAACCATGCCGGCATTGACAAGCAGAAGGTTGGGATCATCTGCAACGAGAGATGCTGATGGAACGACGGTATGGGTTAATCCTTGGCTATTGCCTGACTCAAAGAAGCGCAGCCAACGCTCGCGAATTTCTGCTGAATTCACGGCCTATTCGTCATCCTTCGACGAGCCATGCTTGCGCCCCATAAATGAGCTCGCAGCTCCAGTAATCAATTTGAGGATAGATGAGTTCTTGCCAATGAGCGTCGCTATTGCATCATTGACCTTCTCGGTTGCCTTTTCGGCGGTGGTTGCGATCCGATTGATGCTACGAACTGTCTTCTGAACCTCATCGATTAATCGAGAGATGCGGATGACGGTATAGCCAATAGCCAGCGCTATCACGAGTAGTGATACCGATGCGATAATTGTTGCAATTCCACCTGGACCCATATCGAAATCCTACTAGAAAGCTCGCTTCACATTTGCTGCATTTAACGGCAAAACCTGTGAAATAGCGCCCTTACGGCTTCTCAGGTACGAAATCGACGCCGGCTTCCTTGCGTTGTGGAGCGGTGATTGGAGTTGGCGCTCCTGTCAGTGGATCGCCACCACTAGCCGTCTTAGGAAAAGCAATAACTTCGCGAATCGAATCAGCTCCGGCAAGGAGAGCGCAGAGGCGATCCATGCCTAATGCGATTCCACCATGTGGTGGCGGTCCATAGTTAAATGCTTCAAGTAAGAAACCGAACTTGCTCTCTGCCTCAGCCGGAGTCAATCCGATAGTTTCGAAGACGCGTTGCTGAACCGAACGTTCGTGAATACGAATCGAACCTCCGCCGATCTCATTTCCGTTGAGGACGATGTCGTAGGCGTAGGCCAAGGCGTTCAGCGGATCTGAATCGAAGGTCGCTGCGAACTCAGGCTTTGGTCCGGTGAATGGGTGGTGGACAGCGGTCCAACCGCTCTCTGGATTCTCTGGATCATTCATCTCAAACATCGGAGCATCAACCACCCACAGGAACTTCCACTCTCCCGGTGTGATCAAGTTACAACGAGCACCAATTTCAAGGCGAACAGCGCCGAGCAAATTCTGTGAAGCGATTCGGTTGCCTGCAGCGAAGAAGATCGCATCGCCCTTATTGGCACCGACTGCAGCAGCGATTCCAGATGATTCAGCCTCAGTGAGGTTCTTTGCGACTGGACCACCTAAAGTTCCATCTTCTTGAACCAAAATGTAGGCAAGCCCCTTTGCGCCACGAGCCTTTGCCCAATCTTGCCAAGCATCTAATTCACGGCGAGGAGATGTCGCTCCCCCGGGCATAACAACGGCGCCGACATAATCTGCTTGGAATACCCGGAAGGTTGTATCTTTAAAGAACGAGGTAAGGTCTGTGAGTTCGAGACCGAAGCGAAGATCTGGCTTATCTGATCCATAACGACGCATGCACTCCGCATAGGTAAGGCGTGGGATCGGCATCGGAATATCAAAGTCGACCACCTTCTTAAAGACGGTGGTGAGGACCTTCTCGGCTACCTTGAGAATATCTTCTTGATCAACGAAGGACATCTCAATATCAAGCTGGGTGAATTCTGGTTGACGGTCTGCACGGAAATCTTCATCTCGGAAGCAGCGAGCGATCTGGTAGTAACGCTCCATACCAGCGACCATCAAGAGTTGCTTGAAGAGTTGTGGTGATTGAGGAAGCGCGTACCAGGATCCAGGTTGTAAGCGGACAGGGACTAAGAAGTCGCGTGCGCCTTCTGGTGTAGAGCGAGTTAGGTACGGAGTTTCGATCTCAAGAAAATCAAGATCATCCATCACGGTACGAATAGCCGAAGTAACTTTGGAACGTAGCCTGAGATTGTGAGCTGGCCCTTCGCGGCGGAGGTCTAGATAGCGATACTTCAACCGAATCTCTTCCGAGATGTTAGATGTATCTCCGCTATCGACAGGGAAAGGAAGTGGCGCAGCTTCGCTGAGAACAGTCAAGGTTGAACATTCAATCTCGATCTCGCCGGTAGGGATATTCGTGTTCTCGTTACCTGCGGGGCGTTCCATGACAGTACCTGAGATTAAGACGCACCATTCCGCGCGAAGCGCTCCGGCGATCTCATCCTTAATGACTACTTGAACACTGCCTGATGCGTCACGAAGATCGATGAATGCGACACCGCCATGATCGCGACGGCGAGCTACCCAGCCAGCAAGGGTGACAGTCGTGCCGGCATCGGCCTTGCGAAGCGCTCCGGCATCGTGAGTTCTTAACATGAACTAATCTCCCCTGATTTATCTGGCTTATCTAGTCTATTTAAAAATATTTTCTGCATCGTCCGCTAAGGTCGATATCTTAATGGATCGGCTCTCGCCAGTTCTCATATTCTTGATTGAAGCGGTATCGCTGGCAAGCTCATCATCACCCAAAACGAGAGAGAAACGAGCCAGACTCTTATCTGCCGCCTTCATGCCACCCTTTAATGATCGATCGCCATATGCCATATCGACCGCTACCCCACGATCTCGGAGTTGCTCAGCAAGTGTGACCGAGAGCGTCTTAGATGAAGGTGTGATCGGAACGATAAAGAGGTCGAGTGAGAGGTTTTCAGGAAGGGCGATACCTTCAGCTTCGCAGGCCAAGACGCAACGATCTACGCCGATTCCAAATCCGATTCCCGAGAGATCGCCCCCACCGAGTTCTGCCATCAAGCCGTCATAGCGACCGCCGCCACCGATCCCCGATTGTGCTCCGAGATCATGATGGACAAATTCAAAAGCGGTACCGGTGTAATAGTCCAAACCCCGGACCATGCGGTTATTCACTGTGAATGCGATACCGAGCGCCGTTAGTAGCTCTTTCACTCGCTCAAAGTGAGCGGCACTTTCGGCAGTGAGGTACTCCATCAAGATAGGCGCCTTACTCATGGCGGACTTAATCGCTTCGCGCTTATCATCGAAGAGACGGAGCGGATTAATCTGAGCTCGATTCACACTCTCTTCATCGAGGTCGAGCGTTGAAATAAACTTTCGAAGATCAGTTGTATAGCGGGCCCGACTCTCTCGATCACCTAACGAAGTTATTTCTAAGTGATAATTTTTGAGGCCTAGAGAACGAAAGGCTCGCTCTGCAACAGCAATGACCTCGACATCGATCTCTGGGTCATTGAGACCAATCGCTTCAATTCCTACTTGATAGAACTGGCGATAGCGGCCAGCCTGCGGGCGTTCTGCTCTAAAGAATGCGCCTGAGTACCAGACCTTTACTGGCAGCTGTCCGCGATCAAGATTGTGTTCGATCACCGAACGCATCACGCCAGCAGTGCCTTCAGGTCGCAAAGTAATTGAGCGCCCACCTCGATCTTCAAAGGTGTACATCTCCTTTGAGACAACGTCGGTTGATTCGCCAACACCGCGCTTGAAGAGTTCGGTATCTTCAAAGACTGGAAGTTCAATCAACTCATAGCCTGAGTTCTTTGCAGCCGTGATCAAAGATGTGCGCACATGCTCAAAGGTTCGGGAGCGATCAGGGAAATATTCACTTACGCCCTTAGGCGCTTGAAGCGGTTGAGTTCTCTCGACCTTAGCCACGATCCCCACCCTTCCGCATCTTCTCTAGGTAATCACTCTGCAGATATGGACTCTGCTTACGTTCACGGCCAATTGTAGTAACTGGTCCGTGGCCAGGCAGGACATTAAGACCATCATCAAGCGTAAGGACCTTATTGATCAAGGTATCGACCATTGTCGAGGCCGAACCGGTCGGCATATCTGTGCGACCAATGCCGTTATTGAAGAGAACATCACCCGAGATGAGGTACTCATCATTGACGACGAACATCGCAGAGCCGGCAGTGTGGCCAGGTGCATGAATTGTCTCGATAGAGAATCCAGCGAGTGCGAACTTCTCACCACCAACGAACTCCCGAACATCCTCTGGTTCTGAGAACGAGGTGATGCCAAAATTCGCCATGATGGCAGCGGATTGACCGTTCTTCTCTAACGCAAGATATGGGTTGGTGAGCAACTTGCGATCGCGCTGCTGGATATAGGCAGGCACGCCGTACTCCTGCGAAAAGGGAAATACCGAGAAGGTGTGATCGAGATGGCCATGAGTGATGAGCGTTGCGATCGGCTTCAGGTTAAAACGTCGCAGCACTTCAGAGACGGCAGGCACGATCGTGGGGGCAGTGATACCCGGATCCACGATAAAGGCCTCAGAATTCTTGCTAGGGGCGAAGATCCAGCAATTCGTCCCGAAGGCTTGGGCAGGAATCACCTCAAGAATCACGCTCGCACCCGTTTTCGTCACTTTCGCCCAATGAAGGTTTAAGGGTACCTTTAATCCCCTCGAGATCCTCGGATTACGAGCGCAGGACCGCACCCCATAACGAAAAGTCTGAAAAGACCTACGCGCAACCTAAGGAGAAGATATGGACCAGACAACAACGCCCGCATCCGCACTGATCGGAGATCCAGCACAGTTTGGACGAGTAGCTGAAGATGGCACGGTCTATGTAAGAACTCCAGAAGGTGAACGCGCGGTCGGCTCCTACCCTGGCAAGAGTCCAGAAGAGGCACTCTCCTACTTCGTTCGTAAATTCGAAGCCCTTGCATCAGAAGTTGCTCTTTTAGCAGCTCGTATCAAGAGCGGTGCGATGGTGCCAGATGACGCATTAGTCGCAGTAGCAAAATTGCGTGAGCAGGTTGCAGCACTTAACGGCGTCGGCGATCTCGCCACACTCGCTCAATCAGTTGAGCAGATTCCTGATCTTATTGAAGGTCACAAGGCTGCCTATGAGGCGAAGCAAGCTGCAGAAAAGATTGCAAAAGAGGCGAAGCGTGCAGCCGCCCTTGAAATCAAAGAGAAGTTGGTTACTGAGGCTGAATCACTCGCGCTCTCTGAGAATTGGAAGGCAACCTCTGAACGTTTGAAGATACTCCTCGATGAGTGGAAGTCGGCACCTCGCCTCGACAAGAAGAGCGATGCCGATCTGTGGAAGCGCTTCTCATCATCGAGAAATAAGTTTGATAAGCGTCGCCGCACCCACTTTGCGAAGCTTGAGGCAGATACTGCTGTCGTCGTTGCCCGTAAGGAAGCGATCATCGCAGAAGCGCTCTCGCTCGCCACTTCACGTGAGTGGTTGCCTACTGCTAACCGCTTTAAGGCGCTCATGACTGAGTGGAAGGCTGCCGGTCGCGGCAAGCGAAACGTTGATACGAAGATGTGGGAACAGTTCAAAGCCGCGCAGGATCAATTCTTCGCCGCAAAGAACGCCGATCTAGAGAAGCGCCAAGGCACTATGAGTGAGAACTTGAAGAAGCGTGAAGAACTCATTCTCGAGATCGAAGCACTCTCCCCTGTTACTGACCTACAGAGCGCCCGCAAAGTATTCCGCGAACTCTCCGAGAAGTGGTTCAAGATCGGTATGACCGAGCGCAGCAAGCGGGCTGCACTCGATGCTCGATTCGAGAAGATTGAAGCGGAGATCGCTGAACTTCAGTCAGCACATGATCGCAAGACTGATCCAACTGCAATTGCTCACGCAAATAGCATGGTTGCTGGCCTTCAAGAGGCGATTGAGAATTACGAGAAGCAGGCAGCTAAGGCTGAGGCTGCTGGTAATGCCGCGAAGGCAATGGTTGCCCGTGAAGCAGCTGCAGCACGTCGTGTCTGGCTCGCTGAAGCCCAAAAGGGACTCTCTGAATTCGGAAAGTAGTACTTTCTAGTTGTTGATGATTCGATAGACGTCATAGACGCCTTCGACGTTTCGAACTGCGCTCAACACTGCATCCAGGTGAGAGGCGTCGGCCATCTCAAATGTGAATCGGGATATTGCGACTCGATCTTTCGTGGTGCTGACCGAAGCATTGAGGATATTTACGTGCTGATCGGACAAAGTGCGAGTTACATCGGAGAGCAGGCGAGCTCGATCGAGTGCTTCCACCTGAATATTGACGAGGAAGAGTGTCTTCGTCGCTGAGTTCCACCTCACCGAAACGAGTCGATCCCCTTGGTTTTCTCGCAGATCTGAAATATTGATGCAATCGCTTCGATGGACCGAGACTCCGCTTCCTTTGGTTACAAATCCAGTAATCGCATCACCGGGCACAGGAGTGCAGCATCTGGCCAACTTCACGAGCAGATCTTCAACCCCTTCGACATCGATTCCTGATGTACTTCTTCTTGTGGCGGTGGAATGTGCGATGACAATCTCATCTTCACGCTCTTGCGCAAAGCTGTCGCTGCCGCCGAGCGCGCTCACTAGCTTCTCGACGATTGAAGCTGAGGAGACGTGCCCGTTTCCTACCGCGGCATAAAGTGAATCGATATCCGGATAGTGGAGTTCATGCGAGAGTTCAAGCAAAGCCTGACCAGAAAGGATCTTCTGAAGTGGAAGGCCCGCTTTGCGCATCTGGCGAGCGATCGACTCCTGCCCAGCCTCAACGGCTTCCTCTTTGCGCTCTTTGGAGAACCAGGCCTTGATCTTCGACCTCGCCCGTTGAGACTTTACGAAGTTGAGCCAATCTCTACTTGGCCCTGCTTGAGGATTCTTATTGGTGACGACTTCGATGAC
The DNA here is from genome assembly GCA_036742235.1 of Candidatus Nanopelagicaceae bacterium. Taxonomy (GTDB): domain Bacteria; phylum Actinomycetota; class Actinomycetes; order Nanopelagicales; family Nanopelagicaceae; genus PALSA-747. Next base: position 15,925 of record DAINQZ010000010.1, on the reverse strand, counting down.
ATCGCCATTCGAAAGCGTTGACTCCAACGGCACAAGCTTGCCATTCACCTTTGCGCCGACGCATTTGAAGCCGACTTCAGTATGAACAGCGAAGGCGAAGTCGATAGGCGTAGAGCCAGCAGGGAGAGCGATTACCGAACCCTTTGGCGTGAAGACAAAGACTTCGGGTGTCTGTAAGTCGTATCGAAGAGTGTCAAGGAACTCCCCTACATCTTCAGTCTCCTGCTGCCATTCATGCAACTGCTTGAGCCAGAGCATCTCTGGGCCCTGTGCAGGATCAATAACCTTTGACTTGTACTTCCAGTGCGCCGCGATTCCATATTCAGCTCGAGAGTGCATATCGAAGGTGCGAATTTGGATCTCTACCGCTTTACCATTTGGACCGATCACCGTTGTGTGTAGTGATTGATAAAGATTGAATTTCGGCATCGCGATGTAATCCTTAAATCGACCAGGGATCGGATTCCACCTAGCGTGTATCGCTCCAAGAACGGCGTAACAATCACGTACATCATCAACCAAGACTCGGATGCCAACCAAGTCATAAATATCGTTAAAATCTCGCCCACGAACAACCATCTTTTGGTAGACACTGTAGAAATGCTTCTGCCGTCCAGTAACGCTCGCCGAAATTCCTTCTACCTGCAAATCCCCCTTAACCGCCTCAATGACTTCAGAGGTGAGGGCGTCGCGCGACGGTGACCTCTCGATAACGAGACGTTCGATCTCCTCGAATTTCTTTGGTTCAAGTGTTCCGAAGGAGAGATCTTCCAACTCCCACTTAATTGCGTTCATTCCGAGGCGATGGGCAAGAGGCGCATATATATCGAGTGTTTCGCGGGCTTTTCGCGTTGCACTCTCAGCGGAGACGAACTTCCAGGTTCGTGCGTTGTGGAGTCGATCCGCTAGTTTGATAACAAGTACCCGGACATCCTTAGACATCGCGATTACCATCTTTCGAAGCGTCTCGGCTTCTGCCGTTGGACCGTAGGTCAACTTGTCTAACTTTGTTACGCCATCCACGAGAGCAGCGACTTCTTGCCCGAAGGCTGCTTGCATCTCTGGAATGGTGTAACCGGTATCTTCAATGGTGTCGTGTAAGAGAGCTGCGATGATTGTGGCCTGATCTAATCCAAGTTCGGCGAGAATCTCAGCAACAGCGACCGGATGTGTGATGTAAGGCTGACCCGACTTACGGAACTGTCCTTCGTGTTTCTCTCGTGCTAACTCAAAAGCTCCAACTAGTTCTTCGAGGGAAGAGTCTGGATGGTGCTGTAAGAGTTTTTCGGCAAGCGGGGCTAGTAATGGATCTAATGAACCCTCAAGCTCCGCGGCCATTTTCTACAACCAGTCTTAGCGTCGGCGAGGCTTCCGCTTTGGTTGATTGCGAGGTCCACGTTCGTGGCTCTCTTTGGAATGAGTTGATGTCACAACGCCTGCAGTGTTCTTATCAACTGGGGTCTCAACCTGTACGCCGCGAGTTGATACCCGCTTTGCAAGTGCCTGCATCGCAGGTTCGCGCTCGCGAAGAGTTGCAAGAAGCGGAGTTGCGATAAAGATCGATGAGTAAGTACCGGTTGCAAGGCCAATGAAGAGCGCAAGTGAGAGATCCTTCAGTGTTCCTGCTCCAAGGAGTCCAGCGCCTACAAAGAGGATTGAAGCCACAGGAAGGAGAGCGATCAATGAGGTGTTGAAGGAGCGAACCAGGGTCTGATTGAGCGCAAGGTTTGCTGCTTGTGAATATGTCTGACGAGCGGTCGATGTGATTCCATTTGTATTCTCACGGACCTTATCGAAGACAACGACGGTGTCATAGAGGGAGTAACCCAGGATTGTAAGGAAGCCAATAACTGTAGCCGGAGTAACGTCAAAACCAACCAAGGCATAAATTCCTACGGTGATGAAGACGTCGTGAATCACAGCAACAATCGCGGAGAGTGCCATTTTCGGTTCAAATGCCATCGCGAGATAGAGCATGACAACGATCAAGAATCCGAAGAGACCGTAGAGTGCCTTGTGGGTGATCTCTTTGCCCCATGATGGTCCAACTGTCTGGATATCAATATTTGCTGGATCTACATTGAAAGTAGATGCCAACGCTGTACGTGCTGCCGAGATCGTCGATTGCGGAAGGTCAGTAGTCTGAAGACGCAACTTGCTCGTACCAATCTTCTGAACGATTGACTCAGTTGTGACACCAGCGCTCTTTAGAGCAGCCTGCCCTTGAGCCACGCTCACTGACGGCGCCTGCACGGTGAGAACCGAACCGCCCTTAAATTCAATACCGAGCTTTAGCCCTTGGGTACCCAGCGCGACGGCCGAGATGATGATTAAGAGCCCAGAGATTCCAAACCAGCGACGACGCTTGGCGATGAAATTAATTGAAGTTTCGCCACGATAAAGGCGACCACCGATTCCTGATAGTGCCATTAGAGGGAATCCTTTCCTGAATCAGTTACAACACCCAAACTCTTTGCCGACAATCCAGAGAGGTTACGTCCTTCTGCAAAGAAGGCAACTCGAGAGAGCACCGTGACAAATGGTTTGGTGAAGAAGAAGACGACGATGAGATCAACGAATGTTGTGAGCCCTAGTGTGAAGGCGAAACCACGGACTCCGCCGACTGCAAAGAAGTAAAGGAGTGCCGCAGCGATCAAAGATACGAAGTCCGCAACCAAGATCGTTCTGCGTGC
>DAINQZ010000010.1:0-13132 GCA_036742235.1 Candidatus Nanopelagicaceae bacterium | reverse complement strand
ACCTGATTGATTTCTTGCACAGTTAAGGCCAGCGGAAGAGCACCATACTTGAGCTTATTTGCGAGATCAGTTGCAAGAGTCTGCGTAAAGCTTCCAGAAATTTGTGCCGAGCCAGAGTTGATTGCCTCGTTAATGCGAGGTGCGCTTACAACAAGACCATCGAGGACGATCGCAGCTTGGTTCTGAGGAGAGGCGAGTGAAGTAACTCGCGTGGTCATCTTTCCAAAAGCTGAAGTTCCTGCACCATTAAAGTTGAGGAGAACCATCCAGCCATTGCCGTTTGTGTTATCAAGAACAGCGCTTGCCTTCGAGACTTGAGAACCTTCAACCTCTGCCGGTGCAAGAATGTACTTCGAGGTATCGGTTAAAGAACAAGCGACGACAGCTTGATTTGGGTCATCTATGGCTCCACCTTGGTGATTAGCGGCCTTGGTGCAATCAAGGTTCTTAAATGCCGTGTCTAGGGCCATAGTGACGCCAGCTGGGAAAGTAGCCGCAGGAGCTGCGGCGCTCTTGCTTCCAGTCTTCGTTGTTGCAGATGTAGTAGCAAGCGATGCTGATGTGGCTGCATTTCCAGCACCCACCGCAAGAACCTGGCGGAATCGCAACTGGGCTGTTGCTCCTACGAGATCAACGACTCGACTACTTGAATTTCCTGGAACAGAAACGATGATGTCACCGTTGCTCTGAGATGAAACTTCACTCTCGGCTACACCGAGCGAGTTGACGCGCTGTCGAATAATTGCAACAGCTTGTTCAACCGCTGCCTTATCCACCTTTCCACCGTTGGCAACCTTGGGAGCGAGCGTCACGCTGGTTCCACCACGTAGGTCCAGCCCCAACTTCAGCTTGGTATCACCTTGGAGGATGGCTAGCGCGGTAAACGCTACGAGGACGACGAGAAGTGCGGCAAGGGTCCGGCCGGATTTGGCTGGCTTCCTGGTGGCTTTAGAAATATTTGCGGACATAAGGGTGAAGTCTAGGCATCAAAGGCGGTGGTGTCGAAAAGGTTGGGCGCCAGCTCAAGCGTGGCGGGAGGCGTTAGTCCGAGATGAGCCCAGCCCAGAGCGGTCGCCATGCGACCTCGAGGGGTGCGTGCAATAAATCCACTCCTCACTAGGAATGGTTCGGCCAAAGTTTCAATCGTCTCTGCCTCTTCGCCGATCGACATCGCCAATGTAGTTAGGCCTACTGGTCCGCCACCAAAGCGCCTAATAAGGACCTCTAAAAAGGCACGATCCAGGCGATCCAGGCCGATTTGATCAACCTCATACATGGCCAGGGCGGCCTTCGTATCCTCTATGGTGATTGAGCCAGACCCATGTACTTCCGAATAATCTCGAACCCGCCGTAGGAGTCGATTGGCGATACGAGGCGTACCTCGAGAGCGCGACCCGATCTCATCGACCGCCTCGGTCGAAATACCGATTCCTAGCAGCCCTGAGCTTCGATCCACGATTCGAGCTAGTTCTGCATTCTCGTAGTAATCAAGTTGAGCAGTGAAACCGAAGCGATCGCGCAATGGGCTTGGGAGAAGCCCAGCCCTTGTAGTCGCACCGATCAAAGTGAAATGTGGGAGTTGCAATGGAATCGCAGTCGCGCCAACGCCCTTGCCGACGATCACATCGACTCGGAAATCCTCCATCGCTAAATAGAGCATCTCCTCTGCCGGCCGTGACATGCGATGAATCTCATCGAGGAAGAGGATCTCACCTTCGCTCAGGGATGAAAGGATCGCTGCCAAATCCCCCGCGTGTTGAATCGCTGGACCACTTGTTACTCGAATCGGTGCATTCATCTCGGCAGCAATGATCATCGCGAGTGTTGTCTTACCGAGTCCCGGGGGTCCCGACAACAAGACATGATCGGCTGCAGATCCGCGAGCACGTGCCGCTCTGAGCAGTAGATCTACTTGGTTGGCAACACGTTGTTGACCAACAAATTCCTTAAGATCGTGTGGCCGTAACGCTAACTCTTGATTGCGTTCCTCGTCGTCAGAAGTCGATCGTGAAATGCTCATTACATGCGACCTCGCAGTTGAAGCGCTTCTCTCAATAGATTTTCAATCAGTTCACTCGATGCCTGTGGATTGGCAAGTGCAACAGCTTCAGCAGTATCGAGCGCCTCTTTCGGAGAGAAACCCAAACCCGTCAGCGCCTGCGTGAGCTTCTCACGCCATGCTGGCGCTGGAGATGCGCTCACTCCATCTGTCGGAACTACCTTCTCTTTCAACTCAAGGATCAACCGTTGTGCGCCTTTTTTACCAAGCCCTGAGATCTTTTCAAGAATTGCACCATCACCATTGAAGATCGCTGAAATCAACTGTGGGGTCTCGTAAGTATTGAGAGCAGATTGAGCGACCTTTGGACCGATGCCAGAAACGGTCTGCAGAAGTTCGAATAGTTCGCGGTCAGCGCTCGCCTCAAAGCCATAAAGAGTGAGTGCATCCTCCCTGACAAGAAGAACTGTCTGCAAGCTTGTCGAGAGACCAACGGTAAGTGAAGCTGCGAGCCGAGGTGAGATCTGAACGAGCATCCCAACGCCACCTACTTCAATAACGACGGTACTGGATTGAATGGACTTTACTGTGCCGGTGAGTGAGGCGATCATTTCAGTGAGACCTTCAGACGCTTCTTCTCCTTCGCAAGCGCTTCGGCTATGCGATTATCACCGGTACCTCGCCACAGGTGACATATTGCAAGAGCAAGGGCATCGGTACTGTCGACTGGCTTGGGTGCTGCATCCAACTTCAAAATATTTACGACCATCGTCGCTACTTGCTTCTTATCTGCACGTCCAGATCCCGTAACCGAGGCTTTCACTTCGGTTGGAGTATGCATCGCGACTGGAATTCCTGAACGAGCAGCGAGAAGAAGTGCTACGCCAGCCGCCTGCGCTGTAGACATCGCCGTCTTTACATTCAACTGTGAAAAAACCCGTTCGATTGCAATGACATCTGGGGTGAACTTCTCAATCCACTGTGTCAATGAAACCTCAAGCTCGAAGAGTCGATGCTCTAACGCCAATTCCTTCGACGTCGTGATGACACCAACGCCACGCATGACGAGATTCTGATGGGACTTGCTTTCGACCACACCTAACCCACATCTGGTCAGACCAGGGTCAACTCCAAGAACTATCACGGAGTCAGCCTAGCGAGCGGCTGGCTTTGCCTCAGTTCAGGCTCGCCATAACCTCATCTGAGACATCGAAATTCCCGTAGACATTCTGAACGTCATCTAATTCTTCGATGGCGTCGATCAAATTGAATACCTTCTGAGCGGTCTCGGCATCGAGTGGGATAACCATGGAAGGCAGGAATGAAGAGTCGGCTGACTCGTAATCCATTCCAGAATCTTGAAGTGCAGTTCGTACTGCAACGAGATCCGAAGCTTCGCAGACGACCTGCCAGTTATCGCCGAAGTCATTTACTTCTTCAACTCCGTGTTCGAGAACTGCTTCGAGAACTGCATCCTCAGTCACTTTACCGCCGGCCTTTGAAAGAAGGACCGTTCCTTTGCGATTGAACAAATAGGCAACTGAACCAGGGTCAGCCATATTGCCACCATTACGAGTAACGGCAACGCGCACTTCTGATGCTGCTCTGTTGCGGTTATCCGATAGACACTCGATCATGAGTGCAACTCCCCCGGGGCCATAACCTTCATACATAATGGTCTGATAGTCAGCTCCGCCAGATTCAAGTCCGGCTCCGCGCTTGATTGCTCGATCAATATTGTCGGCTGGGACCGAACTCTTCTTCGCTTTTGTGACTGCGTCATAAAGAGTTGGATTTCCATCCATATCGGCTCCGCCATTGCGGGCTGCAACTTCAATACCTTTAATCAACTTTGCAAAGTTCTTAGCACGACGCGAATCGATGATCGCCTTCTTGTGCTTGGTTGTCGCCCATTTGGAATGGCCTGACATGGAACACCTACCCTTTTTCTCTAAATTTTCGTCTGTGAGAAGTTTAGCGTCTCGCCTTCGCGACTATCTCCTCGACGAAGAAGCGATGCACGCGTGAGTCCTCAGTCAATTCTGGATGGAAAGAGGTGGCCATGGCGTTCCGTTGACGTACAGCCACGGGATGCGGGCCTGAGTCCGTCTGGACCGATGCAAGGGTGTGCACGCCTTCTCCGATCGACTCAACCCATGGAGCGCGAATAAAGACTCCTCGAACCGCCGGGGCCGAAATTCCTTCAAAGTTGATATCGCTTTCAAAGGAATCAACCTGTCGACCGAAGGCGTTTCGACGAACTTTCATATCTATCCCGCCGAAGCTCTCTTGCCCAACCGCGGCGCCTTCAATCTCTCGCGCCAAAAGAATCATGCCGGCGCATGAACCATAAACAGGGAGACCATCGGCGATAGCGCTCTGAATTGGCTCAAAAAGATCAAAACTCTTCGCCAACTTTGCGATCGTGGTCGACTCTCCCCCAGGAAGAATCAATGCATCAATCCCCGCAAGCTCTTCGACGCGATTGAGAGCGAAGGCGAAATGGCCAGTGCTCTCAACGCTTCGGATGTGCTCTCGGAAATCACCTTGAAGAGAGAGGACACCAATACGAAAAGTTGGCAATTACCAGCCGCGTTCTGCCAAGCGATGTGGAACCGGAATATCAGCGACGTTGATTCCGACCATGGCTTCTCCTAGACCGCGAGAAACATCGGCGACGATCTTTGCATCGTTGTAATAAGTGGTCGCCTTCACGCATGCTGCTGCGCGTTGAGCTGGGTTTCCTGACTTGAAGATTCCTGATCCAACGAAGACACCATCTGCGCCAAGCTGCATCATCATCGCTGCATCTGCAGGAGTTGCAATGCCTCCTGCTGTAAAGAGAACTACTGGCAACTTGCCGGTCTCGGCAACTTCCTTGACGAGCTCGTAAGGAGCTGACATCTCCTTCGCTGCTACGTAGATCTCATCCTCGCGCATCGAAGAGAGGCGTCGAATCTCGCGCAAGAGAGTACGAATATGTGTTGTGGCATTAGAAACGTCACCGGTTCCAGCTTCGCCCTTCGAGCGAATCATCGCGGCACCTTCATTAATGCGACGAAGTGCTTCTCCAAGATTCGTTGCACCGCAGACAAAGGGAACGGTGAAATTCCACTTATCAATGTGATTCTCGTAATCGGCTGGAGTAAGAACTTCGGATTCATCGATGTAATCAACGCCAAGAGATTCCAATACTTGAGCTTCTACAAAGTGGCCGATACGAGCCTTCGCCATGACTGGGATTGAGACCGCTGCTTGGATCGCCTGGATCATGTCTGGGTCTGACATACGAGAGACGCCACCCTGGGCACGGATATCAGCAGGGACGCGCTCAAGCGCCATGACCGCCACCGCACCGGCTTCTTCTGCGATCTTCGCCTGCTCAACATTGACGACATCCATGATGACTCCACCTTTGAGCATCTCGGCCATGCCGCGCTTTACGCGTCCTGAACCGGTTACCTTCTTAGTGTCTTCACTCATTGATCTCTCCAACTCTCGACGATCCAACCCAATATCTGGATCGGCGGTTATAAGGGGTTAAGCCTACTTCTTTGGCGCTGGGCTTGCAGATCCAGAGGCTGCTGGGGCAACTGGAACGAAGACTGGATCCGAATCCGTGAGGGCGATCCAAATCTGGCCGGTGGCGAAGTTGGCACTCTTTCCATCCTTCAGCGTCCAGGTCGTTGGAGTTTCGGCCGTACTTCGGTTCCAGAAGATGGGGATCGCACGACCATCTCTAAGGAGATAGGCAGTCCCGGAACCGACCGTCTGACTAAACGGCGTTACTCCACCAACCTTGTCGTGGTAGATGGACGGAGTGATCGAGACCTTCTGAATGATGAGAGTTGGCGATCCAAGTTGCCGCCCATCAGCACCAAGATCAGGCGCCCCGTCATAGGAGAGAAGCCAACGATTCTCTGATGCAGACCAGGTCGCTGAATATTTCGAGGCTGGCCACTTAAAGGATGCGCTCACAACCGCTTCACCACCAGCCGGTGCCGCCCCGAATTTCCAACCTGGATCCTTAGGTAACGCAAGAACTTTTTTCTCGGCATTGATTGCCTTGGTCAAAAGAGAGAGCGGGTGAAGAATCAAATTCGTCGGCTCCTGGCGAGTTTCATCACGTGAATAGATGGAGGCGGGTTCGCGATCCGCCGATAAGTTCTCAAGGTTTGCGGCATCGATCTTTGGATAGAAGAGGCGTTGTGCGCCACTAAATGCAAATCCCACTCGACCGTATTGAGCCAAGATATCGAGATCACTAATTCTCGCCGATCGAACTGGGCCCACTACATCCGGGAGGTCCTTCGGATTTGAGAAGATCGCGGCAATTCGACTGAGGCCACCTTCAACTTGTTCGATATAGACCACATCGGCTTTATCAAGATTGATCTGTGGATGAGCTGGTGGTGTGTCATCGATCTTCACCGCAAGAATCGGACCGTTGCCACCTGGAAGATTGGAAAGGAGATTGAGTTCTTCGGCAGAGGGCGTTGCAGACTTCTTCGAGCTCGCGCCACAGCCAGTTAAAGCGAGCGATGCTGCCAAGCCAAAGGTGAGAAGGATTGTGCTCTTCACCTTCATAGCGCGTCATCTTCGAAGGAGTAATGGAACGGTAGCTTTGCCCGTCCTGCGAGATGGAAGACTTTGAAGATTGCCTTCTTACGGAGATTTTCAACTGCTGAGACGGATTCAAGGTGTATCGCAATCGCGAATTTGATTTTATCAGTCACATCAACAAGGCGGTCCAAGAGGGCAACCTTAATCTCAATCTCCCCTGCTACGGCTGACTCTCGTAAGACCTTGAGAGACTCTGAGAGCAGCGATTCAGCTTCATTGCGATCAGACATTGGGGCTTCACGACTCTCATAAGCCGAGGCAGTGAGGAGTAGATCTAAGGCCGGATCGAGATCACTCTGATGGGCAATCTCTAAGGCAAGGGCTGCTCGGCGCTGCAATAGCGCATCAAGGTGTTCCCACGATGTTTCTACTCGGTGATGCAAACGGTCCAGGCGAGCGGCAGAAAACGAGAGGTACCAGGCGAAGATTAAGAGTGCGATTGCGATCAGAAGGATTTTACTCATTAGATCTAAACCTCTTCCATGGTCGATTGTCAGAGCCAAGTGTCACGCCATTTCCAGATGCAAGAGCTAATTCATAGACATCCGAAATTTCAGAGGCAACATTCTTCCAGTCATAACGCGCTGAGGCTATGTGCGCGGCATCAGTTTTTGTTAGCCGCGAAGATGAATCCTTCAACGCCTTGATCGCACTCTCTGCGAGCGATTGCGAGTTTTCAGAAGCAAAGAGTGTTCCGTATTCCCCGTGAGCGAGGACCTCTCTAAATGCTGGAATGTCACTGGCGAGGATTGAAGCACCAGCAGCCATCGCTTCAATCAAGATTATTCCAAAGGACTCTCCCCCAGTATTTGGTGCTACATAAAGATCAACTGTTCGAAGAAAATTCGCCTTCTCGGCTTCGCTCAAACGTCCGACAAACCTGACGCGATTACGTAGACCAAGTGGAATGCTCTTGATGAATGTGACCTCGTCACCAGGTCCCGCAACGATCAGTTCAACCTCTGGGAATGCTTTAGCTATCTTCGGCAACGCCTCAATCAATACCGAAAGACCTTTACGCGGCTCTTCGAACCTTCCTAAAAAGCCGATGCTTGGACGGCCGCTATAAGCAGGAACATTTGCTGCTGACTCATATTTCTGCAGATCAATTCCATTTGGAATAACAACGGCATCAGTCTGGAAGTGCTCACGAAGTGTTGCTCTCGCCATCTCAGAAACTGCAATGCGTGCAGTGAGACGTTCGATCACCGGTTCGAGAACTGTGCTGGCGGCGACCAGGGTTCGTTGCTTTGCTGCGGCTGTATGGAAGGTGCCGACCATCGGACCAACGCCTGACCAGCATGCAATCAAGGAGAGGGAAGGTACTTCTGGTTGGTGGAGATGCAAGAGATCAAAGTTATTACTAGAGATCCAATGTCGCACCCGTGATGTGGCGAGCGGACCAAAAGCGACCCGAGCGACTGATCCATTGAACGGGACGGCAAGTGGTCGACCGGCTGGAACAAGATAGGACTCCGTCACTGAGCTCTCATCACTGACTGGTGCGATTACGGAGACTTCATGACCGCGACCGATGAAGTATTCAGCTAACTCCTTGATATGGATCTGCACCCCACCTGGCGTATCCCATCCGTAAGGGCAGACCATTCCGATTTTGGATAGCGGCAAGGTCATTCTGATCGCTCCACAAAATCGCCATCGATCCAGATTCGTTGCAACATGTGCCAATCAGCGGTGTGCTCTTTGATTAACCGGCCGAATCGATCTGCACACGCTTGCGTCATTCGAGCGATCTTCTCCGCATCGCTGCCGCTGTCTGGAATTGCTACTTCACCTTCAAAGATGATTCGGATACCAGCCTCTTCATATTTCACGAAGGCGGTGATCAACGGCGCACCGGTTTGCAGACTGAGCAGCGCTGGTCCAACCGGCATACGGGATGGACCACCAAGGAAATCAACCTGGACTCCAGATTTAGTGAGATCACGATCTGCTACTAGGGCGATCAATCGGTTATTGCGCAGCCGTTGTGAGAGTGTTGCAAGGGATCGTGCACTGGCGTCGAGCACTTCCATGCCGATACTCTGGCGATAGGCCAGGAATCTACGGAAGAGCTTCTCGGGTTTTAAATGTTCAGCAACAGTCACAAGCGGCGCACCGCTCGCACAGAAGTACGCCCCGGCATGATCCCAGTTACCAGCATGCGGCAAGGAGACAATTACTCCCCTGCCAGCCGCAAGTGGATCACGTAAGAAATGCTCGTTCTCGACAATAACACTCTGCATTGTTTGCGCGCTGGACCACGAAGGAAGTCGGAATGTGTCACACCAATAGCGCATATAAGAGCGCATGCCCTCTTTAACAAGAAGTTCTAGTTCTTCATTCGATATTTCTGGGCGTACGCGGGCGTAGTTACTTCGAAGCCTTCGAATTGGTCCCGAATTGCGCGAGTAGATGAAATCTCCAAGAGCCCGAAAGATTCCGTATGAAACTTTTGCAGGAAGCGAACGAGTGACCTTCCATGCGAATGAGTAGGCGTAGTAAATGAGAGCCTGACTCATCGTGAACCTTTATAAACGATTACTAAACGCTGAACTACAGTTATGAAGGAGAGCGCGAAGAGAGCCCAAAATCCGATCGCCAAGACAAAATTGAGGCCAAGTCCATGCAATCCAGTAGCGACGAGAATGATGATCAGACGTTCAGTACGTTCAGCTATTCCGCCATTGCATTCAATATCAAGACCTTCTGCTCGAGCCTTGATATAGGAGATCAAAGATCCAAGGATTAAGACAGCAAGCACGACAGGAACGAGACGATCGTTTGATTTGCTCAACCAATATGTAACGGATCCCAGAATCGCAGCATCTGAGACCCGGTCAAGCGTTGAATCAAGGAGGGCTCCCCAACGAGAGGAAGAGTTGCTGATTCGCGCCATGGTGCCATCAAGAAGATCGAAGAGTACAAAGAGAGTTGTGACGATAGTTCCAGCAAAGAAGTGGCCCGTTCCAAAGAGCAGGATCGCGCTGGCAGATGAGCCCAATCCCCCGAGTGCGCTCATTACGTTTGGTGTGATGCCAGCCTTCAGCAACCCGCGGCATAGAGGTGTGATCACACGGGTGACAGGCGCCTTAATTGATCGCTGAAGCATTGATCACATCGTAGAGTTCGGCACTATGACAGACCTAATCCCACACGGCCTCAAGGTTCACCTCGTAGGCCAGGGTAAGGCTGACCTCGCCGCCGCGCTTGGCGTTACCGTCGAACCACTCGAATCGGCAGACTGCGCGATCTTCATCGTGAGCGCTAAGGATGGGATAGTCCGAGCTGACTCAGACTCTTGGGCAACCGCCCGCGAGCTCTACATCCCCTCGATCGTCGTGATCACCGATCTAACCGCCGAGAACGAGACTGACTTCGAAGATATGGCTGCGATCGCCGGGCGAATGCTCGATCCAGTCGTTACCCCGTATTTAGTTCTTCACCTTGACGATGGCTCCCCGATAGCGCTCATCGATCTCATCACTCAACAGATCATCGACTACAGCGGATCTGAAATCACCATGCGCGAGAGCGATCATGAACATCAAGAGGTGATCGCTGAATTTAGGGATGAATACATCGAGGCGCTTGAAGCTGCGGGCGAAGATGCTTTTGAGAATGCACTTCTCTATCCAGCTCTTCCTTGGATCATTGGTTCGAAACTTGGATTAGCCGAGATCGCCCTCTTCTTACACCGAGTGCCACGCAGCAGCTAACGTTGAGCGAGTTTCAGTAAGAAGCTGAGGCAAGACCTTTGTCTGACCAATGATCGGCATGAAGTTTGCATCGCCCGCCCAACGTGGGACGACATGCTGATGGATATGTTCAGCAACTCCTGCTCCTGAGATCGCTCCTTGATTCATTCCAAGGTTAAACCCTTTTGCTCCTGAAACTTTACGAAGCACCTTCATTGCTGTTGAGGTCAATTCAAAGATCTCATTCCGTTCAGTGTCGGTGAGATCGGTGAGATCAGCGACATGGCGATATGCGCAGATCAGAAGATGGCCCGCGTTATAGGGATAGAGATTCATCACTACATATGCGGAGCTTCCACGATAGACGATGAGACCGTCTGCATCATCAAGAGTGGGAACTCTGCAGAATGGACAAGGAATATCGTTTCCAGGAAGTGGACGATTCTCGCCAGAGAGATAGGTCATGCGATGTGGAGCCCAGAGCCTTGACCACGAGTCGGGCATTCCAGCGCCGCCAACTAATGATTCTTCTGGTTCGAACTCCGACACAACTAGACCTGAGTTCGCTCGTTGACAGCCTTCAGAACTTCGGCAATCGCTTCCTCGATAGGAATGCCATTTCGTTGTTCGCCATTGCGATAGCGGAATGAGACCGAGCCCTTCAGTTGATCCTCTTCACCGGCGATCATCATGAATGGGATCTTCTCAAGCTGAGCGTTTCGGATCTTCTTCTGCATGCGCTCATCAGCGCTATCGATATCTACACGGATTCCAACCTTGCGCATCCTTGCTGCAACATCCTGAAGATATGGAAGGAATGAATCCGCAACTGGGATTGCGCGAACCTGCACAGGTGCGAGCCATGGAGGGAACGCCCCCGCGTAATGTTCAGTGAGAACACCAAAGAAGCGCTCGATCGAACCAAAGAGAGCGCGGTGAATCATCACTGGCTGCTTCTTCGTTCCATCACTTGCCTGATATTCCAGATCAAAACGCTGCGGAAGTTGGAAGTCGACTTGAATCGTCGACATCTGCCAGGTGCGACCAATCGCATCCTTTGCTTGAACCGAAATCTTTGGTCCGTAGAAAGCTGCACCGCCTGGATCATCAACGAGTTGGAGGTTGCGCTTCTCGGCTACAACGCGGAGCGCTTCTGTAGCTGCCTCCCAATCCTCATCCGATCCCACGGATTTCTCTGGATTGCGGGTCGAAAGTTCGAGATAGAAATCTTCTAGACCGTAGTCGCGAAGGAGATTTAAGACGAAAGTAAGGAGTGAATCCAACTCCTCTTGCATCTGATCCTTGGTGCAATAGATGTGAGCATCATCTTGGGTAAAGCCACGTGCTCGAGTGATGCCGTGAATAACGCCAGATTTTTCATACCGGTAGACCGTTCCAAATTCGAAGAGACGAAGAGGAAGTTCACGGTACGAACGCGAGCGAGACTTATAAATAAGGTTGTGGAATGGGCAGTTCATAGGCTTCATGTAGTACTTCTGACCTGCACGCTTTACCGTGCCATCAGCGTGGTACTCCTCATCCATCACCATCGGTGGATACATGCCCTCTGAATACCAATCAAGGTGACCAGATGTCTCAAAGAGAGCGGCCTTGGTCAGATGTGGTGAGTAGACGAATTGATAGTTCTCTTCTTCATGGCGCTTGCGCGAATAATCTTCCATCGCACGACGGATGATTCCACCCTTTGGATGGAAGACCGCAAGGCCACTTCCCACTTCCTCTGGGAAGGAGAAGAGATCGAGTTCGGCGCCCAACCTTCTGTGGTCGCGCTTCTCTGCCTCTTCTAGAAGATGGAGATATCCATCGAGTGCTTCTTGAGAAGGCCAGGCAGTACCGTAGATACGTTGCAGCATCGGGTTCTTCTCTGATCCACGCCAATAAGCACCAGCGGTACGCATCAATTTAAATGCTGGAATATGTTTCGTTGAAGGAAGATGCGGACCTCGGCAGAGATCAGACCATGCTGGCTCGCCATCTCGTCCTAAGTTGTCATAAATGGTGAGCTCTGCTCCCCCGACTTCGACACTCGACTCCTCGTCGTGACCGGACTTCAATCCAATCAATTCACATTTGTATGGTTCATTCTTTAACTCGGCAAGAGCATCTGCTTCAGATGTAACGCGGCGACGGAAACGTTGACCGGCCTTGATGATCTTGCGCATCGCGCTCTCAAGCTTTACGAGATCATCTGGAGTAAAGGGCTTCTCTGGATCGAAGTCATAATAGAAACCATCAGTGATCGGTGGTCCGATTCCAAGCTTTGTCTCTGGAAAGACCTCTTGCACTGCTTGTGCCAAAACGTGAGCGGTCGAATGGCGAAGAACGGCCAAACCATCTGGTGAATCGATGGTGATGGATTCAATGTGATCACCATCTGAGAGTTCGGTCCAGAGGTCGCGGATATCCCCGTTGATTCGGGCCACAACAACATCAGGCTGGTCGGCGAAGAGGTGTGTTGGGCGCTGGTCTGCGGCGATCTCTTGAGCCACTCCGTTGACGGTGACTTTGATTGAATCGCTCATGTGCGCAGGTTATCAACTCTTCTTTCCAAGGCGTCGCAAGCGGTCGCTTTCCGCGGGAATACACAGTTGGCGTGGGGCGGGGTGAATGCGATAGATTTCACCCTCTACTTAGGGGCAACCTTGAGCAGTATGCGGACGTAGCGCAGTTGGTAGCGCGGAACCTTGCCAAGGTTCAGGTCGCCGGTTCGAACCCGGTCGTCCGCTCGCAGGAAAAATGGTCGGATGGCCGAGAGGCGAGGCTCAGGACTGCAAATCCTGCCACACGGGTT
>DAINQZ010000009.1:27250-32858 GCA_036742235.1 Candidatus Nanopelagicaceae bacterium | reverse complement strand
GTGATCTATCAAGATGGCTGCCATCTCGACTTTAAATACACTCAACCAACCTCTGCCTGTCTCTTTGGCGATCTCACCTCCAAGACTGAGGTCGTTCTTGCAGGTGATTCACATGCCGCGCAATGGTTCGATGCCATCGAAGCGGCAGCGGTGACACATCATTGGAAGCTACTCGTTCTCACAAAGTCTTCATGCCCGGCAAGCCTGATGCCGACGAAGCGAAATGGAGTTGCTGATGCACCTTGCGCGGCTTGGCAGAAATATGTAGCAACAAGGATTGCAGCCGAGAAGCCATCACGAGTCATCATTACGGCCTACTCGGAATACACCTATTCACTCACGACATCGGGTTCTTATCCGAATCTTTACTCTGAAGGTGAAGCGAAATTTATTCGCGCGTTAGGTTTGCCAGATTCCGCCATCTATTTTATTGAGGATACGCCACACCCCAATCGATCGATTCCAGATTGTCTCTCGAAGAACGTGGGACGAACCAGTGTGTGTAACTTCCCACTCCATCGCTCTGAGGCAACATTGACAACACGGAAGTTACTGCAGGCGAGTGGAGTTCATTACCTCAATCTCACAGGAGAGTTGTGCCCAGGTAATACCTGCACCGCTTTATACAGGGGGCGCAATACCTACCGAGATGGATCTCATATCAGCGTGAGCACCTCAAAGGCACTTGCAGGTCAGATAGCTACATTGCTGAAATAGTTCAGTTATTCACCAATACGGCTGCGACGAGGTGTTGCGAAGTTCTTCGCGACCTCAGTCAATTCAGCAGAGACTTGCTTGCGAATGGCTTCTTCAGATTCCAAGAGCGTCTTGAGAGCCTTGATCGTGGCGCTTAACTCCTTCTGTTCGGTCTCAAGCTCAAGCTTGCTCATCTTGGTCAAGCGACGAAGTGGCATATCCAGGATGTAGGTAGCCTGCTCATCTGTGAGCTTGAAGGACTTGATGAGGTCGGCCTTCGCAGTAGAGGCATCTTCTGATGCGCGAATGATCTTGATGACCTTATCGATATCGATGATTGCTCTGAGCAAGCCATCAACGAGTGTGAGGCGAGCCTGGGCCTTCTCTAACCGATAAGCAGAGCGGCGACGAACAACATCGATGCGGTGGTCGATAAATACCTGAAGGAGTTCTTTCAATCCGAGCGTCTGAGGGCGGCCATTCACGAGCGCCACGGCATTAACTGAGAATTGATCTTCCATCGGAGTGAGCTTGTAGAGCTTCTCGAGAATCTCTTCTGGTTCATACCCATTCTTAATTTCGACAACGACCTTTGTGCCTTGCTGGCCATCGGAGAGATCGACGATATCTGAGATGCCTTGAATCTTCTTCGCCTTCACCAGATCAGCGATCTTCTCAACGACCTTCTCGGGCCCGATGTTAAATGGAAATTCGGTAATGACGATGCCTTGCTTGCGCGAAGTTACCTTTTCAACAACAGCGGTTGCACGGACCTTAAAGGAGCCGCGGCCAGTTGCATATGCCTCTTCAACGCCAGAGAGGCCAACGATCTCGCCGCCGGTTGGAAAATCAGGAGCAGGGACAAACTTCATCAAGGCCTTAAGCGTCGCCTTGGGATTTTCAATGAGGTGCTTGGTCGCAGCAACTACTTCACCTAAGTTATGTGGCGCCATATTCGTTGCCATACCGACTGCAATTCCAGTTGCGCCATTGACAAGCAAGTTTGGAAAAGCAGCAGGAAGAACGAGTGGCTCAAGGAGCTGACCATCGTAGTTTCCGCCGAAGTCGACAGTGTTCTCATCTGATTCGTTCACCATTGCAAGGGCAGCTGGTGCCAGGCGAGCCTCGGTGTAACGCATCGCTGCTGGGCCGGCATCGAGTGAACCAAAGTTTCCGTGACCATCGATAAGCGGTAGGCGAGTAGTGAATGGTTGGGCGAGACGTACGGCGGCGTCATAGATTGCGCCATCGCCGTGCGGGTGCAACTTACCCATGACTTCTCCGACGACTCGAGCACACTTGACGTGGCCCTTATCTGGACGAAGACCCATATCGAACATCATGTGGAGGATGCGGCGTTGTACCGGCTTCAAACCATCGCGGGCATCAGGAAGGGCGCGTGAGTAAATGACCGAGTACGCATACTCAAGGAAGGACTCTGACATCTCTGATGAAACATCGATATCGACGATCTTTCCTGGGTTCTCACCTGGTTTTGGGAGAACGACTTTTGGGGTCTTTGTTGCCATGGTGCGTATCTTGCCAACTGCTGCTACCAAATGAGGGGAGCGACTCGTTTAGAGGTGCTTTTAACCCCGCAAACAGGGGTCAGAAGTGATCCATAACTCTCACGTGGGATGATGGGCCAATGATGGATTCGGGTTTGGCGCAGCTCTCGCAATCGATCTTTGCATCCCTCGGACTTCCTGACACCCAAAATTTCTTCGCTTTCGATGAGAGTTCAAAGGTCGCATTGGTCTTGATTGATGGCCTTGGCCACAACTCGTTGGTGCAGTATCGAAAAGATTTTCCGATCTTTGCTTCTCTCACAGAGCACGAACCGCTCCGATCACACTTCCCAACTACAACTGCGACCAATTTGGTTTCACTTGGTACGGGTGAACTTCCGGGTGCACATGGAATGTTGGGTTACACCGTTCGAGTCCCACGGTCAGGTGAACCAGGACGGCTGCTTAACGCACTGAAATGGGATGAGCGAGTTGATCCATTAATGTGGCAGCGAATTCCGACGATGTATGAGCGCGCAGTTGCACATGGATTACAGGTCTCACATATTGCCGAGAAGCGTTATGAAGGTAGCGGCTTCACTCGCGCCGGGATGCGCGGCGCAGATTATCTTGGTGCAAATTATGTTACCGATATCGTCGATAAGGCGAAGGTTGCACACGCTCGCGAGAATTCCTTCTCATATATCTATCTCAATGTGCTCGATGTGGCAGGCCACAGCAGCGGTGTGGGATCAGAGAAGTGGCTAGCTGCACTCGGAACTGTCGCACAGTTACTCACTTTGCTAATCGAGAAATTGCCAAAAGGCGTTCAGATCTATCTCACTGCAGATCACGGGATGATCAATGCTGGTGAGAAGATAATCCTTGGCGCTGATAACCCACTTCTTGAAGGTGTCACACTCATTGGCGGCGAGGCTCGTGCTCGCCATATCTATACCCGTGAAGGTGCAACCGATGATGTTGCACAGACCTGGCGCAGTTATTTTGGTGAGCGGGCAGAGATCTTCACGAAGGCAGATGCAGCAAAGCTCTTTGGCGATATGACAGCGGATGCCTTAGATCGTATGGGAGATATCGTTGCGGTTCCACGCGAGCAATTGTTGCTCTTAGACCCAGCGATTGCCGAAAAAGAAAGTCTCATGGTGGGACACCACGGCGGCTTTACTCAGGACGAGGTTCTGATCCCTCTTCTTTCTTACCGAACATGATGTCATCCCATGATGGAATGCGAATGCGCTTGGTGATGCCATCTCGCTTCGCCTCAGGTTCGACTTCTTCACGCACCTGATCTGCGGGAGGTTGTGGTGCTTCTGCAACTGGTGTTGTTGAAATTCGAATTGGTTCTTCTGGCTTTACCGCAACGAGTCGCGGTGCTGGATTATTTGCTGAACCCTCGGCCGGAAAGACCATGCCATGCGTGGGAGTAGCAGGACGAGCTGGCTTCTCTTCGCCACTGATCCAACGTGCGCCATCATCTTCACTTACCAATGTGCGGTTCTGCGGATCGAAGGTCCAGTTCGCTTCACCTGATCCAGTAGCGATTGGGTACGAGAGGATGATGTTCCAGAGACCATCTTCACGGCGCCAGGTATTCCACTCGACTAACTGCATATCGACGCCACGTGGTGAGAGTTGGGCGATCGTTGCTGCCATCAAGGTTGGGGAATGTGGATCGCGACGCAGTGCAGTTTGTAGTGCGTGACCGATAAGGAAAGCACGCTCCTGCATGATTGGTCCAGAGAACTTTTCGATCTTCTCCATTGCCCATTCGGTAGAACGCGCGATAGATTCTGCCGACTCGCCGCCACGAAGACGAGATTGAATCTCTTTGACCGATGTAAGTGTGACTTCTTCTGTGCTCTGCACTGCAACAAGTCGAGGTTGATTGATGGTGGCGCGGAGTTGATCGCTGATCCGAAGGTTGTAGGTGGCGCCATCTTGATCGGTGAGCTCGAGCTCAGTGCCATCTTCTGATCGTCCAACTAACCGCAGATCTGTCATGTCCCTAGGATAGCGATTCACCTGCGGGCAGCCCAGCACCGCTAAGATCTGTCGTATGGTTAACAATGGAGATCAGTCGGCAGATCTGTTAAAGCTGGCAGTCGATGTTGCAACTCAGGCTGCAACCCTCTTATCAACTCGGCCTTCTAACTTTGAGATTAATCAGAAGAGTTCGGCCGTTGATTTTGCAACCCAGATGGACCACGCCAGCGAGAAGTTGATCGTTGAGGCAATCTTGGCGGCCCGGCCCGGCGATGGCATCATCGGTGAAGAGGGCGCGGCTCGAGAATCCACTTCTGGGATCACATGGGTAATCGACCCACTCGACGGTACCGTCAATTATTTCTATGGCCTTCCAGCTTGGAACGTTTCAGTTGCAGCCAAGGATGAGCAGGGAGTTCTCGTTGGAGTTGTCTGTGCCCCAACCATCAACTCACTGTGGACAGCGGTCCGAGGTGGCGGTGCCACCTGGAATGGCAATCCGATTGCCTGCAATGACCCGATCACACTCGATCGGGCCCTCATCGCTACTGGATTCTCGTACTCGCTGGAGAAGCGAATCGGTCAGGCTGAGTTTGCTAAGAATTTGATTCCTCACATCCGAGATATTCGTCGGGCTGGAGCTGCGGCGGTCGACCTCTGCCAGGTAGCAATGGGTGCTGTGGATGGATACTTTGAGATTGACTTGAAGGAGTGGGACCTCGCGGCTGGAGGCCTGATCGCCCGAGAGGCAGGTGCGCTGGTGACCGGGCGCAACGGGGGAGCAGCCGGGGAGGCGATGGTGATCGCCGCTGGGCCAGCCCTGCATAGGGAGCTCACCGCCCGAATTGGGTGATCTGCCCCGCATGTGGCAGGATTGGGCCTTCGCAGGCAGACCTGCGACTTAAATATTGACGAAAACGTTAGGACCCACAGATGAACGTGTTAGACGCAGTCGATGCTGCTTCACTCCGCAAGGATGTTGTTAACTTCCGCCCAGGAGATGAGATCAAGATCCACGTTCGCGTTATTGAGGGCAACAAGAGCCGTATTCAGCTCTTCCAGGGAATCGTTATCCGCCGTCAGGGTTCTGGCGTCCGCGAGACCTTCACCATCCGCAAGCTTGCCTACGGTGTCGGTGTAGAACGTACCTTCCCAGTACACACACCTGTTATTGAAAAGTACGAGATGGTTCGCCGCGGTGATGTCCGTCGCGCAAAGCTTTACTACCTCCGCGATCTTCGCGGTAAGGCAGCAAAGATCAAAGAGAAGCGCGGTATCGGCGGCTCATTTATCGTTGAAGATGTGATCGAAGCTCCAGTGGTCGAAGCAGTTGTCGAGACTCCAGTGGTCGAGACTCCGGTCGAAGCAGTAGTTGAAGCTCCGGTTGTCGAAGCAGTAGT
>DAINQZ010000009.1:11979-27150 GCA_036742235.1 Candidatus Nanopelagicaceae bacterium | reverse complement strand
GTCGAAGCAGTAGTTGAAGCTCCGGTTGTCGAAGCAGTAGTCGAGACACCAGCAGTTGAAGAAGCTCCAGTCGCTGACGTTGTTGCAGAAGCAGCACCTGAAGCATCTCCAGAAGCTTAAGAAACTTCTTCATGCGCCTTCCTAAGAAGGGCTCATTACTTCGCGAAGTCCCGATCATTATTGTTGCGGCACTTATCGTCTCAATCTTTGTAAAGACTTTTCTTGTTCATTTCTTCTATATTCCATCGGGATCCATGGAGAACACCTTGAAAGTTGGCGATCGTATCGCCGTCAATAAGTTGGCTAATTACTTCTCGGATATCAAGAGAGGCGAAGTCGTCGTCTTTAAAGATCCTGCAAATTGGCTTGGGCAAGCACCTGGTGAGACCGGCTCTAAGCCTGTTGTCGCACTGAAGAATGCGCTCGTTACCGTTGGAATTCTTCCTGATCCTGCAAAGCAGTATCTGATTAAGCGCGTAATTGGCGTCGGTGGTGACACCGTTATCTGCTGCGACAAAGTCGGCCGAATAACTGTAAATGGCACTGCAGTGACCGAGCCATATATTTTTGCTGGCAATAAGCCGAGTGATTCGACCTTTACTGTGAAAGTCCCCAAGGGCTTTATCTGGGTGATGGGCGACCATCGTGGTGCCTCAGCTGATTCACGTTTCCATACCGACGATATTCATCATGGCATGGTTCCGCTTAATGATGTTGTTGGACGAGCCTTCGCAACTGTCTGGCCACCTAAAGATGTGAAGTTCTTATCTGTAGGTCACGACCTATCTAAGGTAGCTGTAAAGAAGTAATCCCATGAGAGCGATTGAGCAGACTCTCCGCGATGCAGGGATGAGCGCAATTGCTGGTGTGGATGAGGCTGGTCGAGGGCCGTGTGCTGGTCCACTCGTAGTCGTGGCGTTAATTCTCAAAGATCCATTCTCGCCAGCTCTGGCAGAAGTGCGTGACTCTAAAGAACTCACTTCTAAGAAGCGTGAGACGCTATATGACGTCATCGTCTCTGAATCGCTAGCACTCTCTATTATTGAGATCAGCAGTGATGAGATCGATCGCGATGGACTTCATAAATCCAATCTAGAAGGTTTCCGCCGCGCAGTAAGTGCACTTGAGGTCACACCCGATTATGTCCTCACCGATGGGTATGCCATTGAAGGAATGGCGATGCCAACTCTTGGAGTCTGGAAAGGCGATCAGGTCGCAATCACCATTAGCGCCGCCTCGATCATTGCCAAGGTCTATCGAGATCGCATCATGGCAAAGATGGATCTCGTATATCCAGGTTATGGCTTCGCATCACATAAGGGCTATAGCGCTGCTACTCATATGGAAGCGATCCGTACATTGGGCGTAACTCCGATCCATCGAAAGAGTTTTGCGAATGTGGCAGATCTTCTTTCAACAGATCGGTAATTTCCACACCTATTCGCTCTCACTCCATTAATTCGCGAGGCATCTCCTACCCTCGCCACTATGAAGAATCAGGCACTTGGTGCACGTGGTGAAGATGATGTGATGAAATACCTTCAGCAAAGAGGATGCACAATCCTTGATCGAAACTGGCGAATCAAAGAGGGTGAGATTGACCTGGTAGCTCAATCACCAAATGGCGAGATCATCTTTGTTGAGGTAAAGAGCAGAAGCTCACGAAAATTTGGTGACCCGCTTGAGGCTGTCAATGCAGTGAAGGCCCAGCGGTTGCAGCGTTTAGCGTTGGCATGGCTCGTCACCCACAGCGCATTTGGCAAACCATTTCGGATCGATTGCGCAGGAGTTCTCTACTCGCTCGATGGGCGCAATGAGATTGATTATCGCGAGGGCGTCCTTTAATGACCCTAGCGAGAGTTCATACGATCGCACTAGTCGGACTCGTCGGCCATCTCATCGAAGTAGAAGTGGATATTTCGGAGGGGTTACCCGGCTACTCCTTGTTGGGCCTTCCAGATGCTGCTCTCTCAGAGTCGCGGGAGCGATTACGTTCTGCCTTTCTCAATAGTGGATTACCGTGGCCAAATAAGAAGGTGACGATCTCGTTATCACCAGCGTGGCTTCCTAAGAGCGGGTCGCATTACGACGTACCAATTGCCATTGGTTTACTTGTCGCACAAGGTGTTATTCCAAACCCACCATCGGAATCACAGGTCATACTCGGTGAATTGGGGCTCGACGGTTCGTTGAAATTTGTACGTGGTGTCTTGCCTACACTCATCGCTGCACTGTCTTTTAACGCATCCTCGGCGATTGTTCCAATGGCTAATCTCAATGAGGCGAAGGCTGTTCCTGGCTTTGAGATTATTGCGTTCAATAGCCTGCTTGAGATCGTAGAGTTCTTTACTCGCGGTCAGATTCCAGATCAGGCGGGAGTAGATGATCACATTGAGAGCAGTGACTATCTCGACTTAATCGATGTCGTGGGACAGTTGCCTGCGCGCAAGGCGTTAGAGATCTCGGCTATCGGTGGCCATCACCTTCTTCTGATTGGTCCACCAGGAACAGGCAAGACGATGCTCGCAGAGCGAATCCCAACAATCCTGCCGACTCTAAGCGCACAAGAGTCGCTCGAGGTGAGTGCAATCCACTCCGTTGCTGGCTCACTTAATCAGCGAGGAGTTCTTACGAGAACACCACCCTTCGTTGCGCCTCATCACACAACGACAACGACAGCCATGGTCGGGGGAGGTTCGCATGCGGTGAAGCCTGGTGCCGTTTCGCTTGCTCATGCAGGTGTCTTGTTTATAGATGAAGCCCCAGAATGCGCATCTGGCGTTCTTGATTCATTGCGCCAACCACTCGAATCGGGACAGGTCACAATCTCTAGGGCTGTGAATACGGTGACATACCCCGCGAATTTTCTCTTGGTCTTGGCGGCGAACCCATGTCCTTGTGGGCGATTTAATGGTCGCGGCCGAGCGTGCACGTGTTCATCGATGCAGATCCGTAATTACTTGAAGAAATTATCTGGACCGTTACTCGATCGCATCGATATCCGAGCATTTGTGGAGGCGCCTACCCGGGTAGAGATGGCATCAGAGCTACTCGGTGAATCGAGCGCTTGCGTAAAAGAGCGCGTGATAGCAGCACGAGGCGTTGCGGCAGAACGCTTCAAAGGCGAGCGGTGGTCTATTAACTCGCAGATTCCATCGAGTGAATTGCGAGGTCGCTTCAAGGCGGCGCGTGACGGGATGGCACTTCTGCATGCCGAGCTAGATTCGGAACGGCTGAGCGCTCGAGGATTTCATAAGGTCTTACGTGTTGCCTGGTCACTCGCAGATCGGACAGGTCGAACTATTCCAAGCCGCGAGGATGTCGAAGCAGCCTTCACTATGCGCGAAGGGACCTTCCTATGACAGATGATGAGCAGGCTCGATTAATTCTAATTTCAGCGATTGAAGGAAATTCAAAGTATTGGACGAACGAGGTACTGCAATACGGGGCGGAAGAAGTGGTCGAGCGACTACAAGGAAATTTTTATCAGGGCGGACGTCACTCTGGGGAGAAGATTGGCGATCGAATACGTTCTGTACATTCTGAAGAGTTGATTGACACTCTGCAAGAAGGGTTTCTCTTAACACCATCATCGGAGGATTGGCCGGTTGCGCTCAACGATTTGATTGCGCCGCCCTTTGCACTCATTGGCCTTGGCGAGCGAGAGATTCTCCCGACCTTAAATCAGAGCATCGGGATCGTAGGGACCCGCAATCCAACACATTACGGATCAAGAATCGCTAGTGAGTTCGCAGCATCACTCTGTGATCGCGGGTGGGCGATTGTTAGCGGTGGCGCCTATGGGATCGATAGTGCTGCTCATAGGGGAGCACTTGCGGTTGAAGGTGAAACCGTCGCCGTTTTAGGTGGGGGAGTGCGAAGTATCTTTCCATCGGGAAACGATCGCCTCTTCACTGAAATAGCGACCCATGGACTCCTTCTCTCAGAAGTCTTACCAACGGTGCCTGCAGTTCCTCATCGATTCCTTATTCGAAATCGGTTGATCGCAGCGCTCTCTCGTGGATTGCTCGTTGTAGAGGCAGCCCATCGAAGCGGTTCACTTCGAACCGCCCGCGATGCCGCAGAGCTCTTACGTCCAGTGATGGCGATTCCAGGGCCTATCAATACGCCTACTAGCGAGGGCTGTCATCGACTCATCAATGAACGTCGCGCTGAACTTGTCTCCTCGGTCGATGAGATTATGGAGTTGGTGTCGCCGTTATAGTGAGATGATTCTCCAATGAGTGACCATAGATCTGGATTTGTCGCTGTCATTGGGCGTCCCAATGTCGGCAAGTCCACCTTGGTCAATGCGCTCGTGGGGAAGAAGATCGTTATTACTTCTCATCACCCCAATACAACGAGGAATCCGATTCGTGGAATTATCTCCAAGCCTGATTATCAGATGATCTTGGTAGATACCCCAGGGGTCCACAAACCTAAGACTCTGCTTGGTACACGACTCAATGCAATGGTTGCCGAAAATCTTGAGTCAGTTGATGCAGCCCTCATTTGCTTGCCAGTTGATGAAGCGATTGGAGCTGGCGACGAGTTCATCGTGAAGCAATTGGGGCATATTCGCAACATCTTTATTGCGGTCACTAAAGTCGATCGAGCCACAAAGCCCGAAATATTGATCGCAAAATTAGTTGAAGTCTCAGAGTTTATTGAGCGAAATAACCTCACTATTCGAGAAGTCGTACCGGTATCAGCAAAGCGCGAAGAGCAGACCGAGCTATTGATGGAGCTGCTATCTTCTGCACTCCCAATTTCGCCATCGCTCTACCCGGAAGATATTTCGACAGATCAAGCAGCTGAACTCACGATCACCGAGTTGATTCGTGAAGCGGCGATTGAGGATCTCTACGAAGAGCTTCCGCACTCAGTGATGATCACGATCGATGAATTCTCAAAGCGGGAAGGTAAGAACTTCTTCGATATTCATGCAACGCTTCATGTAGAGCGTGATAGTCAGAAGTCGATCATTATCGGACCACAGGGTTCGCGCCTCAAGGCGATCGGAACAACCGCCCGCGGGAGCATTGAAAATTTCTTAGGTGGCAAAGCCTTCCTAGGGTTGCATGTGAAGGTATCGAAAGAGTGGCAGCGCGATCCGAAAGCCCTCGCCCGAATGGGATTTACTGAGTAACTGACTTTCGACCAGCGAAGTAAGAGCCGATTAAGACGAGCGGTAATCCAAGGACGATTCCAAGAGTAAGCGGCTCGCCTAAGACAATCACGCCCAGCACGATTGCAAATGCCGTATTGAGGTATGTAACAAGTGATGCTCGGGCCGATCCGATATCGGCTAAGAGCATAAAGAAGAGAATGAAGGCAAGGGCGGTCGGGAATAGACCAAGTGCAAATTGGGCAGCAACAACCTTTCCGCTCGGCAGATGATGGGGGAGAGCGAGGAGCGCAAATGGCAGATAGAAGAGAGCGGTAGTAGCCATCGCCACTCCGTTGATCGCGATGGGATTTACCTCTGGAATCTTCGTCGTAACGGTTGTTACAGCAGTCGCGTAAGAAAGTGATGCGAGCAGGATCATGCCGATCGCAAGTGGATTCTGGTTCGACCTTATGCTCTCAATACCAACAACTAAGAGCACTCCAATAAAGCCAACCACCATTCCGGCAAGCCGCTTTGAATGCCAAACAGTTTTATCTCCGTTGATAGAGGCGAGAATTGATGCCCAGATTGGAACCGTTGCAACAAGCAATCCTGCAAGTCCAGAGGTGACCTTTCGTTCCGCAGATGTGATCAGCAGCCATGGGAGGAACATCTCCAAGATTGCATAGAGAAGCACATAGTGGAATTTCTTGAGGGCAGGAATGAGATTCTTCTGGTAGATCGCAATGGGTAGAAGGACGAGGGCGCCGATGAAGGTTCTGCTACAGACAATCACAGGAACTGAGAGTTCTGCTACCGAGACCTTAAGAAGAAGGTATGGAACGCCCCATAGAAGGCCGATAGTGATGAAGAGAAACCAATTCTTGCGGCTCACTTCTTCCTCGACGCGATCACTCGTGAGTAGAGAGCGATAGTTTGATCAGCGATAGCGTCCCACGAGAAATCTGCGATCGCCCGCTTGCGACCTGCAATACCGAACTCCTTGAGCTTGCCCGGTTGGGCTAACAACTCGTTGGCAGCACGAGCGAAAGCTGTTTCGAAGGCGGGACCATCACCGTTGTAATCAACGAGCTGACCGGTAATTCCATCCTGAACGACTTCTGGAATTCCGCCGACGCGAGAAGCGAGCACTGCGGTCTCACATGCCATCGCCTCAAGGTTCACGATTCCTAGTGGCTCATAGATCGATGGACAGAGGAAGAGGTCGGCTCCAGTGAGAAGCACCTTCATGTGGTCAAGGCTCAGGCGCTCTTGAATCCACCAAATATTCGCGCGCTCTTTCTGTAGGCCCTCGATCAACTCTTGGATTTCGCGGCCAATACCTGGTTCATCAGCGTTTCCGGCGGCGAGAACGAGACCAACATCTGGATTTACCTCGCGCCAGGCACGAAGTAAGTGGGCCAAGCCCTTCTGACGAGTGATTCGCCCGATAAAGATCGCGTAGCGTCCGGTGATTCCATAATGGTTTGCAATTGCGGGATCTGTAGTTGGAGCGAAAGCCTCTGTATCAACGCCATTGAGAATGACATGGACCTTCGCGGGATCGAGATCGGGATAAGCCTTAAGGACATCGGTTCGCATGCCATTACTCACTGCAATGATCGCATCAGCGTTCTCATAAGCGTTCTTCTCGGCCCATGAGGAGATTGCATATCCACCGCCAAGTTGCTCAGCCTTCCATGGACGATCTGGTTCGAGTGAATGGGCTGTGATCACATGAGGGACACCGTGAAGCAGGCCACCAAGATGACCGCCCATATTGGCGTACCAGGTATGTGAATGAAGAAGATCAACCCCATCGACCGCATGAGCAATTTCAATATCGGTGCTGAGCGCTGCTAGAGCAGGATTGAGAGAAGCAAATGAATCTGAGAGTGGATGGTTGGTCGCATCAGTTGGCGCCGCATCACCGTTCTTGCCAAAGGTATGCACATCGACTTCGATCTTGGATCGGAGTGCTTGGGTGAGCTGTAAGGCATGAACACCTGCGCCACCGTAGACATGAGGTGGCCACTCTTTGGTGATCAAGCCAATCTTCACAATGCACCTTCCTGAACGTAGGCGCTAAGGGTATCGTTAAGCCATGAGCCGACGCGAAGTCCCACTAGGAATCGTGCTCGCCGGTGGTGAGGGAAAGCGGTTAATGCCTCTTACTGCAGATCGCGCAAAGCCAGCAGTTCCATTTGGCGGGGCTTATCGTCTTGTGGATTTTGTTCTTTCAAACTTAGTGAATGCAGATCTACGCAAGATCGCGGTTCTGACTCAATATAAATCTCACTCGCTCGACCGTCACATCACCACAACCTGGCGGATGTCGACCTTGCTTGGAAATTACATCACTCCTGTTCCAGCTCAGCAGCGCCTCGGTCCACGTTGGTACACCGGATCGGCTGATGCAATCTTGCAAAACTTTAATCTGATTCACGATGAAGATCCTCGCCATATCCTCGTCTTCGGTGCTGATCACGTCTATCGCATGGACCCAGAACAGATGTTTGATTTCCATCTCGAAACCGGCGCAGGCGTCACAGTCGCTGCGATTCGAGTGAAGCGATCCGAAGCGTCAGAGTTTGGTTGCATCGAGTTGGCCGATGATGGAATTACGATCAAGGCCTTCCATGAGAAGCCAGTGAATCCTCCGGCGATGCCAGGAAATCCTGATTACACCTTGGTCTCGATGGGTAACTACATCTTTAAGCGTGATGTCATGGAAGAGGCACTGCTTGCAGATGCTGACGACCTTGCAAGTCGACATGATTTAGGTGGCAACATCATTCCGATGTTAACCGCGCAAGGCCGCGCCTTTGCCTACGACTTTGCCAATAATCATGTTCCGGGAGAGACCGAACGCGATAAGGGATATTGGCGAGATGTAGGTAGCATCGATGCTTACTACGACGCACATATGGACCTGGTCTCGATCCATCCAATCTTTAATCTTTACAACCGCGAATGGCCGCTGCTCACCAATCCACCATCACTACCACCTGCAAAATTCTCCGAGAATGGCTCTGCCGTTGATTCGATCGTCGGTGCTGGATCCATTATCGCTGGCGGCCGAATGGAACGAAGCGTTGCCTCCTTTGATGTCCATGTAGGGGATCATGCAATCGTTCAAGGCGCAGTATTAATGCCATCTGTTCGAGTCGGTAAGGGCGCAATCGTTCGCAATGCGATTCTCGATAAGAATGTCGTTATCGAGCCTGGCGCACAAATCGGCGTCGATCTCGATCGTGACCGCGAGCGCTACACAATCTCGCCAAGTGGAATCGTTGTCGTCGGAAAAGGCGAAATCGTTACCAGGTAGTTGTTCGATCCTTCAGTTGGAGATATCGCACAAGAACTTCTGGTGTTGGCTTTGCACTCACACTCTTCACTTCGCCTAAATCCCAATCTGGTGCTTGTGCGCCCCCAAGTAGCGCCCACGCCGCTTGTCTAGCTGCGCCATTTGCTACATATTCACCTGCAGGTGGAATAAGAACTTCACGACCAAAGAGCGCCGCAGCAATCTCACCGATCGCTGGGTTCTTTGCTGCGCCACCGATCAAGAGAATGCGATTAACCGCGACACCCCTCTGAGCGAGTGAGTTTGTCGCATCAACCAATCCGCAGAGCATTCCTTCAATATAAGCGCGAGCAATATCGTTCCGGTTAGAATTCTCGAGCGTAATGCCAGTCAAAGTGCCGGTGGCATCTGGTCGGTTTGGCGTGCGTTCGCCTTCAAAGTAAGGAAGCAAGGTAAGCCCATGTGCACCCGCGGGCGCAGCAAGTGCGAGTTCACCAAGTTCATCATGAGTGCAACCAAGAATCTGAGTTGCCGCATCTAAAATCCGGGCGGCGTTAAGTGTGCAAACGAGCGGAAGGAAGCGACCGGTGACGTCGGCAAATCCTGCAACCTCACCACTTGCATCATGAGTGGATGTATCAGAGACTGCAAAGGCGGTGCCACTTGTGCCGAGTGAGACGATGACATCACCGGGTTCGGCTTGCAGCCCAAAGGCAGCGCCAGCATTATCACCTGCACCTGCTCCGATTTTTACGCCTGTTGAAGTTGTAGCGCCCCAGGCATTACTTGAAATGATTTTCGGCAAGATGACATTGGTATCTGATCGCAACATCGCAGCGAATAACTCGCGGTCGTACTCAGATGTCACTGAATTGAAATACCCGGTACCGGAAGCATCGCTTCGATCGGTGAAGATATCTGATAACTCTTTCTTGCCACTTAACTTCCATGAGAGCCAATCATGGGGAAGGCAGATCGCTGCAACCTTTGCGGCGTTCTCTGGTTCGGCATCTGCGAGCCATCGAACTTTGCTTCCGGTAAAGGATGCGACGAGGGCAGAGCCGGTTCGCGCTGCGATATCTGGAAATTCATTGTTGATTGCGGCCGCTGCGTCTGCTGATCGCGTGTCATTCCAGAGTAGTGCTGGACGAAATACTGAGCCAGATTGGTCGAGGGCGACCATCCCGTGCTGCTGTCCACCAATCGAGATAGCGGCTACATCATCGAGGCCGCCGGCAGCGGCGATCGCCTCCTGAAGTGCGGCCCACCATGAATCGGGGTGGACTTCGGTCCCGGCGGGGTGAGCTGCGCGACCTTCTCGAACGAGGCGCCCACTCTCTGCATCCCGAATGACAACTTTTACAGATTGAGTCGAACTATCGACACCGGCGACTAATGGCATGGGGCAAGGGTAGACTTATTTCGTCAACGTTGACCATCTTGCTCGCATCTGAGCAGACATTTATCAGACCTTATTTGGAGATTTTCATGCGTATTGGTGTTCTTACTGGTGGCGGAGACTGCCCAGGACTTAATGGCGTAATTCGTGCGGCAGTGACCAAAGGCGTTAAAGAGTACGGCTATGACTTCGTCGGATTCCGTGATGGCTGGAAGGGTCCACTCGAGGGCCTCACTATGGAGCTCAATCTTGAGACCGTCCGCGATATCTTGCCAAAGGGTGGAACCATCCTCGGTTCATCGCGCACCAACCCATTTAAAATTGATGGTGGCGTAGAGAAGATTAAAGAGAACCTTACAAAGTTTGGCATCGATGCACTTATCGCAATCGGCGGAGAGGATACCCTCGGTGTCGCAACCAAGCTTGATGCACTTGGAGTCAAGGTCATTGGCGTTCCAAAGACAATTGATAACGATCTCAATAACACCGATTACACCTTCGGATTTGATACCGCTGTAAATATCGCCGTCGAAGCGATTGACCGCCTGCACACGACTGCAGAATCCCACCATCGTCCAATCGTGGTTGAGGTCATGGGCCGACATGCTGGCTGGATTGCGCTCCACTCAGGTATTGCCAGCAGTGGTGCTGCAGTGCTCATTCCAGAAGTGAAGTTCTCGGTCGAGAAGGTCTGCGAATATGTTCACTCTTCCTTTAAGGCGAACCGCGCTCCCATCATTGTGATTGCAGAAGGTGCGATTCCGCAAGATGGCGATATGGTCATCAAGGATCAGAGCCTGGATGCATTCGGACACGTGAAGTTATCTGGTATTGGTGATTGGCTCGCAGCTGAAATCACTGAACGCACAAAATATGAGACTCGTTGCACCGTTCTGGGTCACATCCAACGTGGTGGCACACCAACTGCCTTTGACCGCGTCCTCTCAACTCGCTTTGGCCTTCAGGCGATCACTGCGATTCACGAGGGTGATTTCGGCAAGATGATGGCTCTCCATGGCACAGATATCGCTCGAGTCCCACTCGCATCAGCGACAAATGAGTTGAAGCTCGTTCAGCCTGCGCTCTACGCAGAAGCCGAGGTCTTCTTCGGATAATTGCCCGGCGCGAGCCGAGCAGAGTTCCGTACGATTACATCATGACGACATTAGATAACCTCTTCACCCCTGGGCTAGTTGCTGCTCAGCAACCACAATGGCCTGGGGGAGTAGAGGGCGATGCCGTAAAGGCAGCGGTTGCGACGCTCTCGAAGCTGCCACCACTTGTCTTCGCAGGAGAATGTGACAACCTCAAAGTTCGAATCGCTGCGGCTCAAGAGGGCAAGGCATTCTGGTTACAAGGCGGAGATTGCGCCGAGACATTTGTTGCGGCTACCGCTGATTCGATCCGAAATCGCATCAAGACGATCTTGCAGATGGCTGCCGTTCTTCAATACTTCGCAAGTCTGCCAGTCATCAAAGTTGGTCGCATGGCCGGTCAATTCGCAAAGCCACGAAGCAATAACGACGAGACGCGCGATGGCGTCACGCTCCCTGCTTATCGAGGCGATGCAGTTAACGATCTTGAATTCACACTTGAAGCACGTACGCCAAACCCCGAGCGCCTGGTTCAAGTCTACAACACATCGTCGGCCACACTCAATCTCGTTCGAGCATTTACTCAAGGTGGTTTCGCAGATCTTCGTCAGGTTCATACCTGGAATAAAGGCTTCGCAAATGATCCACGCTTTGGTGCTCGTTATGAGGAGATGGCCAATGAGATTAGTCGCGCCCTTGCATTCATGGAATCTGCTGGCGTTGATCCAGAGTCATTCAAATCTGTAGATTTCTATTCAAGTCATGAGGCACTCATTCTCGAATACGAACGCCCATTAACTCGCATCGACTCCCGCACCAACCTTCCTTACGATGTCTCTGCGCACTTCTTGTGGATTGGTGAGCGCACGCGTCAGATGGATGGCGCGCATATAGACTTCGCATCAAAGATCCAGAATCCAATCGGCATCAAGCTCGGACCTAAGACAACTCCAGAAGATGCCCTTGCGATGATTGCAAAACTCAATCCCACGAATGAACCTGGTCGACTTACCTTCATCACTCGTATGGGCGCAGGTCAGATTCGCGAGAAGTTGCCACCACTCTTGAAGGCGGTAACGGACTCCGGCGCAAAGGTCTTGTGGGTCTGCGATCCAATGCACGGAAATACCTTTGAAACATCAACCGGCTACAAGACTCGTCGTTTTGATGATGTCATGGACGAGGTCCGAGGATTCTTCGAATCCCATAAGGCGATCGGTACCCATCCAGGTGGAGTTCATATCGAGCTCACCGGCGATGATGTCACCGAATGTCTTGGCGGCGGAGAACAGATCTCCGAGGCAGATTTGGCCGATCGTTATGAATCGGCCTGCGATCCACGCCTCAATCACACGCAATCACTCGAGCTCGCCTTCTTGGTAGCCGAGATGCTCCGCGATCGTTAGGCCCTACCCCTCTCTATCTCTTCAGGTCTAAAGTATTGCCGTGCTCGCTCAATCAACTATGAAGACTCCCGCAGGGACGCTCTATCTGATCTCTAGGGAACATGTTCTCTTGGCTGCTGGGTTTCGTAACTTCGCCTCGCTGCTCGAGCGTATGGATGACACAGAGTTCTCACTCGGGTTAAAGGATGTCAAGAAGATTCCGGTCATTACGGATCTGATTACCGATTACTTTGATGGCGATCTCAATGCAATCAATGGCATCACCGTCCGCCAACCAGGCTCGGAGTTCTTACAGAGCGTCTGGAAGTCACTGCGAAAAGTTCCTGCTGGCAAGACATGGAGTTACGCGGACCTTGCAAAGAAGATTGGATCACCTGCTGCCGTTCGTGCAGTTGGAACCGCCTGCGGAAGGAACCTCATCGCCCCGATTATTCCGTGCCATCGAATTGTGAAGAGCGATGGTGCGATTGGAAATTACGGCTATGGCGTTGAGACGAAAGAGTTCTTGTTACGCCACGAGGGAGCGCTTGAGTAAATCAGGCAAGACCTTCAATACTTGTTCAAGCTGAGCATCATCAAAATCCATATGAGTGACAAGTCTTAATAGCTTTGACCCCATCGCCCCAGCGAGAATGCCGTGCTCGGCCAACTCTGCAACGAGATCGCCTGCGCTCTTTGAAGACTTGCTGACATCGATCGCAACGATATTTGTATGTGTGAAACTTGGGTCAATGAAGATCGAAGATACTTCAGCGCAAGCACTTGCGATAACTTTTGCTCGACGGTGATCTTCAGATAAGCGCTCAATATTGTGGGTGAGGGCGTAGTCGACGGCCGCGGCCAAGATACCAATCTGTCGCATTCCTGCGCCATAGCGCTTGCGCCAACGTTGTGCCTCGACGATTCGATCTTTAGTGCTGAGCATCATCGAACCAACTGGTGCGCCAAGGCCTTTCGAGAAGCAGACACTGACGGTATCGAAATGCGATGCAAACTCTGCGAATGAGGTTCCGGAAGCGATGTGGGCATTCCAAATACGAGCGCCATCGAGGTGCATGGTCAGTCCCATCTTCTGGGATTCGTTTCGAAGTTTGGCAATCTCGCCGATCGGCTGAACTGTG
Organism: Candidatus Nanopelagicaceae bacterium; assembly: GCA_036742235.1. GTDB lineage: Bacteria > Actinomycetota > Actinomycetes > Nanopelagicales > Nanopelagicaceae > PALSA-747. Next base: position 13,713 of record DAINQZ010000009.1, on the reverse strand, counting down.
CCACCGCCAAAATTATGGGTGTTCTCTACCGCGATGGCAGTGGTGGAAACTAAGTAGGCACCAGCATTTGGTGATGCAATCTCGAGCGGGGCAGAGGCGTCAAGAATTCCGTGAGGAGAAGGCCAGGTTCGGGTCGTAATTCCGCTGAAGACCGCACCGGCGCCAAGTTCGGCACGAACAATATGTGATTGTGTTTCAGTAAGGAGTTCTTCACCTGGCTTCACCAAGGTGCGGATCGCTAATTGATTGCTGAGAGACCCGGTTGGAGTAAAGAGTCCTGCCTCTTTTCCGAAGAGCCGGGCAACTCGCTCCTGCAGAGCATTGACAGTTGGATCATCGCCGTAGACATCATCGCCGACAGGTGCAGCAGCGATCGCTTCACGCATTCCGGTAGAAGGCCTGGTTACTGTGTCAGAGCGTAGATCGATCATGCTGGCACCTCCGTCGCTGGTTCCTCTGATCGAATAATAACTACCAAGGCGACAATCACCAGTGATCCACCAATCAGAGTGCGTAGCGCAAGGTGTTCGTGGCCGAAGATCACGCCGAAGATAGCCGCAAAGATGTACTCCATGGTGAGCAGAATTCCGATCGCGGTTGGCGCCATAAAGGATTGGGTCCAGGTCTGAATGAGGAATGCGAATGCACTTGCAAAGATCGCGGTAAAGAGGATCGCCTTCCAAACGCCAGCATCATGAGGTGCCTCGGTCTTCGTTGAAAGGCTGGCAATGAAGCTGATGGCACTTACTGTGGCCATCTGAACGACTGTGAGTGCATAGGTATCCATACCTGAACTCCACTCACCGAGTGCGATGATGTGGCCAGCGAAGAGAAGTGCGCTTACAAGGACGAGTGACTCACCGACACCGAGCGAGAGCCCTTTGAAGGAGAGCATCGCCAAACCTGCAAAAGCGAGAGCTGTTGCCACCCATTGAACCTTTGAGACCTGCTTCTTGAAGAGCCCAGCGGCAAACAGTGGAGTGAAGATTGCGTATAGACCGGTAATAAATCCAGTCTTGGCCACAGTGGTCTGCGTCAGTCCATAGGTCTGAAAAATATAGCCGCTGCCTAAAAGCGAGCCAACGACAACGCCTTTAAGTAGGAACTTCTTATTGAACTGCTTAAGAGTCTGAGGTCGCATTGCGATTAAGAGAATTGTGGCGATCATAAAGCGCCAACCAAGGAAAGAGTTCACATCAATCCGGGCGAGCGTATTTTTCATCACTACAAATGAACCACCCCAAATGGCTGTCACCATCAAGACGAGTGAGGTGATTAGATATTTATTGCGACCACCGGTCATGCGACTTTTGCTCGCATTTTTTTGAGTAGTGCTATCTCGCCACCGTGCTCAGGTTCCATGCCAGGTGTCTCTAAAATTAAGGGTGCATTCGCTACTGCAGGATGGGCAAGGAGTTCGGCAAATGGCTTCTCGCCAATTTCGCCCTTTCCAATATTTTGATGGCGATCTTTGAGAGCACCACAGATATCCATCGAGTCATTTGCGTGGATCAATTGAATCCGTTCGATGCCGACGATTTCGACGAGGAGATCTAGCGTCTTGGTCATTCCACCCTTTGTTGCAATGTCATGACCAGCAGCGAAGACGTGGCAGGTATCAAGACAAACACCGACCTTTGGATGCCACTCAAGTGCATCGAAGTACTTTGTTAGATCATCAAGTTTCTTTACCAAGGATTGTCCCTGGCCAGCTGTTGGTTCAAGAAGGAGCCA
>DAINQZ010000009.1:10626-11879 GCA_036742235.1 Candidatus Nanopelagicaceae bacterium | reverse complement strand
TGCAGATTCTCGAGTGCAGTTGTAGCAGCCAGTTGCGTGAGGCTATAGAGATTTGGAATGAAGACTGTCCCCGAACCTTGGGAGACGATAATCGCGACGGTTGAACCAACTGGAATTGGAGCTCCGCCTGCTGGAGTTTGAGAAATCACGTTACCTGCCGGAATGCTCTCGCTATATCCGAAGGTGGACTTGACCTTAAAACCAGCGGAAGTAAGTTCGTTCGAGGCTTGATCGCCACTCTGTCCAACGTAGGAATTGAGCTGGAGAGTTTGAACGCCTTTGCTGACCAGAATATTTACCAGGGAATTTCGCTTTACTGCGGTGCCGGCAATTGGATCGCCATCGATGACCATGCCGTTGGTGATGGTCGAACTATAACTTTGAGTAGTTGATCCAACCTTGAGCCCAGCGCTGGTAAGAGCAGTAGCGGCTGCATCCGGAGTCATGCCTGCAAGGGTCGGAACATTGATTCGTTCTGGACCTTTAGAGATGACAACTCCAACCGTGCCGCCTTTACTGAGATGGCCGCCCCCACCAGGGTTTGAAGTGATCACCATTCCGGCTGGAACATCTTCACTATAAGACTTGCTTATCACTAATAGTTTGATGCCAATTGGGTTGAGGGAGTTTCGAGCTTCGGTCTCACTAAGGCCCACGATAGAAGGAATAGAGATCTTGGATCCGATCAACTCGTACCAGGCTCCACCAAGTACTAGAGCAAAGGTGAGTGAAAGTGCAATAAATCGATTACGAACTACACGCTTTGAGGTCCGGCGTCTAATCTCCGCGGTTGTCTCGCTCTTCTTTGCATCTGTCACGGTCGGCTCCAAGGCTGGCGTTTGAGTGGTGATTGATGTCAATGTGCGAACTCGCTCAATAACAGTATTTCCGATTCGGACTTCGCCTTTAGGGCGACGAGTACTCTGCTTTGAACGCGATGGTTGCACTGGGATATCTAGCTCAAGCGTCATCTGTCGCTTCCGGGGATCTATCTCGATGGCAGCACTTCGCATTTCAGAGAGCAGTGCCGCGGCATCACGTTGGCGTTGATCGGGGTTCGGGGATGTTGCTTTCAATACAAGCGCATCAAGTGCCGGAGCGATTCCAGATGTGATCGTTGAAGGGGCGGGGATTCGCTCATTGACATGCTTGTAAGCGATTTGGATTGGGGATTCACCCTCGTACGGCTTTCGCCCGGTCAGTAATTCAAAGAGCACAACACCTACTGAGTAGATATCGCTTCGGGCATCTGA
>DAINQZ010000009.1:5300-10526 GCA_036742235.1 Candidatus Nanopelagicaceae bacterium | reverse complement strand
CGCAGAAGATCTTCACTGGATAGTGGGCCACCCTCATGGAGCAATTCACGCAATGTGAAGCCATCGATATATTCCATGACGATAAATACCGCTGGACTTCCACCCTCGTTCCAACCCTGATCTTGGATCGCAACGATATTAGGATGCGAGAGTGCGGCCGCGGCCTTCGCTTCGCGGATGAAGCGATTGACGAACTCTTCATCGTTTGCAAGATGAGGATGCATGATCTTGACTGCGACCTGACGATCGAGGCGGGTATCTATTCCGACATAGATGGAGGCCATACCGCCGGCAGCGATGAGCTGCTCGAGCTGATATCGCCCATCAATAAGTTCGCCGGTGAGATCTGACACAGCCAAAGTTTAAGGATCAGCCTCTTTGAAGTGAGGTTATGGCGCGCTCTTTACTCGGTAATCCGCAGCACTCTCGGTCTTTTCTAAGAGAAAGTGCGCAGCTTCTTCTAATTGCCATCTCTTCAAGAGTTCAGAGAGTTCAACGCCATCACGAGCGATCGCCCGAGAAAGTGCGATCTCCGATGGGCAATCGAGCCAAAGTGAGATATCGACAAACTCCCGCACCGCACTCTGCCCGCTGCCGACGCCCTCAAGGATCAAGGTTTCGGGAGTGGGGATAGTGAGCGGCTCGCCAAAGGCGGTTTGCTCCCAGTTGTACTGCGGTACGGTGATCTGAGAACTTTGCTTGGCTTCTTTAATGATGGCGAGTATGCGATCTTGCAGTGAATAGCTGAGCGCATTCTTCCAGCCGTCAAACAAGTCATCCATATGGATGGTGTAGACCTTCTCGCCAGCCGAAGTGAGCGAGCTCTCGATTAATGAGGCGAGCGAAGTCTTGCCCGATCCGGCAGGGCCATCAATGGTTATGAGAAACATGAGTTGCGACTATTGAGCCATCGAAGTCTTCTTGGACTCACGATTCCAACGGATCCAGCCAGCGACGGCGAGGCCGACGAAGATGAGATAAAGGAGTGAAGTCAGGTACTGCCCGCCATGCCAGAACTGGTAGGTGTAGACGCCGTCGACAACGAACCATAATGGCCAGGTCTCGAACTTCTCTTTCACCATAAGTACTTGAGCGATACAGCTTCCAACAAAGCCAAAGGAGTCGGTCAGAGTTGCAGCTGCACCAAGATGGATAAGGAGCGGATTGAGTGCGATCCAACTGATGGCAAACCCTGCGATCCAATATGCATTGATGCGCCTTGAGAGCTTTGCAGGAGTTGCACCTTTCGCGCCCCAACCAAACCAGCCCCAGAAGCCGCCCGCGATAAAGATAAATTGCAGGAAGCCGCTTGCATAATATTTTTGTTCGAAGAAGAGTACTGCGTAGAGCAAGCTGCTGACATTCCACCAGGGCCAGGTCGAACGAGGCCCAAGGACGCCGAGCCCCACTCCCACCACAGAGGTGATAAAGGCGAAGAACTCTAAGTAGCTGAGATGATAATCCCAGGCGGTAAAGAAGGTAGTCATCAGGATGGAATTGATGGAGTGCATAATCTAACCCCTTTCCAATTCGCATTACCGAACTGGTCATACGGTCGACTTGTATTTCAAGTCCTCTCAGCCATTAAGCGGCTCCCGTTGATAGAAGGTTACCATTACCTCTATGGGTAAGTGGGGTTACGTAGGAATGCTCGCCTTTACAGTCGTGGGCTCCTTCTGGCTTGAAATCGCATTTAAAGTTCGTGTCTTGAAGCGACTCGCACGAGCAATGCGAGCCATCGTGCCGATCGCACTTCTCTTTCTCATCTGGGATGCCTTGGCAATCAAGCATGGTGATTGGTTCTTCGACCCTAAACAAATCTTGGGTATCTTCGGACCGTTTCGAATTCCACTCGAAGAATATTTCTTCTTCCTCGTAGTGCCCCTCGCTGCCATCATGACAATTGAAGCTGTCCGTCGGGTAAAGGGAAATAAGCCTGGTTGGCTTATCGGTGATGAAGAATGAGTTATACCTTTACAGCAATCGCATTCGTGGCGGTAAGTATCTTCTTCGATCTAAAGCTTACGAAGGTTGGTCTACTTAGAAGGAGGGCCTTCTGGACTTCTTACGCAATCATCTTGCCGTTCCAATTGCTGACGAATTGGTGGCTGACATCGCGCAATATTGTGATGTATCGAAGTGGCGCCATTATCGGAGTAAGAATTGCAGCCGCTCCACTTGAGGATCTTCTCTTTGGTTTTGCACTAATACTTGGCGTGCTCTCACTCTGGGTAAGACTCGGTAAACGCTCGTAATTACGAGCGGGCTGCGATAGCGCGAGCGTAAGCCGGGAGCGCCACTTTCAGACGGCGCACCTTTGACGTAGTCGCCCGTTCGGTAAAGATTTGATAATCGATCTTCTCGACTTCATCAACGATTCCACAGTAGAGCTCACTGGCTGCTTCGATGCAAGGACGGCTCGTCGGATCGAGATAATGAATTCCTTCATTGGCCTCGCGCTGTAGACGGCGCACTCTTTCAATCTGCTCCTTCAGCGCACTTCGAATCTGAGGTGTCACAACTCGATCGTTGAGCATCTCATAAGTCACGCCATGAGCATTCAGCTCTTCAATCGGTAGATAGATTCGACCGCGCTCGAGATCTTCTGAGACGTCGCGGATGAAGTTTGCTAATTGAAATGCTGTGCCAAGTTTCTCGGCGAGAGGGTAGGCATCAGGGGAGAGGGCGCCAAGGATCGGAACCATCTGAAGTCCGATCACACTTGCACTGCCGTAGACATATTCCATCAGGTCGTTATAGCTCTGATACTCAGAGACGGTGAGATCCATCGTCATTGAATGCAAGAAGGCCTCAAAGTGCTCGATCGGAATATCAAATCGGCTCACCGTATCCGCGAGCGCCATTCCGATGGCATCTTTACTTGCACCGATTCGAAGGTCGGCGAGGACGCCTTCGCCCCAGCTCTTGAGAGCATCGGCTTTCTCATCCAGTGTGAGAGTTGATTCAAGATCATCAACAATCTCATCGGCATAACGGGCAAATCCGTAAAGGGCGTGAACAAAGGGGCGCTTCCACTTTGGAAGTAAGAGTGTTGCTAGATAGTAGGTCTTGCCATGGAGCGAGTTGAGGCGCTTACATTCGGCATAGGAGGCACGAAGGTCCGCGCCTTCAATCCCTGCAGCATCAAACTCGTTCATTCTGGCGAGTGTAGCGATAACACGAGCGATTCACGCTCAACCCTCAACCCCTTCTTAAGAGTGGCATGCTCTACAAATCCCCAGCCTTCTTATACGGTTTACCCATTCCCCGGTCGGTGAGCCGTCATTTCACACGAGGTCGCAAACACCCTCGTTAAAAAATTAGGAAGGTCCCTCATGCTTGAAACGTTCTTCAAGATCTCTGAGCGCGGCTCTACGGTAGCTCGTGAAATTCGTGGCGGTTTCGTCACCTTCTTCACCATGGCTTATATCGTCGCCCTCAACCCTCTCATCATTGGCCTCGTCAAGGATGGCGATGGCAAGTATCTCGGTGGCGATGGATCTCATCCAAACCTCGCTCTCGTTGCTGCAATGACAGCACTCATGGCAGGCCTGCTCACAATTCTTATGGGCGCTGTTGCTAACTTCCCACTTGCTCTCGCAACCGGTCTCGGACTCAATACCTTCGTTGCTGTTGGTATCGCTTCGCGTATGACCTGGGCAGATGCAATGGGCCTCGTCATCATTGAAGGTTTGATCATCGTCGTATTGGTCCTTACCGGCGTTCGTAAGGCTGTCTTCGCTGCAGTTCCTACTCAGCTCAAGACTGCTATTGCTGTAGGTATCGGTCTCTTCATCACCATGATCGGTCTCGTCGATTCAGGATTCGTCCGTCGCACCGGTACTGGCCCAGTTCCAGTTCAGCTTGGCGATAACGGAAACCTCGTTGGCTGGCCAATCGTTGTCTTCGCATTCGGTCTCTTCTTGATGATCGCTCTCGTTGTCCGCAAGGTCAAGGGCGCCCTCCTGATCGGAATCACGACAACCACAGTTCTTGCCATCATCATCGAGAAGGCATTCAAGATCGGTCCTAACTTCGATGGCGCTACAGGCAAGGTCAATCCAAAGGGTTGGGGACTTAACGTTCCATCGATTCCTTCAAAGATCTTTGCAAAGCCAGATTTCAGCATCTTCGGTCACATCAATCTCTCTGGCGCTTTCAACCGCGTCACTGTTGTTACCGCAATCCTTCTCATCTTCTCACTCTTGCTCTCTGACTTCTTCGACAACGTCGGAACTGTTACAGCAATTGCTACTGAAGGCGGCCTCATCGATGCAGAGGGCAACGTCCCTAATATCGATCGCATCCTTCTCATAGATGGAATCGCAGCTGTTGCAGGCGGAGTTGGAAACATCTCTTCAAACACTAGCTATATCGAGTCAGCATCAGGTGTTGGCGAAGGCGCACGTACTGGTTTGGCATCCATTGTCACCGGTCTGCTCTTCTTGCTCACTACCTTCCTTGCACCACTCGTTGCAGTGATTCCTTACGAGGCTGCAACCCCAGCTCTCATCATCGTCGGTTTCCTCATGATGACCCAGATCAAGAACATTGATTGGGCAGATTACGGAATCGCAATCCCTGCCTTCCTTACCATCATCTTGATGCCTTTCACATACAGCATCTCAGTTGGTATCGGTGCAGGCTTTGTCTCACACGTTCTCGTACGTGTGATCCAGGGTCGTGCAAAAGAGATCCACGCACTTCTATACGTCGTGAGTGGTCTCTTCGTGATCTACTTCTTGCAATCTCCAATCAGTATCTGGACAAGCAAGTAATTAATACCTCACGCAATTCCGATCAGGCTCCGAAGGAACTCCTTCGGAGCCTGATTCGTGACGTTCCAAACTTCCCGAGTGAGGGAATTCTCTTTAAAGACATCACACCTCTGCTCCGAGAAGGCGAGGCATTTGCTGCAGCCGTTCAGGCATTTGCTGATGTCAGCGCTACTTACGAGGTAGTCGCAGGTGTTGAAGCGCGTGGCTTTATCTTTGCGAGCGCGGTCGCTCAGCTCACTGGCAAGGGATTCATTCCTATTCGCAAGAGCGGAAAATTGCCGTACGAGGCCTACTCACATAGTTATGCGCTTGAGTATGGCGAGGCGACGCTTCAAGTCCACATCGATGCCTTTAAGCCGACTGAGCGCGTCCTCTTAATTGACGATGTGCTTGCCACTGGTGGAACTCTTGGCGCAGCAGCAAAGCTTATTCAACAGTGTGGCGCGAT
>DAINQZ010000009.1:0-5200 GCA_036742235.1 Candidatus Nanopelagicaceae bacterium | reverse complement strand
ACGTAATACGAGTTCTTGCCGGCAGGGGCGAGTGATGGATCATCCATGCTTGGGACGGTAACGAGCAGACTTGGGTCAGTCATCAGGGTCTGATTCTTAATCAATTCATCAAAGACGCCATCCCATGACTTTCCGAAGTGGATGTTGTGGTGGGCAAGGCGGTCGTAGGACTTATTGGAGCCAATCAGCATTGTCACGCAGGAAGGGGAGTACTTCAGCTTTGCGACTTTACGAGGGGTGCTTCCAAGGAGTTCACGCCAGGCAACAGGAAGATCAGGATTGAGAACTACAACATCACATTCGAAGCGCTCGCCATTCTCAGTGAGGACAGCGGTTGCGCGGCCATTGTGATGCTCAACTGAGGTCACGGTCGTGTTGTAATGGAAGTCGACGCCATGCTTTGCCGCAGCTGCAGCAAGGGCGCGAGGGACGGCGTGCATTCCACCCTTAGGGAAGAAGACGCCATTCACCGAATCCATGTAGGCGATCACTGCATAGATGGCAAGGGCCTGTTGTGGGCTAACGCCGGCATACATTGCTTGGAATGAGTAGACGCGCTGGGTGCGAGGATCCTTTAAGAACTGTTCGACCTTTGGAGCAAGTCTGCGGAAACCACCAAGTGCAACGAGTTTTGCAAGATTAGGTGTGAGCAGATTGAGAGGGCTATCGATATTGCGATCGATAAAGTCATTCATCTCGTACTTATAGAGCTTGGTAACAAAATCAACATACTTCGCGTAACCGAGCGCCTCTTTCTCACCAATCACGTTTCGGATCTCTTCTTGCATTCGCGCAGTATCAGCATGAACATCAAGTTGTGAACCATCATCATAGAAGGCGCGATAGAGCGGAGCGACTGGCATGAGCTCGAGCCAATCCTTCATATCTTCACCGACGCAGGCAAAGGCATCTGCGATGAGAGATGGCATCGTTAAGACGGTTGGCCCGGTATCGAAGGCGTAACCGTCCTTATTGAGCAGGCCATTTCGACCACCTGGGACGCTCTCGCGTTCAAGGACTGTCACTTTTCTACCAGCACCAGCGAGGCGCAGTGCCGTACTTAGACCCGCAAGTCCTGCTCCAACGATAACGACATGGTCAGTAGGACCCTTGATCTGCTTAGCCATTAGATCCTCACACGTTGCGCTTAGTAGCGATTGTCGCCATTTGATCAAGTAACTCTTGAGCTGTACCCGAAATGAGCGGGTTATCGATTGCGGCACATGCTTGGTCGGTGAGCTTGGTGATCAACTCTTCCACCGCTGCTTGGGCACCGGTATCAACGATAATGGCACGCAGTGTCTCGACTTCTGCCAGTGAGAGATCTGCTTTGCCAAAGAGTTCTTTAATGGTGGCACGCTGTGCGGAATCGGCACGATCATGCGTCATCGCCATCATGACGGTGCGCTTTCCTTCACGCAGGTCATCACCAGCTGGTTTGCCAGTCTGAGCTGCATCGCCAAAAACTCCGAGCAGATCATCACGAAGTTGGAACGCTTCACCAAGAGGAAGGCCGTAGGCAGAGTAGATCTCGAAGTACTTCGATGGATCTTTGTGAGCGATCGCTGCACCAAAATGAAGTGGTCGTTCGATGCTGTACTTACCAGACTTATAACGTGCCACGCGGAGTGAGCGTTCAACGCTCTCACTCGCAAGGGCTTGTTCATGGATATCCAAATATTGCCCAGCCATCAATTCGACCTGCATCTCATCGAAGATGGGGAGAGCAGAGATAATCTGATCGGAAGGAATCTTTGATTCATGCAACATCTTTGCTGCCCAGATCAAGGCGAGGTCTCCGAGCAAGATGGCACTTGCAATGCCAAATTGTGCGCCCGATCCAGAGAAGCCACTCTTGCTATGAACTCCTTCAAAGAGTTTGTGGATTGCAGGAGCGCCGCGACGGGTATCAGATGCATCCATCACATCATCATGAATCAAGGCACAGACGTGAATGAGTTCAACGCTGGAGAGCGCCGAGAAGTGCGCAGGTGTGAGTTCGGCGCCTGTTCCTAAATATCCGACAGTTGCAAAGAGTGGGCGAAACCGCTTACCGCTATCGAGTAAGAAGGCCTTCAAGGCATCTGCGACCGGGACGAGCTCTGGCCCGATCGAGGTGAGATAGTGATTATCAGCCTCAATAAAGTTGGCTAGCGCAGAATTGATCGACTCTCGCAGCGCGGGCAGGCTCAAAGGTTCGCGCGATTCCATGCGGTAAAGGTACCCTGCCTCTCTATGGTTACGCCTGTTGAGACGCCACGACCCACTTTCTCGGTCGAGCTCTTCCCGCCCAAGGATGCTGAGGGGGAGGCGCGCCTATGGCAAGCAGTTGAGGCACTCTCTGTTTTACACCCTGACTTTGTTTCTGTGACTTACGGCGCAGGTGGAAGTACTCGGGACCGGACGATTCGTATCGCCTCAGAGTTCACGGCGAAGACCGGCGTAGCAACAGTCGCACACCTCACCTGTGTAGGTTCGACACGAGATGAACTCGTTGAGATTCTTCATCATTACAAGACTGCCGGGATCACGAGCATTCTTGCTTTGCGTGGCGACCCAAGCGGTGGACCTCGAGCGCCGTGGGTTACCACACCAGGCGGCTTCGATCATGCCGACCAACTCGTTGAACTCGCGATGAGTGAGGGCGGAATCGAAGTCGGTGTCGCAGCATTTCCTGATGGCCATCCTGGTTCGAATGGCGATTTCAATCAAGATATCGAGACGTTGATTCGCAAAGAGCAACGCGGTGCAACCTTTGCAACAACTCAATTCTTCTTTGAGGTAGAAGCCTATGAAAAGTTGGTGACTGCACTTCGCGCACGCGGATCCCAACTTCCGATCATTGCTGGAATTCTGCCGATTACAAATGGCAAGCAGCTCACTCGAATGGCCGAATTATCTGGGACACCAATACCAGATGATATTCGTCAGCGAGTGACCGAACTTGGTGATGATGCCGCCGGTGTTCGTGCCTTTGGAATCGAACGTGCCAGCCGACTCAGCGAAGAGCTCCTTGCACTTGGTGTTCCCGGTCTACATTTCTACACAATGAATACCGCCGCTTCTACGCTAGAAGTTGCTCGTAATATCGGTTTTGATCGTCGTGGCTGATATGACGAAGTCGCAGTTCTTCAGCGAGTGGAGCGCTCTGCACGGGGGAGCAGAAGTTCGTGGCGTTGTTAAAGGCTGGCTTACTCTCTCGTACTTTATTGTGAAGCCACTTCACCTATTAAAAGTCTCTCCAAACGTAATAACAGTAGCGGGGCTGGCTTTAGGCGCATTGACTTGGGCCAAGGCGCACTATGTGAGCGCAATCTTCCTAGTCCTACTCTCTTTGATTGCAGATGGCATCGATGGCTCACTTGCCATTGTGTCGAAGAAGACGAGTCTCTGGGGAGCCGCCCTCGACTCCGTTATCGATCGAATTGTTGAATTCTTCTGGGCTCTCACCTTCTACCGTATTGGTGCACCTGTCATCGTCATCGGGTTTGCATGGGTCGCAGCCTTAACGCAGGAATATGTCAGAGCCCGCGCTGCTGGATTGGGTTATAGAGAGATCGGAGTTGTGACCGTCTGCGAACGACCAGTGCGAGCGATCATTCTCACCCTCGCACTTATTAGTTATCAGATCTTTGATCGCTCTCTCATCGGAGTAGAAATCGCTATCTGGGCTTGGCTCTGGTTACAACTACTCTCGTTAGTGGTAGTCCTTCGCGATTCCTACGCCGCCTTGCGCAGCGATAATCGCTTCAGCAACTAATTCACCACTCATTCCGACGAGTGGCAAGCCGCCACCTGGATGAGCTGATCCACCGACACAGTAGAGGTTGGTGATATCGCTACGATTCTTTGCGCGTGAGAATGCTGCACGACTTCCATTGCTTGATGTGCCGTAGATTGATCCACCAGGCGCATTTACTGCCGTCTCCAGATCGAACGGTGTTCGATACTCCATGAGATCTAATCGTTCAGAGACTCGAAGCCCAAGAGCATCGAGCTTGGCGAGAATCTTCTGCGCATACTTCTCTGGTTCGATCGTCCAGTCGTAACCATTCTTTGGATCATGCGGTGGGGCATTGACTAAGACGAACCACGATTCTTTGCCCTCACCCTTGACCATCGTTGAGTCTTGTGGCGCGCAGATATAAATAGTGGGATCTTCAACTGGTCGGTTCTTATCGAAGATATCGATGAACTCGGCTTCGTAATCTTGCGGGAAGAAGACGTTGTGGTGGGAGAGCCGCGGAGCCTCACCCTGAATCTTCGCGTTATCAAGACCAAGCAAGAGCGAGAAGCCAGCGAGAGATCTCGTCGCTTTTTTGAGCTTCTTCCGCTCCTTTTTCGCCTTTGATTCAGAGTGCGAGATCAGAGTATTAAAGGTGAGCGCAGCATCAGCATTAGAGATTACATAATCAGCAGCTACTTCTTGGCCGGCGACGTGAACACCGGTAGCGATGCCATCACGAGTAATAATCTTTTCAACTGGCGTATTGAGATGAATCTTTACGCCCAACTCTTCACACCTCTTGCCAAGTGCTGCGGCGAGAGTTCCGACTCCGCCCTTTACATGCCAAGCGCCAAAGGTGATCTCAACGAAGGCGATAGTGAGTAGAACTGCCGGAGCCTTGCGCGGATCAGATCCGGTGTACGTTGCATAGCGATGAATGATCTTCTTCAAATAAGGATTTGATGTGTACTTCGAGGCGACCTGATCTAAGGATTGCAAAGGCGAGATCTGCTTGAGATCTTTGAGAAAGCCCTGACGGCGAATGAGGGCCGCGATCGAAGGGAGTTCAGATTCAATGAAGGGGCCACGAGCCACATCCCACATCGCTTCGGCCCGCTGCATAATGGTGTGCCACTCATTGCCAGCGCTCTTACCGAGTACTCGATCAAGCTCTTCACAAATTTGAGGTAGGGCGAGATTGGCGAAGTTGAAGGAGGTCCCATCAGCGAAGTGATAAGCGAAAGCGGGATCAACGGGTTGAAGTTCGCTGACAAGTTCTAATCGCTTACCGGTCTTCTTGAAGAGATCGCGATAGACGGCAGGAATCGTGAGCAATGATGGCCCAGTATCGAAGGCGTAATCACCGATCCATTCAGTGCGGCACTTTCCACCGAGATGCCCTGCGGCCTCGTATATCTCAACATCTAGGCCGGCTCGAGCCAATCGCGCAGCAGCAGCCATTCCGCCCATACC
>DAINQZ010000008.1:18425-34773 GCA_036742235.1 Candidatus Nanopelagicaceae bacterium | reverse complement strand
GGATCTAACTGCAGATCCTGAAGACTCTTCTGTAGTTCTGGTGAGAGCATTAGGCATTCACTCCTGTTCCGATATCGAGCACGCGCGAACTCCATGTGCCATCTGGCGCGCAGCGTTGAACCACTTGCTTCTGCCACGCTGGATCAGTATTGGGAAAATCAGTACGCCAATGCGAACCACGGGACTCAGTTCGTTCGAGTGCGCCACGGACGATCGCAGTCGCCAAGATATAAAGGTTCGATGCTTCCCAGGCTTCAATGCGAGGCTCAGTACTTGTACGGGTTGCTAACTGAGTCAGCGTCGCGAGTGTTTCCTTCAACGATTCCTCTGATCGCATAACACCAGCACCTTCAGTCATCGAAAGCTGGAGTGGCAATCTAATTGCGGGGCTAAGTAAGAAGCCCTCGTTCTGATCTTCAACCGGCAAGACCTCGGCCGGTAAGTTTGCAGCGATATCGGCTGCGATACGCGCACCAAAGACCAAGCCTTCAAGGAGTGAATTTGAGGCGAGGCGGTTGGCACCATGAGCCCCAGTACAGGCGCTCTCACCACATATATATAAGCCTTTTACCGATGTACGGCCATTGAGATCAACCTTTACGCCACCTGATGCATAGTGAGAAGCCGGTGCGACTGGGATCAGTTGCTTCGTCGGATCAATGCCGTTTGCTTTGCATGATGCATAAATTGTTGGGAAGCGTCCTTCAAAATCTGGAATCGCAGTCGCGTCTAACCAGACATGTGGGATGTTCGCGCTCTTCATCTGATTGAAGATCTCTTTTGCAACGATATCGCGCGGCGCTAAATCAGCGAGCTCGTGCTTCTTCGCCATAAAGCGCTCACCCTTATGGTTGAGCAAGATTGCACCTTCACCGCGGACCGCTTCACTGATCAACGGTTGCTGTCCACCTTGAGCGGTATCACGCCACAGAACAGTTGGATGGAATTGAATGAACTCAACATCTGCAACCTCTGCACCAGCACGTAGCGCGAGTGCAACGCCATCACCAGTTGAGACCGATGGATTTGTTGTCTGTGAATAAACCTGACCGAGTCCACCTGTGGCAACAACGACAGCACGAGAGAGAACCTGACCAACACCATCACGACTTCCCTGTCCGATGACGTGAAGCGTCACACCACAGACTTGACCGTGCGCATCCTGCAACGCATCGATTGCGAGTGCTTGCTCAATAACTTCAATTCCCTTATCGCCCTTGATCGCTTCAAGGAGTGCACGTGAGACTTCAGCACCAGTTGCATCGCCACCAGCATGCAAGATGCGATTGCGATGATGTCCACCTTCCCGGGTCAATGAAATCTCACCCGTCTCGGATGTATCAAAGACTGCGCCGCGAGCAATTAACTTGCGGACTGCTTCTGGTCCCTCTGTAACCAAAACTTTTACCGCTGCGGGGTCACAGAGTCCTGCGCCTGCAACCAAGGTGTCGTGCTCGTGCTGATCAGGAGTATCCCCTGGCCCAAGAGCTGCAGCGATACCGCCCTGCGCCCATTTGGTAGAGCCTTCATCGACCTTCGCTTTAGTAACAAGCAGTACTGATAATCCAGCAGATCGAATATTGAGAGCAGTCGTTAATCCTGCAACACCTGATCCGATAACAACGACATCAGCCTTCGTGGTCCAGCCAGGCTTGCCAGCTAAGAGCTTCATGGGCGGACCTTCATCTGCATATTGTCTAACAACCGGACGCCATTTACCCAACCGGCGACGATCGCACGCGGCTTTATCGTCGAAGAAGTAGCCAAAGCAAAGGTCTCTTCATCGATCACATCGGCGTAATCGAGCGTAAAGCCAGGGGAGCCATCCAAGATCTCGTGGAGAGTTGATTGAGGGTCATCACTTTCAGCGGCAGCAAAGAGCGCCCGTGAAATCACGAGTGCATCGCGTCGACCAGCATCGCCCAATCGAATATTGCGCGATGAGAGTGCAAGGCCATCGGTATCTCTCACAAGAGGTGCTGGGACGATGGTGACAGGAATATTCTTTTCACGAGCCCATTGCTTAATGATGAAGAGTTGCTGGAAATCTTTCTCACCAAAGATTGCATGGGTTGGTTGTACTTTCTTAAAGAGACGATCAACAACGGTAACAACGCCATCAAAGTGTCCGGGGCGCTTCACGCCTTCATAGATCGATCCAATGGGACCTGCGCTGATGATCTCGGGGTTTGATGGATAAATCTCATCGACTGTTGGTGCCCAGATCTCAGTTGCACCAGCAGCAATCGCCATCGCGCTATCGCCTTCGATATCGCGGGGATATTTGGCTAAATCATCTGGGTTCTCAAATTGCAATGGATTTACGAAGATACTGACGACAACCTGATCAGAAAATTCTTTTGCAACTTTAATCAACGATAAGTGCCCAGCGTGAAGCGCACCCATGGTGGGTACAAAGGCCCTATTCGTGATACTCGTGCTGTTCATGTACTGCTCCAGTCCGCTGCGGGTACCAGGCTTGCTAGTTGTCCTAGGGGATTAATCGTACCTCGCCAAAACCAGGCAAAATCGCCTGCGGATCTACCTCAAGCCAAGGATCTAAAACGAAGCGACGCTCATGCGCGCGTGGATGTGGCAGCGTCAAGAGCTCGGTATCCATCACGAGATCACCAGCAGCAATCAGATCAAGATCGAGTGTTCGGGCGCCCCATCGTTCGAGCCGTTCACGTCCGGCAGCGAGTTCAATCGCTTGCATCTTCAATAAGAGATCAGTTGGTTCGAGATCGCTCTCACCTATTAATACAGCGTTGAGGTAATCAGGTTGCTCTGGTCCCCCGACCGGATCGGTCTCGATATAACGTGAAACCTTTGTGACGGTAATAATCTGCTTTAACGCATCGACTGCGCCATCAAGAGTCGCTTTTCGATCACCCAGATTAGAACCGAGTGCAATAACTACCTTCATCGGTCGCGGCGAATATGTACTGCCACGGCAGCTTCGACTGGAGCTTCGGGCTTATAGATGGTGACTTCAACGCTCTCGACCCGTGGATACTTAAGCAGCACCTCTGTCACAACTCGATCAGCAAGCGTCTCGATCAAATTGACTGGATCACCTTCCAGAATCTGCTTCACATCAGGGACAACCTTGGAGTAATCGGTTGCATCGCTCACATCATCGGAAAGGTAAGCAGGCGATAGATCGGTGTAGAGAATGAGGTCGGCCATGAAGTGTTGGCCTTCACGACGCTCTTCTGGATAGACGCCATGGAAACCAAAGCCACGAATTCCGCTAATACGAATCTGATCCATTAGTAATACATCTCCTCGATCACTTCGATCGCATCGCGGTGCGGCTTTACGGTATGAGTGCGGACTCCCCAGACTTCACGACGAGCAAGATCTGATGTGATTGCAAGCGTTGCATCATCGCGATCCTTCGGTGAATCAGCTCCGATGAGCTCGCCTAAGAAGCGCTTGCGTGAGACACCAATCAAGAGCGGATAGCCAAGTAGTTGTAACCGTTCGACACCACGTAGCAGCGCCCAGTTATGTTCTGCCGTCTTAGCAAAGCCGATACCTGGATCAAGGATGATCTGCTCTGGAGAAATACCAGCCTTTAATAATTCGGTAACGCGATCATCGAGTTCATCTTTCACTTCGCGGACGACATCTTCATAGGTAGCAAGGTTCTGCATCTCGTTCGAGTGTCCACGCCAATGCATTGCGATGTATTGAATCTGTGGGGATCCAGCGATTACCTTCGCCATCAAGGGATCCGCAAGTCCGCCGCTGACATCATTCACAATTGATGCGCCGGCACCAATCGCCGCCTTCGCTACTTCTGATCGCATCGTATCGACGCTGACTACTGCGCCAAGTTCGCGAAGTTCGGTGATAACTGGAATAACGCGATCTAACTCATCCTCAAGCGATACTCGTTCAGCACCAGGGCGAGTCGATTCCCCGCCGACATCGATGATATCTGCGCCCTCTTCAATGAGAAGACGACCATGTTTCATTGCATCTGAAAAATCAAAGTGTTCGCCACCATCAGCGAATGAATCAGGAGTGACATTAAGAATGCCCATCACCAAGGTTCGTTGGTGTGCTCTCGATTCCAATTCACTCATGACTGACTTAATTCTTAGGCGATGTAATCAGCGCCATCGCTTCGGCGCGAGTAGCAGAGTTGCGCAACTGTCCGCGGACGGCACTAGTGACAGTACGAGCTTGAGTCTTACGTACACCGCGCATCGACATGCAGAGATGTTCGCAATCGATAATGACGATGACGCCAGCTGCCTCTAAGACATCGACCATCGCATCGGCGATCTGAGTGGTGAGGCGCTCTTGCACCTGTGGCCGACGTGAGTACATATCGACCAAGCGTGCGATCTTTGAGAGTCCAGTGATCTGACCTGATGGGCCAGGGATATAACCAACGTGGGCTACACCGTGGAATGGTGTGAGGTGGTGTTCACAGTGCGAGAAGACTTCAATATCGCGCACAATAACGAGTTCAGAGTGCCCTAGATCAAAGGTGGTCGAGAGAATATCTGTTGGCTTCTGCCATAGCCCGGCAAAGTTCTCGTGATAGGCCTTCGCTACGCGCTTGGGAGTATCGCGTAGACCATCGCGATCTGGATCTTCACCAATTGCAAGCAAGAGTTCGCGTACTGCTTTTTCGGCGCGCTCTTGATCAAAGTGTCCATTCGCATTTCCATCGAATGGCCCCATTGATACTTGGTTGATCTCGTGATCACTCACTCTTCGGCGCAGCCTTCTTGCGAGCGCGCTTTACTGGAGCCTTTGCAACTTCTTCTTCACCAGCACCTTGTGACTTCGCTGGTGACATCGCAACCGGTGGGATATTAGATGGCACGCGATCAGATGATCCGGTCCAGGCTGGACGTGGCTTCACGCGCTTCAACTTGGTGAAGAGCTCGGCGATCTCATCCTTCAAAAGGGTTTCACGTTCTAAGAGTTCGACGACCAATTGATCGAGAATCTCTCGGTTCTCCACCAAGATATCGAAGGCCTCTTGATGGGCGTTCTGAATCAAGAGACGAATCTCATCATCAACGATCGCTGCGACCTCTTCGGAGTAATCACGTTGATGTCCGTAGTCGCGGCCCAAGAATGGTTCACCTTCGGATGTGCCGAGCTTGATTGCACCGAGGCGCTCAGTCATTCCGTACTGCGTGACCATTGCACGAGCAAGGTTTGTTGCCTTCTCAATATCGTTTGATGCACCAGTAGTTGGATCGTGGAAGATCAACTCTTCGGCAGCGCGACCACCAAGTGAATAGGCCAACTGATCGAGCATCTGATTGCGAGTAGTCGCATAACGATCTTCATCAGGCAAGACCATGGTGTAACCAAGTGCGCGACCGCGCGGCATAATCGTGATCTTGTGGACCGGATCGGTATGTGGGAGCGCAGCGGCAACAAGTGCGTGGCCGCCCTCGTGATACGCAGTAATACGGCGCTCTTCTTCAGTCATTAAGCGGGTCTTGCGCTGTGGGCCAGCCATCACGCGATCGATCGCTTCATCTAAGGCAGCAGTAGTGATGACCTTGCCATTTTCACGAGCAGTTAGAAGTGCTGCTTCGTTTAAGACGTTAGCAAGATCTGCACCAGTGAATCCTGGAGTGCGCTTTGCAAAATCAGAGAGATCAACCGACTTTGCCATCGGCTTACCCTTGGCATGGACTTCAAGAATTGAAGTACGACCCTTGAGATCTGGACGATCAACTGGGATCTGACGATCGAAGCGACCAGGGCGTAGAAGTGCTGGATCTAAAACATCTGGTCGGTTTGATGCAGCGATCAAAATAACCTGACCATTTGCTTCAAAGCCATCCATCTCGACAAGGAGTTGGTTCAGTGTCTGTTCGCGTTCATCATGTCCGCCACCAAGACCTGCGCCACGTTGACGACCAACCGCATCGATCTCATCGATAAAGATAATTGCTGGTGCATTCGCCTTCGCTTGGGCGAAGAGATCACGTACTCGTGCCGCTCCAACACCAACGAACATCTCTACGAAGTCTGATCCAGAGATGGAGTAGAACGGTGCATTTGCTTCACCGGCAACAGCACGGGCGAGCAAGGTCTTACCGGTTCCTGGAGGACCATAAAGGAGAACACCCTTAGGAATCTTCGCACCCATATCTTGATACTTCTTTGGGTCGGCTAAGAAATCTTTAATCTCTCGTAGTTCTTGGACCGCTTCATCAGCACCAGCAACATCAGCAAAGGTATTTGTCGGAGTCTCTTTATTAGTGAGCTTCGCCTTTGATCGACCGAATTGGAAGACTCGGTTGCCGCCTTGGGCATTTCCCATAAAGAGCAGCAATAGGAAGCCAACCAGGATGAGTGGGCCAAAGCTGTAGAGCAGAGATACAAGGAATGAGGTGGTTGGAATCTTTACATTCCAGGCCTTTGGTGGTGGATTGCTCGTTAAGAGCGTAACAATCGAAGGTTCTTGGTTTGCTACATAGTTCGCTTCAAGCTTCTGGGAACCGTTGTAGTAGACCCCACTCTTTAAGTTGACTTCGATCAATTGATCCTTATCGACCATGACCGCAGAATCGACCTTGTTATCAGAGAGTTCGGCCAAGACGACAGAGGTATCTACCTTGATAAATTGATTACCAGAATTTGAGATACGTCCGAAGGCGCTGATGACGACGATGGCAATAATGATCCAGAACAACGGGGTACGTACCCAGCGTTGTATCCGTTTCTTGGGGAGTTTTACTTTCTTATCTGCCACAGTGCGTGATCTCCAGCGCTCTCTTATAAGTAGACATGCTCAGCGAGCACGCCGATGAAATCTAGATTGCGATACTTCTCGTTGTAATCGAGGCCATAACCAATAACGAAATCTTTAGGGATATCGAAGCCGACATACTTCACATCTACATCTACCTTGGCAGCTTCTGGCTTGCGCAGCATGGTGAGGATCTCAACTGATGCGGTGCCACGAGATTCTAAGTTCGACTTGAGCCATGCCAATGTCAGTCCAGTATCGACGATATCTTCGACGATCAAGACGTGGCGACCAGTGATATCGCGATCCAAATCTTTGAGAATCCGAACGACGCCGCTCGACTTGGTGCCGGATCCATAACTTGAGACCGCCATCCAATCCATCTCGATATGGCGATTGAGTGCGCGCGAGAAATCAGCCATCGTCATGACGGCGCCTTTAAGAATTCCGATGATGAGTAAGTCGCGACCTTCGTAGTCACGCTCTACCTGGCGCGCTAATTCATGTAAGCGGGCGTTGATCTCATCGCCTGTAACAATGACGCGGGCAATATCGGTTCCGGCTGTCGTGAGATCCACTGTGCTCCTCTTGAGTAGTGCGGTTGAGTCGTACGGCTACTTGGGGGTTGAGAGCGAAAGTCTGCCCGAAATTCGGGAAACCTTCACACCGCCTGGAAGGGATACCTCCCCTTGCCCCGCCCACGCTGTGATCAAGGCCTCTACTGGGGCGAGATGGTCGGCTGTAAGCGTGCCGGCTGGGGCGCCGGCCTCATAGATCGCACTCCGTAGAACTCGGGCGCGGATCGCCTTGGGCAGATCGGCCAGCTCATCGGCGATGAGGTCGGGGTGGCTCTGGCGAAATTCTGCGGCTAACTGATCAAGGGCATCGGCATCTTCACGGGCGATCCGAGCACCACGAGCGAGTGCATCAGTGATGCCGGGTCCCAATTGAGATTCCATCAACGGCAGAATGTTTCTTCGAATCTTTACTCGCGTGAACTCTTCGTTCTCATTGTGGGGATCAGACCAGAAAGCAATCTCTTGTTCGGCACATGCTGCGATTGTTGTTGCGCGATCAACGCCTAGTAATGGACGCAGATACTTTCCATCGGCAGATAGTGGTGCCATACCACTGAGTGATCGCGTGCCTGATCCACGTGCCAGACCAAGTAAGACTGTTTCGGCTTGATCATTCAGTGTGTGACCCAAGAAGATTGTCTTCGCTTGGAACTCATTCAGTGCTTCATCGAAGGCGAGATAGCGGGCACGACGAGCAGATGCTTCTAACCCATCGGTGATCTCGACATTAACTTTACGAATATCAATCTGGTGAAACCCGAGTCGTGTGAGTTGTTGCGCAGTCGCTTCGGCAACATCGGCAGAGCCTGGTTGTAATCCATGATCGATGATCAGTGGAATGAGATTGAGTGCGAGGTCGCGTGATTCAAGTGCAACTCCGGCAGCAAGCGCTAATGAATCTGCGCCACCAGAGACAGCGATCAATACATTCTCACCAGGAGTGAAGGCGGCAAGCCATGGACGTACTGCCTGCCTGATAAGAAGCGTCGCCTTCATGGCACCATCTTAAAGAGTAAAGCGCGCGAGCGTTAGACCCGTCCACCAGAAGGCATGAGGCCTTGGATGCTGTAGATATTTGAGTAGAGCAGACCCTTGCCCTTTGAA
Organism: Candidatus Nanopelagicaceae bacterium; assembly: GCA_036742235.1. GTDB lineage: Bacteria > Actinomycetota > Actinomycetes > Nanopelagicales > Nanopelagicaceae > PALSA-747. The sequence goes on along the minus strand of DAINQZ010000008.1, from coordinate 26,352 downwards.
TTCGCCTCCCACATCATCCCGCCGCCGGCATAGATAGTGATGTGGTGAATATTCTGAACGCTGCCATCGAAGGAGTAGAAGAGGAGATCGCCTGGGATCAACTGACTGAGCGGGACGCGCTTGGTATCAACGAAGTAGAGCGCAGCATTAAGGCGTGACCAGTTTGGATAGCCCAATCCCGCTGCTTTATATGCGGCATAGACCAAGCCCGAACAGTCGAAGGCACTTGGACCTTGTGCGCCCCAGATATATGGCTTACGTGCAAGGACCTGAACCTTTGCGAAAGCGACAGCAGCAGCCCGAATTGCATCTGTCGATCGTGTTGTTGATCGACCCGTGAATCCGCGGTCTGGCCAGATCTTCGCTTGATACTTTGTCGTCGTTGCAGTCGCAGCATTTGCTTCTTCAAGTTGTGAGAGCTGAAGTTGTTGTTCAAGGGTCAGACGGATACTGCGCGCCTTTGCGAGTTCGGCCATTAACTGGGCCTGAATAGCAAGGAGGCGATTCACTTCCTTCTGCTGAATTGCTTTAGCATCATCGGCTGCTTGCTTCGCTGCAGCAACCTTTGCAGTTGCAACAACTTGTGCCGCTTTGGTTCGATCAGCTTCTAACTTCGCAGCTTTTGCAACCACTTCAGCCGCTTGATATCTCTGCAACGCAGTCGAATTGCTTGCGCCAAGCTGATTCAGGGTATTGAGGCGATCGATCAAATCTTGTGGACCATTGGCATGTAAGACAGATTCAAGATCGGTGAAGCCCGATCCCATGATGTAAGCATTCTGTGCCATGCGACCGATCTGACGATTCTGTTCGGCGACAGCTGCAGCAGTGAGTGCGGCATGTGCAGCAGCGGCATTTGCTTGATTCGTCGCAACGACGAGATCAGCTTGCGCCTGAACATACTTTGCTTGCGCCGCCGATGCCACTGCGGAGAGTTGTCGAAGTGTTCCTTGTGCAGCGCTTAATTTTGACGTCGCAGCATTAGCTGCTGCTTGCTTCGCAGCCTCTGCAGCTTTCGCCGCATCAATCTGTGCTTTGGTCGGCTTAGGAGTCTTCGCCGCTGATAATTCAATGGTGGAGGTAGTGAGCCCAAGTGAGAGGGTGCCGATGAGGGCAGCACTCACTAGACGATTTTTCACTCGAAACACTCCTTGGGGTCCCCACAATTTTACTTGTAAGGCCTGGGAATTCTCGGGTATTCGCTGCCCGTCGCCAACGTTATTTCTAGTTAGCTACATCTCGTCTCTTAAAGAGCAGTGCAACGATTGATCCACTCACAACGAGATAGATCGCATCCATGATGAGTGAGTGCTGATAAGAAAATGTGAAGTCCCGGGCGGTGGTGAGGTTGGTGATGTTCTGTCCCGGAAGCCACTTTGCTGTGCTGCTTACAACGCCAGCGAGAATATTCTCCAAGATTAAGAACCAGATCACACCGGTTGCGATCGCACTAATCGGTGATCTAAAGAGAAGTCCAAGGATCATGCCTACCGTTCCGAAGGAAGCGACGCTGAGTAGAACGTTGCCGAGCGCTGTTGCAAGGGCAGAGATGCCTGCGCTCGTAGTCCATGCGGTGGTATTTACATGAGCATGGCTAGCGAGGATATATGCCACTGCGATACTTGAGATGAGAGATAAGAGCACCATCAAGAGTGCAAAGAGCACCATCGAGATGTACTTGCCGGCCAAGATCTTCATGCGTGCAGGTTGGCGAACTAATAAATTGCGAAGCGTTCCGTACGTGTACTCCTGCGCCGTCTGCGAGGCGAAGATGCAGAGCGCAACGATGCCTAGCAGGAATGAGACCAGGCTGAATCCATAGCTAATGCCATGTGCGGTACTTAAAAATTGTGCTGTAACGATCTCACCGCGTCGACCATTTCCTTTCGGATCGCCCACTCGCCAGAAAGTCAGGAAGGTGAAGAGCGAAGTAAGGAGAGTGACTATCGCCATCGTTGAGAGCAGAAGCGTTGGCCTACGTAATTTACGCATCTCGGCCCAGACCACATTGATCATTGGCTATCTCCTGTCATCTCAAAGAAGGTCTCTTCTAGCGTTGGAAGTACAGATGTAAGTGACGCAAGCGTTATGCCTGATTCAAAGGCGAGACGATTGAGCGTCGCACCCCAATCCGGTGGGCTGACGATATGTGCAGCGCCATCAATAACCGAGACTTCGTGATCATGCTTCTTCACAATATCTACCAACTTATTGAGGTCGACTGCGTACTCGGGCTTGGCAACCAAGATTGGTTGTTGAGCTGCAAGGAGATCTGCGGTGCGACCATTGAAGATGACCTTGCCTTCACGCAACATCACCAAATGTTCGGCGATCATCTCGAGTTCAGAGAGTAAGTGTGATGAGACGAAGACGCTCGTGCCATCGGCAGCAAGAGATTTGATCAGCGAGCGCACTTCATGAATTCCGTTGGGATCGAGACCATTGGTTGGTTCGTCAAGGACAAGTAGTTGTGGGCTAGGTAGAAGCGCCGCCGCGATACCCAGGCGCTGCTTCATACCCAATGAATAAGTCTTGAACTTTGATCCGCCGCGATCGCCTAGTCCTACTCGATGTAAAAGTGGATCGACGATCGATTGGTCAAAGCCACCGAGTGATGCGAGAACGCGAAGATTCTCTCGACCCGAGAGCGCCGGATAGAAGGCAGGGCCTTCGATCATCGCACCGACGTAAGGCAGATACTTCTCGGGTTCGGTAATCGATTCACCTAAGACGGTGCCAGTGCCACCGGTCGGAGTGATCAGCCCCAAGAGCATGCGAATCGTTGTCGTCTTGCCTGATCCATTAGGGCCGACGAAGCCACAGACCGTCCCGCGCGGAACACTAAATGTGGCATGTGAGAGGGCTGCCCGTTCACCGTAGACCTTGGTCAGATCCGTGACCGAGATAGCGAGCTCTTTGCTATTAACCATGTTGTCAGGCTACCGCTTATTATTCGCAGATGACCGAGTCAAACCGCCCTTGGGGATACCGCGAGGAAACTCACGGCAAAAACCCAGATTGGCAATTGCATCCTGATACCGAGAGCGTCCGCGCTGGACTTGCTCGATCTGGTTTTGGTGAGACGAGCGAGGCGCTCTACCTCAACTCTGGATTTACCTACGGATCAGCCGAAGAAGCGGTCGCATCCTTTGCCGACGAGACTGACCATTACTTATATAGCCGTTTCCACAATCCAACTGTTGCAGTCTTTGAGAAGCGTCTTGCTGCCATCGAGGGCGCCGAACTCTGTGTTGCTACTGGATCTGGAATGTCTGCGATGTTTGCTTCGATCGCATGTCTGGTTTCACAAGGTGATCACGTTGTTGCCTCAGCTTCGATGTTTAGTTCTTGCTATGTCGTTCTCGCAGAGATCTTGCCTAAGTGGGGCGTCACCGTTGAATTTGTTAAAGGAAGTGTGAAGGCCGATTGGGAGAAGGCGCTCAATCGCCCAACGAAAGCTGTCTTCATCGAGACACCAAGTAACCCAATGCTTGAGATCGTTGATATTGCAATGGTAAGCGAGCTGGCACATAAAGTCGGCGCAACGGTGATCGTTGATAACGTCATGGCTTCACCTATTTTGCAGAAGCCATTGCAGCATGGCGCAGATGTCATCATGTACTCAGCCACAAAACATATCGATGGTCAAGGTCGTGTTCTTGGTGGCGCAATTCTTGGCAGTGCGGATTACATTACAAATCAGTTGCAGCCATTCACTCGTCACACTGGACCAAACCTCAGTGCATTCAACGCCTGGGTGTTGCTCAAGTCCCTTGAAACGATCGGTATGCGCGTTGAGCGAATGAACTCCAATGCTCAAGCAGTCGCAGAGTTCCTCTCATCGCATCCAAAGGTCGAGGCCGTGAACTACCCAGGTCTTAAGAGCCATCCAGGTTTTGAGATCAACTCTCGTCAGATGATTGGTGGCGGAACCACGATGAGCCTCACTCTTAAAGGTGGCCAATCAGCCCTCTTTGCAGCGATGAACAAGCTTCAAGTCATCGATATCTCGAATAACTTGGGCGATAGCAAGTCATTAATCACGCACCCAGCTTCGACCACGCATCGACGTCTGGCACCTGAGATTCGTGCCGATTTGGGCATCACTGACTCACTTGCACGACTTTCAGTGGGACTTGAGCACTCATCTGATCTCATTAAAGATCTCGAGATCGCACTCGGTTAGTTCTACTTAAGTAGGACTCCTGCAACAAGTAAGACTGAGTACGTACTCAAGTAGGTAATCGACCAGTGGAAGAGTTTTGCCGCTGACTTCTCAGATTCAGGGCTGTTGATCTTGGTAAGTGTTGTGCCAAAACCTAGTGCGAGGATAAATGTGATTGCTGCAGTCCACCACGGTAAGTGTGCGCTCTGAACAACCGCTAATGATGTTAAGAACATTCCAGTCGTGTGGAAGAGCATCTGCATTTGTACATTACGAAGTGTTGCCACAACTGGCAGCATTGGAATTCCCGCAGCTGCGTAATCATCTTTGTATTTAATGGCGAGCGCCCAGAAGTGAGGCGGTGTCCAGAAGAAGATCAAGGCAAAGAATAACCACGCGGTAAGTGAGAGCGAATTGGTAATTGCTGCCCACCCGATAAGTACTGGCATGCAGCCAGCAATTCCACCCCAGACGATGTTCTGCGATGTTCGACGCTTAAGTCCCATCGTGTAGAAGAAGACATAGAAGATGATGGCGAGTGCTGTAAGAATCGTCGCCCAGACAGTGGTGAAGATATAGAAGATCACAAGTGAGATCACGGTGATTGCCGAAGCAAAGATGAGTGCGGCGGTCTTGCTCATATCGCCGTTCACAAGTGGACGCTTGGCTGTCCGAGTCATCAAGCGATCTGATTCGACTTCGATCACCATGTTGTAAGCATTGGATGCACCAGCGGCCAATGTCCCACCGATCAAGGTTGCGATCGTGACCTTTAATCCTGGGACGCCACCAGCAGCTAAGAAGAGCGCTGGCAGGGTTGTGACCAATAAGAGCTCGACCACGCGCAGCTTCATGAGCGCGATATAGGGGCTGACTACGGTCGACTGCATAACCCGAACTCTAGAGGTTAGATGGGATGACAAGCGATTTGTATCGAGTTAGGAGTTCTTAGGCGCAGGCTTAGCGATCGTGGCGAGCATCTTGTCAATCGTCTCGCGAGCGGCGGATCGGGCGCTCTCTCGATTAATAATGTGATCTGCGATAAATGCGAAGACGTACTGCTTGCGACCTACGGTCACATATCCAGCCAGGCTCACAGTGTTATCGATCCAGCCAGTCTTTGCCTTGACGAGACCCACTGCCTTAGGTGCATCCTTTACAAATCGAGTCTTCAAAGTTCCGGTCTCACCAGCAAGCGGCAAGCCATCGTAAATGTAGTGAAGGTCGGGATTCTTTTTGATCTCTACCAAAAGTGCGGCGATCGTTCGGGTTGAAACCCGAGTGGCATGTGAAAGCCCATTGCCATCTTGGACTAAGAGTCCCTGAGTTGGAACATTGAGATCGGTTAAAGTTTTTTCAAATGCGCTTTGAATTCCAGTGACATTACCAGCGAAGCCAAGCTTCTGTGCTGCAAGAACGGCGAGACGATTGGCTAATTGATTATCACTGTAGAGAAGTGTGAAGGCGATGATCTCTGGCAGAGCTGGTGATGAAATACTGGTCAGCTCTTTCGTTGGTTGTGATACATCACCTTGTACTGTCGACAATGGTGTAACCGTGATTTCAACTCTGCCATGGAAGAAATGTTGTAAGAGGGTTAGGTCAGTGACATTGATATTGGAATATTCGAGTGTGATCGCCTTGAGATCTGGATGTGCTGCAAGAACAGCATTGACCAAGGTTGGCAGATAAGCGCGATGATATTTCTTTGCTTCATAGGCACTTGCTGTCAGCCACGGGTCGCGGTCACCAGAGAGTATGTAAGTCGCTGGATCACTTGTCTCACTGATGGTGGTCACGAATTTTTTATCGGGGCCAAATGCCTTCAGCGCGGTTGTTGTTGAAATAAGTTTTAACACCGATGCAGGTGCGCGAAGCGTGCCGGGGCTGTGCTGAAAGATGATTTGGCCAGTATCAGGATCGATGACCAAGATGCCAGGGCTGCGCAGCGTTGGTGACTTTGAGAGTGAGATAAAGGTGGAAGGAAGGCTAAGCGCTTGTGCAGGGGTGAGCGAGGTCGAAAGGAGTGCACCGCAGAGTGTGGCAATTGCCAGCGGCTTCATAACTTTTCGCATCATCACAGGGAGGATTATGCCCTGTCGACTCTCTTATTTAGAGTTATCTCATGACACAGGCAGAGATTGGTCCCGGTGAGTTCTTCCCGGTCGTTGGCGTTGGACCACATCCTGAGCCTTGGCCAGTTGGAGATCAATACGATCCTGAGTTATTACTGAATGGTGATCGCCGAAATGTCTTAGATCACTATCGCTATTGGAGTGTTGCGGCGATCGTGGCAGACCTTGATACCAAGCGCCATGATCTTCAGATCGCGATCGAGAATTGGCAACACGATCTCAATATTGGATCTGTTGTCAGAACGGCAAATGCCTTCAACGTCTCAAAAGTTCATATTGTTGGTAAGCGCGATTGGAATAAGCGCGGCGCGATGGTGACTGATCGATACTTACATGTGCTACATCATCCGACCGTTGCAGATTTCAAAAAGTGGTGCGATGAGAATCAAGTGCCGATCATCGGTATCGATAACTTGCCAATATCGAAAGAGTTAGAGAAGTCATCACTTCCTGAAAAGTGTGTGATGTTCTTTGGCCAAGAAGGCGCCGGCATGTCTGATGAAGGCGTCGAGATCTGCGAAGTTGTTCTAGCGATCAGGCAGTATGGATCAACACGATCTATGAATGCCAGCGCAGCTGCTGCGATCGCCATGTATGCCTGGGCGATGCAACACCTCAACTAATGTAATTAGTTACCGAGTTCTTCGGGTTCTACTTCAAGTACATCAGTCACTGACTGCAAGCGACGATCGATCTCATCTGCCTCTGGGAAGCGCCCAAGTGTGCGCATCACGCTAGCGATGCGACGTTCGATCTCGATAATGAATTCAAAGTCACGGTTATCTGAGTTCTCGGTGGAGTTCTCAAGTACTCGCTCAAGTGTTGCAAGGCCTTCTTCTGCCTTATTAGAAGCGATCTGTGCCTTACCGAGTTCGAGCAAAGAGTAGGTCTCGCGATGATGATCGTGAGCGGTGGAGAAGACATCGAGTGACTTCTGCGCTGCAAGAAGTGCGCCTTCAGCATCGCCAAGTTCGGTGAGGCAGTGGGCGATCTTCTGATCGCAGCGTGCCACGTTGATAACTTCCTTCATACGCTTAAAGAGTGCACGCGCTTCCTGGAAAGCCTCGGTCGCTTCTTTATATCGCTTCAATTCGCGAAGTGCGCAACCAATGAGATGAAGATCATTAGCAGCACCGGCATCATTGCCTTCGACCAAATGTTCTTGAACACAGTCGCGCATACATTCGATCGTCTTCTCATACTCTTTCGATGAGTACCACCATTCACCGAGTTGGCAGGCAAGATCGATCGCCATTGGTGACTTGGATTCGCGTAAGAGATCGACTGCTTTGCTCATCGCATCAGCAGCTTCATTCATTCGCTTTAATTGATTGAGGTTGTACCCAATTGCAGAGTAGGCCTGCGCTAATCCATCATTAGAAGCAACGGGATCGAGTTCGGCGTAGATATCGCGCGCAGTCTCAGCGAGCGCAAGTGCTTCGTCATATTGCCCACGGGCATAGATGCGTGCACTTAATTCGTAAAAGGTATTGGCGCGTTCAATCCCGGTGACCTCGGGGATTCGCTCCCAGAGCATCTCTTCGGTGAGAATGTCGTCTTGGCCTAGATCGTCATCGTCATCACTCATAGTGCTAGCCCTCCTGATCGAACTGGTTGCTAACGGGGA
>DAINQZ010000008.1:0-18325 GCA_036742235.1 Candidatus Nanopelagicaceae bacterium | reverse complement strand
CATCGTCATCACTCATAGTGCTAGCCCTCCTGATCGAACTGGTTGCTAACGGGGAACTGGTTGCTAACGGGGATAGTGGAACATTAGTACCGCAAGCCTGCTTCAGCAGAAGAAACGCTGGGAAGTAAGATGGGGCCATGCCTACATCCGAGCGCCCCGAGGGGTCAGTCAGTCGTCGATCCATGCTCAGGCTGGGCGTACTCGCGGGCGCATCGACGCTCTTAGGAACCATCCCCGGGATCGCGAACGCTGCCTCCCCCGATATTTCTCACGGCTCTCGCTCACTGCCTCAGGTCGCACTCACCTTCCATGGTGCTGGCGATAAAGCAATGGCGCAGAAACTTCTAGCAATCCTCAAAAGCACCCAGACTCCAGTAACAGTCTTTGCAGTCGGCGCCTGGTTGAAAGCGGATTCATCGATTGCGAGTCAGATTCTTGCTGATGGTCATGACCTTGGAAACCACACAATGAATCATCTACAGAGCAAGACGCTTAGCGCAGCAAAGTTGGATTCCGAGATCGCTGGTTGCGCTAAAGAATTAGTGTCGTTGATCGGCAACCATGGAAAATACTTCCGTCCTTCAGGCACTCAATACTCAACACCATTGATCCGTAAGACTGCACTCAAATACGGATATAAGAAATGTATCTCTTATGATGTTGACTCTCACGATTATCAAGATGTTGGCAAAGCCGCAGTCATCAAGAATGTAATGAGCACTGTGAAGAATGGCAGCATCGTCAGCTTGCACTTCGGTCATCAAGATACGATCGATGCACTACCAACGCTGATCGCTCAATTGCATGCCAAGGGATTAAAGCCAGTCACACTCTCAACGATGTTAGGCACAATCTAATGAAGAAGTTCTTCGCCTCAGTTCTCGCGGTTATGGTCGCTCTTCCATTGATGACGATGAGTGCCAATGCATCCACACCGCTTGCGGGTATGCCACCTGTGCTTGATCAGAATGATATCTACGCTGCTGATCGACCTAATCAACTTTCTCCGGTTGTGGCGAACTTCCCTGAGCGCGTCTACGTTCCAAACCATACGTCGAATACCCTCACCGAGATCGATCCGAAGACCTTCAAGATTATTCGCACCATCAAGATGAAGGCGGGGCCGCAGCACGTTGTTCCATCGTGGGATTTAAAGACGCTGTGGGTCAATAACAACGAAGGTAATTACCTCACTCCGATCGACCCAATGACCGGCCTTGCAGGTACTCCGGTCTATGTTCATGATCCTTACAACCTGTACTTCACTCCAAATGGTAAATATGCGATCGTGATGGCTGAAGCAGATAAAGAATTAGTCTTCCGCGATCCACACACCATGGCGATCAAGAAGATCGTGAAAGTTCCATGCGCTGGTGTCAACCACGCGGATTGGACGAAAGATGGCAATTACTTCTTAGTGAGCTGTGAATTTAGCGGAAAGCTCTTATGGGTTAACACTGCGAAGATGGCGATCGCAAAGGTCTTTACCTTGCCAAAGGTGATGGGTGGATCGACCATGCCACAGGATGTAAAGATCTCACCTGATGGGTCGACCTTTTATATCGCCGACATGATGGCCGACGGCGTCTGGGTAATGAAGACCGATGCAATTGGAAAGTTCTCGCTGATTAAGACCGGTAATGCTGCGCATGGACTTTATGTCACTCGAGATTCGAAGACTTTACTTATTACCAATCGCGGTGAAGGTTCGGTCTCGGTTCTTCGCTTTAGCGATAATGCTTTGATCGCCAAATGGAAGATCCCTGGCGGAGGTAGCCCTGATATGGGCGGTATCTCTGCCGACGGAACCCAGTTCTGGGTATCAGGCCGTTATAACAGCGAGGTCTATGTCTTCGATATTACTCATGGAAAATATCTGAAGACTATTAAGGTTGGAAAAGAACCACATGGGTTGGCCATCTATCCACAACCTGGAAGATATTCATTGGGACATACAGGAGTATTTAGATAATGAAGGTGCGTCTTGATATACCTCGATGGATTGGTCGCCTGGCCTTATGGCTAGGAGTGCTGAATGTTGTAGCTAATATCTTTAGACGTTTTCAACCGGTCGCTCATCGCGTCGATAAAGTTATACCGGGTCTCGTTAATTCGACCGCATTTTCAACTGCTCTCTTCACATCGCTCGTTTTGATTTTGGTTGCAAGTGGTTTGCGACGTCGCAAGCGCCGAGCATGGACTATTGCGGTTATTGTTCTGGCCTTTAATCTACTTTCAGATTTCTTCAGGTATCACTATCATCCGCTGCAGATCATTCCAAACGCAGTTTTGCTTGTGATTCTTTTGATTGTTCGCAACGAGTTCTACGCGATCTCTGATCCGGCGACCAAATTCCAACCTCTTTATGCATTCTTCATTCTTCTCTTCTTCACCGTCGTTGCTGCAATCTTGATGCTGAAATTCCGCCACGGCCACGATATCGTCGGAAATCCGAGCCTTAAAAATATTTTCCTCACGGTAGTAGAAGGCATGATCGGAGTCGCTGGCCCCATTGAGTTTGTTAACCAACGCGCCTCAGATACCGTCGAATTTAGCCTTGCGGCACTTGGCATCTTCACGATCGTCTTGCCGCTCTTCCTCTACTTCAGGCGAGTAAAGCCGCTACCAAAGATGAGCAATGAAGATATTGAGATCGTTCGAAAGCTCATTAAGCATGATGTCGATCAAGATTCACTCGGCTACTTTGCAACTCGTCGAGATAAGAGCGTGATCTGGGCGCCTAATAAGAAGGCTGGGATTGCATATCGCGTTGAGGCTGGTGTGATGCTGGCAAGTGGTGATCCCTTTGGTGAGTACAGCCTTTGGCCCGCTGCTATTGATGCATTTTTGGAGGAGGCGAAGCTTCACGCATGGACTCCTGCCGTAATGGGGGCGAGTGATCGCGGCGGTGAAGTGTGGGTCGAGCATGCAGGCATGACTGCATTCGATATTGGCGATGAAGCGATCATCAAAGTTAAAGATTTCACTCTTGAGGGTCGACCAATGGCCAACGTCAGGCAGATGGTCAATCGAATTGGGCGCAAGGGTTATGTTGCAAAGACAACAAAATGGTCTGATCTTGATCTAAGCATTCGAGTCGAACTTCGAGGCCTTGCCAAGAAGTGGCGCTACGGAACTCCAGAACGTGGCTTCTCGATGTCAATGGATCGCTTCGGTGAAGATATTGATGGCGAAACAATTATTACTATTGCAACATTGGGTGATGAGATCAAAGGACTGCTCTATTTTGTCCCATGGTCACATGATGGAATCTCGCTCGATCGCATGCAGCGTGAGCGCGGTACCGATCCTGGCGTCAATGAACTTCTGATTGTTCAGACGGTTGAGTGGGCCCGTGAAAATAAGATTGAGAACATCTCTCTTAACTTTGCTGCCTTCCGATCACTCTTTGAGCGCGCAGATAAAATCAGCGCTGGACCTATCACTCGTGGGTCACGTAACTTGATTCGATTCTTCTCAAACTTCTTCCAAGTTGAGTCTCTCTATCGCTTCAACGCGAAGTTTGATCCAGAGTGGCAGACGCGATACTTGGTCTATCCAAAGGCCACGGATATCGCAAAGATTGGCTGGGCGGCAATCAAGGCCGAACAATTTATCGGCAGCTTTAGAAAGAAAGCTGTTAAGGAGTAGTTGTTGCGGTTGGCAGTGGTGCAGCCACCGGATTTTGCTGATTAATCCATTGAAAGGCTGTTGCCACAAAGGGCTTCCAGACATTTGTATTATGGCCGCCAATAGGAATCGGCACGTAACGAATCGGAATTAAGCCATTTGCAGCGCTCATAAAGTTCTTTGCAGCAAGATTAGTGAACTTATCTTTCTTGCTGGCGATGATCATCAAGTGAATAGAAGTCGGGGACTTTTTGAGTGTAGAAATCAGGTCGTACTCACCCTGCAAGAAGTTCTTCTCGCGCTTATTAATACCGGCAGAGAATAATGGCTTGAAGTAGCCAGCGAGTGAGACGGCGCTGTTGTATAAATCTGGATGACGGATAGCAACCTCGGCTGCGCACCAGCCACCAGTTGAGTAGCCGAATGAGGACCATGGCCGGTTATCGATACCTATAAATTTGGTGGCGAAGACTTTCATGTCGTGGGTGAGCCAGGTCTCAACTTGTGCGCCACCGACAAAGTTAAGGCATTCGGTATCAACCCCAGGTGAGACATTGATTGCCGGAATTATCGCGATGGTGTTCTGGACCGCTCCAGAGTTCTCTAAGTTTTCGAGTGTGGTAATTCCCGCCATGCTGCCAATCCAGGTCTGCGGAACACCGGGATAGCCAGGGAAGAGTTCGACTACTTGGTAATCACTTCCCACTGATGGTGAAGACGGGTTAGCTGCCATCTGTGCTGCAATCTTCGGAGGTAAAACAACGTAGACAACATCTGAAATCTTCGACTGCTCTCCAGTGATGACTTCACGGAAGATCAAACTCCCGCCAGCAGTCTTTCTTGCTTGCTTAATATCTTTCGCAGAGATTTGTGCAAGTAAGTTTGGAGCAACGGCAATTTTCTCGAGTTGATTCTTACTTCCAAATAGGTCGCCCCAGCTAGCGTAGAACTGACCATTGCGGTTGATGGTGATGCCCGTTGAGGCGAGCGCAAAAATTTGGATGAAGATAATGATGCTGACGCGAGCAAAGATATGGCGGAACTTCTTCGAGACGAATTTATGCCAGAAGAAGACGGTCAGACCGATAGCGAGAATGGTTACGGTCCAAAAGAAGATCTCGGTGCTGAGACTAGAGAGAAGAAGCACGTCGAACCTTTCACGCTGGTGACCGTATCGTGGGCGATATGCCCGTTATGAGGCTAACTCTAACTTACGGGGGTCTGCCAAAAGGCGGGTATCATTTCTCCACGTGCGTTTCATAACTAGCCCCGCCTTTGACCTCACCTACGAGGATGTCTTCCTCGCCCCAAGTCGTTCTGAAATATCGAGTCGTATGGATGTTGACCTCTCCACGACTGATGGAACCGGCACCACTATCCCACTCGTCGTTTCAAATATGACCGCAATCTCTGGCCGACGTATGGCCGAGACGATCGCCCGTCGTGGTGGTATCGCAGTGATTCCACAAGATATTCCACTCGAGATCGTCGCTGATGTCATCTCCTGGGTGAAGGCACGACATACCTTCTTTGATACACCAGTCACTCTTGCTCCAACCGACACAGTCGCAGATGCTCTTGATCTCATCAATAAGCGAGCTCATGGTGCGCTCATCGTCGTTGAAGGAGATAAGCCAGTTGGCATTGTCACTGAGGCTGATTGTGAGCGCGTTGACCGCTTCACACAGCTTCAGCAAATTATGGCGACAGATTTGATCACAGTTGATGAAACGATCGAACCACGAGCAGCCTTCGAATTCTTAACTCTTCACCGACGCAAACTTGCTCCGGTTGTGAGTAGCAGTGGATCATTGGTTGGCATCCTGACAAAGACCGGTGCACTACGTGCCACGCTCTACACGCCAGCTCTTGATGCGAATGGAAAGTTGCGGATCGCGGCCGCAGTTGGAATCAATGGTGATGTCACAGCGAAAGCAAAGTTCTTAATCGAGGCTGGCGCAGATGTATTGGTCGTTGATACTGCACATGGCCATCAGGTCAAGATGATCGAAGCGATCAAATCTATCCGCGCACTCTCTCCTCGGGTACCGATCGTTGCAGGTAACGTTGTTACTGCTGCAGGTACTCGTGATCTCATCGAAGCCGGCGCTGACATTATTAAGGTTGGTGTTGGGCCAGGTGCGATGTGTACAACACGTATGCAGACCGGTGTTGGGCGCCCACAATTCTCTGCCGTGCTTGAATGCGCTGCCGAAGCAGCGAAATTCGGTAAGCATGTCTGGGCAGATGGCGGGGTTCGCCACCCACGCGATGTCGCGCTAGCCCTTGCTGCTGGTGCTTCTCAGGTGATGATCGGATCGTGGTTTGCTGGGACGCTTGAATCTCCGAGCGATCTCAACCGCGATTCACATGGTCGTCTCTACAAAGAATCCTTTGGCATGGCATCTGCTCGCGCAGTTGCGGCACGCACATCAAATGAAGGTGCCTTTGATCGCGCACGTAAAGCGCTCTTTGAAGAGGGCATCTCCTCATCACGGATGTATATCAATCCAGCGCGCCCTGGCGTTGAAGATTTGGTGGATGAGATTATCTCTGGCGTGCGATCCAGTTGCACATATGCCGGCGCGAAGTCGATTCCAGATTTCTTCGAGAAGGCGATCGTCGGAATTCAATCATCATCGGGCTATGCCGAAGGTAAGCCACTAAACCAATCCTGGTAAAGGCTTTACTCGATCTCGCGCTTGGGATCCTGTGAGTCGTCGTACTCATCTTGTGGCTGTGAGAGCTTCCAATACATGTAGATGATGAAGACGGCGAAGAACGGCCATTCAGCAACGTAGACCCAGCTTCGATGATTGCCACCGAGCGCGCGATCTAATTCAAAGAAGGCCATGAGAACGCAGAGCGGTACTCCCCATAAGACCCACTTGCGATGTGGATCGGGTTGCGGATCCGGCTCAGTGCTCATCTTCTGCCTCCGCCAATAATCGTTCGTTCTCAAACCAATCTCGTGCGGCTAAGACTATCCACATTGAATCGATCAACATTCCCATCGCCCACATAATCGCCCCGCCAGTATGTTGATCAGTGAGCCCCATCGACATTGAACGCGAATCTGGCAAGGCATGTAAGACCCGATTCCCGGAATAGAGGAAAAACCCAGTCATCGTCTCGGGCAACATCATCGCAAAGAGTGAGATGACGCGCTTTGAGTAGGAGACCGGGAAGGGTTGAGGGTTACCTTCCATCACGGGGTAGTAATAGATAAGACCGCCGAGCAAGAAGATGATCAATTCAAGGCAGTGAATATTGGGGTTACGCATTCCGGCATTGGCCAGCGGAGAGAAGTGGGTCAGAATCAGTACGGCAAGGAAGATGACGAAGCCGACTTCGGCTTTAAAGAGTTGGCGGATAAACCTGTTCTGAGCGAGTTTGCGCGCAAAGCCTCCCAGGGAGTTGTTGGCTTCAAGGGCTAGCTTGAAGGGTGACCCAAGAACGATCATTGGAGAGATCAGCATCATGATCGAGATGTGCTGAATCATGTGGACCCAGAAGATAGCGACTGCCTTGTGAGGAACTGGACCGACGAGCATGAGTGCTAGCACTCCCATGCCAAAATAAAAAAGTATTTGTCGGACCTTGCTCACGCTTCTTTGGGCTCGATTAGCGCGGTAATACCAGTAGGTCGCTGCGGCGAGGGTGACCCCAAAAGCAATATCCCACAATGGGTTTAGCTTCATGGTCCTCCTCTCTGGTGACTCTATACATTCTCACAGAAATTTTTTTATATTTTTAGCGGAAGTGCTTAACCTCAGTCAGAGATGAGCGTACCCTCACTATAAGTAATTTCTCACGGATAGTTCACCCAGCTTTGAGTGATCTTGGCCGTGACCAGAATGCACGAGAAAGAAGGAATGGTGGAGACCGCCACACACGATGAAGTGTCGAGGGGTAAGTCCCTCGTTAGTGCAATTGCATTTCTACTCTTTGGAGTAGCCGTAGTTGCTGGAGTTGGATTTACGCTCCATTCGGTTTCAAAGGATTCGCAGAAGAAGATGTATGCGACAGTAAACGGGACAGCGACAGTTGATGGGAAAGTTCTTCCACATGCCTTCATTAATGAGAGCGTTTGGCCGGACGATCAGACCGCCCGAGACAATGGCGTGAACCGAACAAATACTCATCCATGGCCCTTCTATACCGAAGAACATCTTGTGCTACCAGCTCACTCACTTGTGACAATGACATTGAAGGTCTACGACAGTGGTGAGCACCTCAATACCGCTTACTTTGCAAAGGTTGTGGGCACTGTCGGTGGTGCAATGACTGTGGATGGCCAACCGGTCTCCTCGCTTCTACCCACTGAAGTCCAACACACGTTTACACTCCATGGCCTTCCAACATCATCTCAAGACCCACTCTTCGTGAATGTTCCACTCCCTCGCGTCCAAGCTGACGACAAAGGAAATAACATCCCAACACATGACCCAGGGACAAAGAACATGGGACATACCGTTGTCTTCTCCTTTGTCACCGGCAGCGCTGGTGAATATGTCTGGAACTGCGAGTACCCATGTGGTGATGGCACATATGCCAATTTCGGTGCTGTTATGGGACAGAACGGATATATGTCAGGAAAGGTGAGTGTCGTAAATGGCTGATCACAGCAACGAAGTTCTCGCCCCTACACCTGGTGAGCGACTAACGAATTTCTTTAAGCGTAAGGATGTCTCTCGGACAACCGTGCTCTTCTTCCTCTGGACCATCCTATTTATCCTCTTGGGACTCTTCTTCTACCCAAAGTGGATGCCAACGATCATGTCGAAAGAGATGAAGTCAGCTGAATCGATCATGATCTGGTTCACCGTTATTTCAGCGCCAATTGCCGGCATTGTGCTCGCTATTGCGACTAACTCCTTTATGAATATGCATCGCGGCGATACTCCTCCTGAGGATGGTCCGGCGATTCGCACTCACGGTCCGATCGTTGCGATTTGGACTATTGGTTCGTTGGTCTTCGCCCTCGTCGCGATCGCATGGGGATTGATCGAGATCAATTCACAAGCTGTAGCTGCGGCATCCGATGCAAAGAGCGCGATAACTGTTGAAGTCACAGGGTCACAATGGCTCTGGACCTTTAACTATCCAGCACAAGGAATTGAGACACATGACCTCAATCTTCCAGTCGGAGTTCCGGTTATCTTCGATGTGAAGTCAGCCGATGTCAATCACTCATTCTGGCCAGTCCAGTTGGGCGTCAAAGTTGATGCGAACGCGCAGGTTACAACTGTTATTCATACAACGCCTACAAAGATCGGTGCGATTGATGTGAAGTGCGCAGAACTCTGCGGCCTCTATCACGCATATATGGAGACTAATGGCGAGGTGATGTCACAAGCTAACTTCAATGCCTGGGTCGTTGCACAAGGAGGACACACAGCATGAGCACTCTCGATAAGGTCCACTCAAGTTCACGACCAGTACCAAATCCAAAGCGGAGTTTGATCACTCGCTTACATATGGGAACTGGAGTTGTTGTCGGAGTTCTCTTCGCAGCGATTGCTTATTATCTTCTAAAGAATTCAGTGCTGACCTACACCGATAAGGTGGCAGATCCACTTTCACCTCATGACAACAACATAGTTCTGCTTGGCACTATGTTCGCGTGGTCCATTGGTTTCATGGTCGGCATAGGTGCATTCATTGGCCCATGGCGTTGGTTGATCGGTAAAGATCTCACCGATGAAGAGATTCTTTATATGGCTGGCGATGGCCAGGGAATCAAGCGTTACTTCAAATACTGCACCGACCATAAAGTCGTTGGAATTCAGTATTTAGTGGGCGTTATGACCCTCCTGGGCGTTGGCGGCACAATGGCGATGATGATTCGTACCAACTTGGCTCGCCCAGGTGGACATTTCGTTACAGCTACCGTCTACAACTCATTAGTCGGCCTCCACGGCATCACCATGATCATTGCAATGATCATCGTTGCTACCGGTCCATTTGGTAACTACATCATGCCAATCATGATCGGTGCCTATGACATGGCCTTCCCTCGCCTCAACGCACTCTCTTGGTGGGTTCTCTTCACTGCGATCCCTGTGCTCTGTAGCGCATGGTTCCTCGGTGGAATCCCAACTGGTTGGACCGCTTACGCACCACTGAGTGTTCAAGCAGGAGCTGGCATGAATGCCTTCCTTGCAACCATCATCATCTTCGCAGTATCGACTGCTGTCGCTGGTATGAATATCACGACAACTGTTGTTGCGATGCGTACCAAGGGTATGAAGTGGAACCGAGTTCCGATCTTCGTTATTGGATCAACGATCTCCGTTGCACTCGCTATTCCTGCCTTCCCAACCTTTATGGTTGCGATGATCATGACCTCACTTGATCGCACATTTAATACCGGCTTCTTCGATGCCAACATGGGCGGAAGCGGATGGCTCTATGCCAACCTCTTCTGGATCATGGGCCATCCAGAGGTTTATGTTATTTTGATTCCAGGTGTTGCTGCGCTGATGGAGATCGCACCGGTCTTCGTAAGAAAGCCGCTCTTCTCGTATAACGCAGCGATCATGGGTTTTGCCGGAATCGCAGGTCTCTCTATTCTCGTCTGGGCTCACCATATGTATATGGCTGGTTGGGCACCATCGCTTAACGGCGCATTTATGGTGACGACCGAGATGATCTCGATCCCTACGGGATTGCTCTTCTTGGTCTTGATCGGAACGTTGTGGCGCGGAAAGCCGTGGATGAAACTTCCAATGCTCTCTGTCTTCGCATTTATCTGGGACTTCCTTATCGGCGGTATCACCGGTATCTACCTCTCAGATGTCCCTGCCGATGGCTATCTTCACGGATCAATGTTCGTGACCGCGCACTTCCACTTCACTCTGATGGGCGCAGCGCTCACTGGTGCGATTGGTGGACTTGCTTACTGGTATCCAAAGATGACCGGAAGAATGCTGAACGAGCGCGCTGGTTACATCTCCTTCTGGTTAGTCCAGATCGGATTTAACGTCCTCTTCTTCGGAATGTTCATGGCGGGTGCTGAAGGTCAACCACGTCGCGTAATGGATTATGCAGCTATGTATAAGACCTCGAATCTCATCTCGACGATGGGTGCATATAGCGTCGGTATCGGAATGATCATTCTGCTCTGGGCTGTAATTCATTCATGGCGTCACGGCAAGGTCGCTCCTATGAATCCATGGGGAGCAAAGACGCTTGAATGGACGGTTCCTTATCCAGTTCCACTCACCAACTTTGATGAACTTCCAATCATCACAAGTGATCCATATGGCTACGGAAAGGGTAAGTAACTCATGAGCCACGACACAGAGTTCCACGTACACCACGATTCAGATTCAGCTGTTGGTCGTCGTGAACGACTTGGAGTACGTCTATTAATCGTCGCAGATGGGGCCTTCCTCTTCTCGATGATCTTCTCGTACTTCTATCTCCGCAATCTCAACACGAATGGCGGTTGGTTGCCAAAGGGCGTTAAGCACTTCTCCGTTGGATCAGCCTGGTCAGTTGCTATCCCATTTGTGATCGCGGCAATCGCACATCGGCTTGGTCAAGAGGATAAGCAGCGTCGCAATCTCACATCACTAGTGACACTCGCTGTCTTGCTTGTGGGTGGATACATACAATGGCATCAGATGGCCCATATGCCGTTCTTGGTGACAGATGACGCTGGTGTTGTGAGCTTTAACGGCGCATATGCATCGAACTGGGTCTTGATGGCCGGTACTGGAATCTTCCATTACTTCCTCGGTGCCTTCATCGCACTGGGGATTTTGATTCGTAATCGCACCACAGATCTCCCGCACGAGCTCGATCTTTGGCGCCAGCGCACTGCACAGTCATGGTTCACATGGTGTGCCGTCGCGGCTTGCTTGACCGCGCTTACCTTGTCGGTGATCTAAAAGGGGTATTATTCGAAGTAGGAGATTATTGAGAAAGGAATACGGAAATGGCTAACAAAGAGCAGAAGAGCAACGCGAACACCAAGAAGGAGCCAAAGCTCTCTCTTAAAGAGAAGCGCGCTGCAAAGCAGGAGAAGAAGGCTTCAAAGGGTTAATTCCCTCCGATAAACGTCAAAATCGCCGCTCCCAACTCGGGGGCGGCGATTTTTCTATTGCGCTAGGTGCTACTTTTGGGAGATGAGCAACGGATTACGATGGGGCTTTTTAAGTGCGGGCGGCATCGCTGCGGCAGTCGCCGAAGATTTCCTGATTGCTGGATTAACGATCCAAGCAGTTGGAGCTAGAGATCTTGCTAAAGCCAACGAATTCGCAGATCGCTTCAAGATTCCCACTCGCCACCAGGGCTATGAAGCGCTGGTGAATGATCCTGAAGTTGATGTCATATACGTATCGACCATTCACCCATTCCATAAGCGCGATGCGCTCTTGGCTCTTAACGCCGGTAAGCACCTTCTCGTTGAGAAGCCTTTCACGATCAACGCAGGTGAGGCAGAGGAAGTTCGTGCTCTTGCAAACGCAAAGGGACTCTTCGTCATGGAGGCGATGTGGACGCGCTTCTTGCCATCGATGGATACGATCTTTGAGGTTATTAATTCAGGAGCACTCGGAGAGATTGAACTCTTCACCGCAGACCATAGCCAGGCGCTGACACACGTTCCGCGTCTCTTACAGCGCGACTTAGGTGGCGGCGCCCTACTTGATCTTGGAATTTATCCGATTTCGTTGGCTCACCGACTCTTCGGAAAGCCGAAGGCGATTACCGCGAAGGCACGTCTCAATCACGAAAAGGTTGATGCAACCACCTCGATGATCTTCGAGTACGAAGGCGGCAAGCAGGCAACGATGACGACATCTTTCTTGGGTGCGGGGCCAGTTACTGCCTCAATTGTTGGATCACTCGCCCGAATCGATATTGATGGCTCGTTCTACGCTCAAACGTCTTTCCGGGTCATCAATCATTCCGGTGAGATTGTGAAGAGCTACAACGAGAAGATCGAGGGTCAAGGCCGTCAGTACCAGGCAATGCATGTCGAGAAGTGCATCAACGAAGGCTTGGCCGAAAGCCCGGTAATGCCTTTACGTGAGAGCGTTGAAATTATGAAGGTGATGGATGACGTCCGTAGCAAGATTGGTGTCACCTACCCGACCGAGTAACAAAAAGGTTATCGGGATTGCAGGCCTTTCACTATAAGTAGCGAGTGGGGCTCAGTAATCTGAAACCATGAGAAACCTTCTGAATCGCAAAGTCCAGGCGCTCTTAGTACTTCTACTCGCTAGCGCCATGACTAATACCTTCTTAGCGCCAGTACGAGCCGCACTGCCTGACACAGTCCACCTCACCATTCACTACCAACGCACTGCCGCTGATTACACCGATTGGAACGTCTATCTCTGGCGAGACTTACCTGGGACTGCAAACGATAAAGAGGTGAGCGCTGCTGGCTTCCCATTCCAAAGCGAAGATGCCTTCGGTAAGGTCGCAAAGATTGATGTGACAGGAACAGCGGCATTTGATCAGATCGGCATCATCATTCGACGTGGCGCTTGGCTTGAAAAAGAGGGTTCGCTTGATCGATTCATTACTACCTTTGATAGTGCAGGTAATGCAGAAGTCTGGATCCGCCAGGGTGACGTGACAATCTATCCCGCACTGCCAACAACTGCGATTCCAACTAATCCTGCAGTTGAACAGGCCCGAGTTTTTGACTCTCCAGAATTTGCTGCAAAGTACACGTACACAGGCAATGACTTGGGTAATACCTACTCATTGAAAGAGACCAAGTTTCGCGTCTGGGCTCCAACTGCTAGCAAGGTCTCACTGCTTACCTTTGCAACCCTTAACTCCAATGATGCCACAGAGAAACCTATGACTTCTGATGTTAATGGCACATGGGTCACGACGATGCCAGGTGACCTTAATGGAGTCGCTTACCAATACCGAGTCACGGTTGATGGAAATACTAATGATGCAGTCGATCCTTATGTTCGCGCCACCACAGTAAATGGCACAAAGGGTGTTGTGGTCGATCTCTCTAAGACCAATCCTGCTGGTTGGAATAACACCAAGCCGAAGTTCTCAGGTAACCCAACGGACGCCTCTGTCTATGAACTCCATGTTCGCGATCTCTCTATCGATCCCTCAAGTGGTGTTCCTGCTGCCCATCAAGGCAAGTACTTGGCATTCACGGATACAAAGACCTCCTATAAGGGCACCGCGACTGGAATTGCCCATATCAAGAGCCTGGGAGTAACCCATGTAGAACTATTGCCAATTTTTGACTTCCAATCAGTCAATGAGCTCCGGCCATCCTTTAACTGGGGCTATGACCCACAAAACTTTAACGTCCCCGAGGGCTCCTACTCATCTGATCCGATGAAACCAACAGCTCGTATCATTGAACTCAAGAGTGCGATTCAGTCCATGCACAACCTTGGCCTTCGCGTCATCATGGATGTCGTCTATCACCATGTTTACGATGTTAGCTCCTATAGCGAGAACCTGATCGTGCCTGGCTACTTCTTCCGGACAGATTCCAGTGGAAACCTCACCAACGGCAGTGGTTGCGGAAACGATGTAGCAGATGAGCGCTCTATGGTTTCAAAGTTTGTAACAGATTCCTTTAAATACTGGGCCACTGAATACCATATGGATGGATTCCGCATCGATCAGATGGGTCAGATGAGTATCACTACCATCAATCAAGTGCGTAAAGATATGACAGCGATTGATCCAACTATTCTGATCTTTGGTGAAGGTTGGTATGGGCAGAGCTCACTCTCAAGTTCGAATGCTGCAACCCAGGAGAACATTCAGAAGGTTCCTGGCGTTGGCGCCTTCAATGATCAGATCCGCGATGGCATCAAGGGCTCAGTCTTCAATCTGACTGAGACTGGATTCGTCTCCGGTTCCTTCGGGAGGGCAAGTGATGTTCAATCAGGAATCATTGGACAGACGGCTTACGACAACACCCTTACAAATAATTGGACAACACTAAGCCCAGGGCAGTCGATCAACTATGTGGAGTCACACGATAACCAGACGATCTTCGACAAGCTTGGTTCAAGTGTCTTCAAGACGCCTGCTCCTACCCTTGTGAAGATGGATCAGATGGCGGCTGCAATTGTCTATCTCTCCCAGGGTGTGCCATTCATTCAAGCTGGGCAGGAGTTCTTGCGCTCAAAAAATGGCAATGGCAACAGCTACAACTCAGGTGATGATGTGAACTCCCTTAAGTGGAAGACCTTGCCTACGAATATGGCCACAAATAACTATTACAAGGGGCTAATCGCACTTCGTAACGCTCATCCGGCCTTCCGCATGAGTACTGCGGCTGCCATTAAATCCAACCTCTCATTCTTGCCAACTCTGCGAGGAGAGATTGCCTTCTCACTCGATGGTTCAAAGAGTGGTGATTCTTGGAATACGATCGTGGTTGCCTTCAATGCGACAGCGAAGAGTCAGTCGCTTGCACTTCCTTCATCAGGGAAGTGGAACGTGGTCGTCAGCGGTGGAGTTGCAGGCACCAAGACGCTATCTGTTGTTAATGGTGGCAAGGTCTCTCTTCCACCTCAGACAACGGTTGTTCTCGAGAAGTAACGATTAGTGCGACCACTCATCTGTTCGAGTGGTCGCTCTCATCTTCGTTACGTAAAGTCCAATTACCCATTAGGTAGGAGTACTCTCAAGAAGGTAGAGCCAGATTGACTCTATGAACGATTCTTAGAATCGAATGTGCAATCATGAGTACTACTATCGAATTATGGCGACCAAGTACATGCTTAATCTGTCAGCAATCAGAATGTATCTGCGTGAAAGAAGTAAAGTAACGTCATAAGTTAGAAAGGCAAACAATGACCGAACGTCAGAAGTTCAAGGCTCTTGAAGATTTCGACGGCTTCGAGCTTCGAGAGTATGAGCCATGTGTGATTGCCGAAATCAGCGTTGTAGATGATTACAACGGAGCGACGTCAAAGGCCTTCGGATCTCTCTTCCGATATATATCTGGCGGCAACCAGAAGTCAGAGAAGATTGCGATGACCGCTCCAGTGATTTCATCTACCCACGAAACTATTGCCTCAAGGCAATGGAATATCTCCTTCGTGATGCCAGCAGGGACAACTCTGGCTGACCTGCCGGTGCCACAGCAGTCACAGGTGACTTTGCGCGCGCTCCCCACGGAGAAGTGTTTAGCGATCTCCTTCAGAGGACGGGCCTCCGCCTCGGTCTGTGAGCGAAAAGAGGCTGATTTACGGGCCTTTGCAAGGGGTAAAGGGTACGAGCTGACGAGTGAGACCCGAATTTGCCGCTTTGATCCACCCTTCAAACCTGGATTTCTTCATTACAACGAGATCGTGATTCCTATCGCTTCGTAACTTCGATGGCGATGAAGCGATCAGGGACTTGCGTGTAGTGACCTGCGTGGAAGGCGATCTCCTCTTTGGCGATCGCCCAGGTATAGCCGGTGTCGAGTAGCGCGTTAAGGAATACCTTCGCTTCAATCTCGGCCAAGTGATTGCCGAGACAGGTATGAGGTCCGAAACCAAAACTTAAGTGGGGGTTGCGCTCTCGCTTAAAGGAAATCTCAAATGGGTTCTCAAAGACTGTCTCATCAAAGTTCCCTGAAATAAAACTAACTCCAACGTATCGATCTTCGGGGAGGTTCGTTGCACCAGTTTCGGGGACAATAGTTCGCGCCATCTCTGGCAATGGAGTGAAGAAGCGCAAGAACTCTTGCACCGCAGCATCAATGAGTGAACGGTCATTTCGTATTTCTTCTAGCTCTGCCGAGTGAGTACCTAGGTACCAGACCATGCCGGTAATCAACTTAATGACGGTGTCACGGCCGCCGGCAAGTAAGACGCCGGCGATCCCCTTGAATTCGGTCGCCGAGATAACTTTTCCATCGATCTCTAAACGGGCGACATGGTGCCAAACATCATCCACGTCAGATGCAAGCGCCTCGGCATAGACCCGATCGATATAGGCGTGAAGAGTTGCGCCATCGCGTTCTTCACCTGTCGCTGTCCAGACATCAGGACCCCATTCGATCCACTCAGCGACATCTTGTGGGCGGTTATAGAGGACTCCAAGGTTCTGCATGACGACTGGAAGAGCAAGATCTGAAATGACATCTTGGCCAGAATGCGCGAAGAACTCTGTAATCAAAGCGGTGGCATTTCGATGGAAGTCAGGCACACACTTCTCAACGGTTGGCTTCACGAAGAATGGTGAGAGAGCTGATCGATAGAGGTGGTGGCGAGGCGGGTCTATTTCAAGCGGAATCTGACGATAATCGCGGACATCGGCATCACCTTGGAGATCTGACGAGTATTTTTCAGTATCGCGAAGAGCGGCCCGTACTGCCTTGTGGCCGGTGATGGTCTCGATCTTATTTGCCTTTACTACCGCCATATTCTGAGCATAATTGGCATCTACACCTAGCGCAAGGAAGTCTTATGGAGACAATTAGAGCTGTTGCAACATTTCCCTATATTGCGCCGGAGAATCTCGCCGCCTTTAAAGAGATCGCATCCAAGATGTTGTTAGTCATTAAAGAACAGGAATCAATTCTTCGTTACGACCTCTTCTTCAACGTAGATAGCACGCAATGTGTTGCCGTTGAAGAGTTCACATCTCCTGCTGGAATTCTCGAGCATGTTGCCAAGAACCGCGAACTACTCGATCAACTTACCGCCCTTGGTGGTGCAGTCAGCGGATCCGTCTTCCCAATGAGTCAAGAGGGCGAAGCGCTTGAAGTAATTCGCTCGAGCTGGGACTCGAAGATGCATATCCACTTCGCAGGTAAGTAATTCGCTCTCACTCATGAATCTATCTGCTCAGGAACTCTTCCCCGGCCTGATAGAGACTTTGTCGCCAGATCGCGCAGTTCGGGTTAAGAATATTCTCGAGCGCTTCTTTACTAAGACTCTTACCCGAACAGCGGATGGACTTCCTTTCATCATCACTGGGGATATCCCGGCAATGTGGTTGCGTGATAGCACCTGGCAGGTCGCACCCTTTTTCTCGTCAAGGCATTCAGAGATCGCAGAATTGCTTGCTGATTTATCCTTAGCCCAGCAGAAGTATTTCTTGATAGATCCCTATGCCAACGCCTTTAACCCCACCGATTCGGGTGCCTGCTGGGATAGGGACTTTGCGGACCAGAGCCCCTGGGTCTGGGAACGTAAATATGAATTGGATTCGTGGGCTTCAGTCTTATTCCTAGCCCGAAAGGTGAAGGAGTGTTGGGGTATCACGCGGCAGTACGAGGGTTCATTCAAGGAAGTACTGAACCTCATGATCGAACTAGCCCGGCGAGAACAGCGCCATGACCCTGATTCCTACCTCTTTTATCGAGATAACGGAGTCCCGCACGACAGCCTCTCTAATGGCGGTAAGGGCGCACCAGTTGGTTATACCGGAATGGTCTACTCCGCATTCAGACCAAGTGATGACGCATGCACCTATGGCTACCTCATCCCATCCAATCTCTTCTTTCTCAATGAGTTGAAGCTCGTGCCGACCGCTCTTCGCCCTGATGATCTCATCGCTGAGATCGAAGGTGGGATCGCAAAGTTCGCAACGACCGAACTGGGCTATGCCTACGAAGTAGACGGCCTTGGTAACTCGCTCTTTATCGATGATGCCAATATCCCATCGCTTCTCTCACTTCCCTACTTGGGTGTTTGCGCAGCGGATGATCCGATTTATCTCAAGACTCGAGCAAATATCCTCT
>DAINQZ010000007.1:21027-35838 GCA_036742235.1 Candidatus Nanopelagicaceae bacterium | reverse complement strand
CGCTGGTTCATGGCTGAGGCAAAGGATGATTTCACCACCCCGATTCGCGGAGAGATGGCGGTCTGGAGCAAGAAGTTGGCTGCATTGAAAATACCCGTGGTTACCAGCGCTCCAACTGGGGGTCACTCATTCGTCTTCGTTGCTTCCCAGACCCTGCTTTATCCGAAGTGGTTCATCTGGCCACAGGCTCAAACGCCTACGGCCGTGCCGTCGGCCATAGGCTCGCCATCGGCATCGCCATCGGCATCGGCCATAGGCTCGCCATCGGCATCGGCATCGGCATCGGCATCGGCATCGGCATCGGCATCAGCGATGACAACCCCTATGGGTACTCCAAGCACAACCCCGTGATCTAACCCCGACTTCCCGACTCTCTCCGCCTGCCATAGAATCGCAACCTCAAAGCGCAGATGGGATTGAGGTTACTCATGGCTCAAAAAGGATTTCTCTCGTGGGTTGGATTTAAGAGTGAGAGCACTCAGCAGCAAGATGCAGCGAGCTCAGCGACTACTCCCAGTTCGATGACCTCGCCTGTGACGCCAACTCATAATGCACTTGATCGGATCCGCGAACTCGAAGCTCAGCTTGCCGATTTGCGTGCTCGAAAGGACATCACCTCTCTCTCACGTGAAGAGTTTGAAATCCTCGCTACTGAGACTGCAATGAACCTCATTAAAACCGCGCAACAACGAGAGAAGAGTGCGTCGAGTACTGCAGCGAAATTACTTTCAGAGAGTTCAGCTACCGCTAATGATGCAATCGCTAGCGCTGAATCAAAGGCGAAATCAATTCTCGCGGCCGCCGAAGCTCGTGGTCGTAAGTACTTAGCAACCGCCGAATCCGAAGGTAACGAATTCAAATCCTCTGCTCAGCGCGCAGCACAAGCCCTATCCGAAGCCGCTAAGCGCGAAGTCGAAACCTTACGAAAGACAACCGCTGCAGAAGTCGAAGCACTACTTTCTACGAAGAAGCGCGAAGCGCAGAGCATCACTTCATCAGCCAAGAGCGAAGCAGATGCGTTGATGGAAGAGGCAAAGTCCAACATCGCTGATTACCGCGACTGGTTAGTCTCTGCTGTCGCAGAATCCGAGCGTCTCTACAAGATCCAGACACAATCTCTTGCTGCCGCACAACAGGCGATCGATCAATCTAAGCAGCGCCTTGCGCATGCCTTTGAGAAGCTCACCGCCCATATTGATGATGTCCAGGAGAGTCTCGATAATGAGAACACTCCGACGTCGAAGGAGTTCACTCCGTCTAAGGTCACCTCGAGCGTTGCCGAGACGGCCCCGCAAGCAAAGAAAGCTACAAAGAAGCCAGCTAAGAAAGTAGCCAAAAAGACGGCCAAGAAGGCTCCAGCAAAGCGAGCGAGCCGGGCTTCAACAACTCGCGGATCCAAGCCTGCAGCAAAGAAGGTAGCGAAGAAAGCAGCAAAGAAGAGCACTCGCAAATAAATGTCAGCCCGGAACTCCAAGAAGAGTCCTAAGTACATCGCTTCTATCGATGGCTTACGCGCGCTCGCCGTCTTTGCAGTGTTGCTCTATCACCTTGGAGTGAACTGGATCCCTGGTGGATTTCTTGGCGTCGATCTCTTCTTTGTTATCAGTGGTTACGTTATTACTCGTCTGATTCTGGACTCGATTCAACAGTCAAGCGCACTCGACCTTCGAGAGTTCTTCCTCGCTCGGATCAGACGGCTGTATCCAGCACTTCTCTTCATGATGGTGGGGTCGACCTTCATCATCGCGCTTTTTGCGCCCGAAGCGATCAGCCGCTTCTTAAAAGATCTTCCCTATGTGCTGACTGGTATCAATAACTGGCATTTAGTGGCAGAGCATCGAAATTACTTCGAGACGGTGGGCCGTCCTCCCCTGCTCCAGCACACCTGGTCTCTTGGAGTCGAGTTTCAGTTCTATCTCATCTGGCCGCTCATATTAATTTTTGCACTTAGGTACTTCGGCAAAAAAAATCTAGCCAAGGTCGCTCTCCTCATCGCCATCATTTCTGGCACCGCCCTCTTTATCTTCTCGATAGCAGTCGATGCTTCCTCTTCCGCTAACAAGATCAGCCATATCTACTTTGGCACTGATACTCATAGCGTTGGCCTCTTCTTAGGTTCTGCGCTGGCCGTAAGTTGGATTCCACAGAATCTCTCATCAGTCATCTCCCAGCGCGCGCAAGATTTCATCGATGGCATCGGCGTCATTGGGCTGATTGGCCTACTCAGCGCATTCCTCTTCATTGACGAGTCAAATCCAACGCTCTATCGCATCGCTTTCCCATTAGCGGGAGCACTAGGCTGCGCGATCATCACCTCTCTCGTTCATCCAGCATCTCGTTTCGCCCCGCTGATGAGCTCGCGCCCACTGCTGTGGGTAGGGGAACGCTCCTATGGAATTTACTTGTGGCACTGGGTGATCTTCCAAATCACTCGACCAAGTATTGATTTGGCTGGCGCTATCTGGGCGATCAATGTTGCGCGCATTCTCATCGTGCTAGCGCTCGCAGATATCTCATTACGGTGGATTGAAATTCCGATTCGCCGTGGAGTATTTGGAAATTGGCTCCGGGGACTCAAATATCGAACGCCGAAAGTTCGCCGCCGGGCACATGCAACCATTGCAATTAGTGTGATAACAATCCTGCTCGCGACTACCAGTGCATCATGGGCTGCTTACTATCGTGTTGATCATGGCGCAAATATCGAAACTAGCAAGGTGACAACCTCATTTACGCCGCATGCTCCGGCAACTCCTGGTGTACCAGGGCTTTGGGTGACAGGAGACTCTGTAATTCTTGGGATTCACGAAAAGCTCGCTGCGCACTTCCCCATCGCTCTCATCAATGCTCGCGTTGGACGACAGATCGATGAGCTCATTACCGTCGTAAAAGAAGATCAAGCGCAAGTTCCGCACAGCACGACCATTCTAGATCTCGGCAATAACAACCATCTGACCGAGGAGTCAGTTCGCACGCTTCTTGACCTTCTGAAGAACCAACCCAAAGTGATTCTCATCAATACGGCTGTCCCGCGTCCTTGGGCACCTGATAACGATCAGATTATCGCTCGCGTCGCTGCAAACTATTCCAATGTTGTGTTGGTTGATTGGGCGCTGATCTCACGCGGACATCCAGAGTTCTTTGCACCAGATGGTGTGCACCTCGTCGATGCCGGAAGTAGCGTCTATGTTGCGGCGATTCTCGAGCATCTTCCAAAGCAGCAAAAGCAAAGCTGCAAAGAAAAGAACCCGCCGATCGTAACCGGCGGGTTCTTTAATCTGACTAGATATTGATCAACGAATTAAGACTAGGAATATTGACCTGGAAGTCCAAAGACCTTGCCAGCGACAACAGTTCCATCAGAGTAGACGGCAGATACTCGGAATGAGCACCATCCATCCGATGCTCCCTTTGTAACTCCGAGTGAGAGCTGTGAAGCTGGGACAGTTGAGATCAACTTCCATGCGCCACCATTCGATGCAATTTCAACATTGAAGTTGGTGATGCCGGTCGCGCCTGTTGCAGGCTGCCAGAAGATAGTTGCGCCGGTTGATGTGTAGTGTGCAACGATGCCAGTTGGTGCAGCGTGAGTTGCATCAGCCGCTGTTGGAGTTGCAGCAGATGCTGAAGCGCTTGTTGAAGCACTTGCGGCTGCAGATGCGCTCATCGATGCTGACGCACTCGCTGTTGGAGTTGCACTTGGCGTAGCCGAAGTTGTGGATGTGGTGCTATGGCTACGTGAGATCACAATAACTGCTAGGAGGGCGATACCTGCAATAACAGTAACGACGACTCGAGATGATGAACCATTTGCCGATGTTGTGCTCTTTGCAGAGGTAGCGGCAGGAGATGTTGCTGGTGCTGCTGGTGCTGCCTTTGCTGGTGGAGTTGTTGAGATTGCGGCGACTGTTCGTGCAGGAGTCGCTGCCGATGCTGAGATGCGCTTAGGTGCGGCGGATTTCTTCGCAACCTTCTTCGCTGGGGCCTTCTTCGCTACTTTCTTAGCAGGGGCCTTCTTAGCGGGAGCTTTCTTCGCAACCTTCTTCGCTGGCGCTTTCTTGGCCGCTACCTTCTTAGCAGGAGCTTTCTTAGCTACCTTCTTCACCGCTGCCTTCTTGGCAACGCGCTTTGCAGCAACTTTCTTCGCTGGCTTTTTAGCAGGTGCCTTCTTGGCTACCTTCTTCGCGCTCTTCTTCACTGCCACGGTTGGACTCCTCGATCTAGCGGTTGGTTTAGCGGTTGGGAAAGAATACTTTTCCGATGCTTAAGAATACTAGAGAAGGTCGATCAAAATAGGGGCAATCCTTCTCATGGCGCGGCCTCGATGGCTGATTTCATCCTTCTGGGCAGCATCAATCTCCGCCGATGTCAGGGCAAGGCCTTCAGGAATGAAGATCGGGTCATAGCCGAAGCCACCCTCGCCTCGGACCTCCTGGATCAAGTGGCCAGGCATCTCACCCACTTCGATCAGATCCTCTCCTGCCTTGGGGTGGGTACTTGGAAATGAGAGCGCAATGACACAGCGAAAGGAAGCCGAACGATCGAGATCTGGGTTCGACGCTGCAAGCTCAGCCAGTTGTGCAAGTACCTTGGCGGTATTTGCAGCATCGTTGCCATGCTCCCCTGCCCACCGAGCAGAGAAGACTCCCGGGTCACCGCCGAGCGCATCAACGAAGAGGCCACTGTCATCGGCAAGCGCAGGCAATCCGCTGAACTCTGCAACCGCGCGAGACTTTAGGAGCGCATTCTCGGTGAGCGTCGCCCCGGTCTCTTCTACATCGGGCATATCAGGAAAATCGGTGAGACCAAGTACCTGAATATCATCGGCCAATTCATGAAGTAGTCGTTCAAACTCCGCGATCTTCCCGCGATTCTTAGTTGCCAAAACTACTTGCTTCATCAGAACTTCCCCTCGCTGGCTCTTAGCCGGCAAGTGCCGCAGCCTGTAGTGCAGTGAGTTCTTTACATCCTGCAACCCCAAGGTCGAGGAGTTGATTAAGAAGTGCGCGATCAAATGGGACACCCTCTGCAGTTCCTTGCACCTCGACAAAGTTGCCATCACCTGTGCAGACAATATTCATATCGGTATCTGCATCGACATCCTCTACATAGCAAAGATCGAGCATCGGAACGCCCTTAATAATGCCAACACTGACGGCTGCTACTGATTGGCGAAGTGGTTGTCGATCGGCGAGTATGTGGCCGGCGCCTTTTGCCCAGGTGATCGCATCAGCAAGAGCAACGTATGCGCCGGTGATTGCGGCTGTTCGCGTTCCGCCATCGGCTTGCAGCACATCGCAGTCAATCACAATCGTGTTCTCACCCAAAGCATGCGTATCAACGACGGCGCGAAGTGATCGACCGACGAGCCGAGAGATCTCTTGAGTGCGGCCGCCAAGTTTTCCTTTCACGCTCTCACGATCTGAACGTGTATGCGTTGCGCGAGGCAACATTGCATATTCCGATGTCACCCAGCCTGTTCCTTTTCCGGTGAGCCAACGTGGGACGCCCGGCGTGAAGGATGCGACGCAGAGTACGCGGGTATTTCCAAATTCAACAAGCACAGAGCCTTCGGCATTCTTCAGCCAATTACGTTGGAACGAGATCGGTCGGAGTTGATCTGCGGTACGACCATCTGAACGTTTACTCACTTGTGGCTCTCTTCATTAGTAGGTGTGTTAAAGCTTGTTCTCGACTGAGGTTACTTCAGGTCCTAAGAAACGTCGCGCCAATTGTGAAAAGGCGTGAGCATCACCGGTTGAGATAAAGCGATAGGTCGGGTTGCCTTCATCATTGAGTAGATCATGTTCAACGAGGGTGCGGTAGAGATCCTTCGCTGTCTCTTCAGCACTTGAAACTAAAGTGACGTAATCGCCCATCACATAGGAGATGACGCCGGTGAGAAGTGGATAGTGCGTGCAACCAAGTACGAGGGTATCGACGCCTTCATCCAGGAGTGGACGAAGATATTCTTGTGCGATCGCGGTGATCGCGGCGCCAGAGGTCTCACCACGTTCAACAAATTCAACAAATTGCGGGCAAGCGATGGCAGTAACTTCCAGTTGAGGTGCCGCGGTAAATGCATCTAAGTAAGCACCAGAATCAATAGTCGCTTGTGTGCCGATGACACCGACCCGGCCTGAGCGAGTTGCTGATACAGCGCGACGGGCTGCAGGTTGAATCACTTCAATCACTGGAATTTCGTATCGTTCACGGGCATCTCGGAGCATTGCCGCACTTGCCGTATTGCAGGCGATAACTAAGGCCTTCGCACCAGCAGCAACGAGTTGATCTAGACATTCCAAGGCGAAACTTCGAACTTCGGCTAATGGACGTGGGCCATAGGGCCCGCGAGCGCTATCCCCCAGATAGAGGATCGATTCATTGGGCAGTTGATCGATGATCGCTCGTGCAACTGTCAGTCCGCCAACGCCAGAATCAAATATCCCGATCGGCGCACTGTTCATCTGGCTAGTTTAGAGCAAGTGGAGCAGGTTCTCCTGTAACCATCCGAGCCAGTAATAGACGGCGTAGATAGATTTCTGTGGATCCTCATCCGGCAAGGATTCAAAGAGCTCAAAACTCTCTTCATCAATCTCGAGGCGAACGCTGAGCGCCAAGCGAAGATCATTGAGCGCCACCAGCCAGGTATCGGCATCTAAATCTGGGACAGTTCCCGACTTCTCATCATCCACCAGGATGGCAAGATGAGTGCGAACTTCGCGCAATATGCGCTGTTTATGTGATCGAATTGTTGATTCAGTAAAGCGTCGAAAGTCACTCGCTGCCTCTGGGTCAGCATATGCATTCGGCAATAACCGCATGAGCACAGGATCATCGGGTGTTACTACTTCCTGCTGCATCGACATCAGGGCGGCGAAGGGATCATCTGCATCGTAGTGATGGAAGAAATCGCCCTCCCCCAGAAGTTCGAGGAGTTGTTCAACCAAGTTGATCAGAATATGAGCTTCATCAATGGTGAGATCGAGCGAGAAGAGATCGCCAGTGCGTTCAAAGTTAGACATAGATTCTCATATCTTGTCATCGCGTTGGAGGGTTGCCCATAAGCCATGCTCATGAAGCCGCTGAACATAACGTTCCATCTCTTCACGACTTCCACTTGCCACAACCGCTCGACCCTTATTGTGAACGAGAAGCATAAGTTCGTGCGCACGTTCTTGCGAAAAGCCAAAGATCTTCTTGAAGACAAAGACTACATAACTCATTAAATTAACTGGGTCATCCCACACTATGCAGGTCCATGGTCGATCTAAGAGTTCGTGGAGGGCGGCGTCGATATCGGTCAGCGTATCTACGCCTCCGAAACTAGATCCGCTCTTCTCTTCGTTCATCGCACCAGAACTTTAACAAAGTCGGTCGAAGATGCCGCGAAGGTGAGATCGGCGGGTATCAGAAGTCGATACGAACGAACTCCTCGAGTAGCGGCGCTGAATGAGAGTGTGAAGGTGCCATCTGCTGCCGTCTTTGTCTGCGGCAAGCTCTGACCATGTCCGCTCACTCCATCATCGAGTTGGACCGTAATGCCGGCTACATGTGGCTGGACTTCGCCTGAAATGCTGTAGACCACTCCCGATCGAATCGAGGTCGGTGGATTCCATGAGATTGCCCGCGCCACGTTAATACTCACTGGAGTTGAGAGACCCTCTAGTCGATCCCATGAACCAGCACTTCGTACTCGCAACTGCGTATTTTCACCAACCACCAGTGTGAACGAGAGCGTTCCATCGGCAGCGGAAACCTCAGACAAGATTGGAGAAGAGAGCGCTGCCCAATCACTTGTTGCAGTCTTCGTCTCTATCTGAACCGGAATCCCACTGAACGCAGTCGTATCTTTTTTCGCAACTGAGCTCTTAATGGTAAGCACATCTCCAACGAGCGCCAGATTCGTATTTGCCTGCAGATTGGCTACGACCGGATCAGGAGCAATCGAGACCGCGACAGCACGTATCGCTGTGATGGCACTTGGATCTTCCATCCCCATCGTCCATTCGGCTATTCCACCAAGATGGTATTTAGCAACAAGTCCAGCACGTAGGGCAAAGCCTTGCGAATCCTGATACCAGACTGTGCGAGTTGCAGTGCACGTGGTCAAGCTGCCATCAGCTGTCGTTCCGTTGTACACCTTTTGATAGGAGAAGGTGCTCTCACCATATTTTGCAATATACGTTGGAGCAGCACCATAAGTAAGAGCGAGATTTGCTGCATCGTGCATAACAACGGTTGCGGCAGAAGCCGATGGTGTGATCGATTTCAAATAGTTGATAGGCAGTGAAGGGCAGGTACCGTCTACCTTCGTCACCCAATCTCGGCCATACCCAGGAATTCCTACAAAAACTTTGGATGCTGGCACCACTGATACTGCATACTTCACGGCATCCTCTGTCCAGGTGATTGGTCCAATCGGACCTGGTGTGGAGGTTGAGTAGTCGTAAGCCATGATACGAAGTCGGTCAATCGCATTACCAATTTGTGACCAGGCGTATAGGTAATAGCCTTTCTTCCCAGTTGCCGGATCAAAGAGCGGTGGCGTCGTGACTGACAACAACTTTCCTTGAGCGTGAAACGCAGTTGCTAGATCTTGGATGAAGGTGACCCAACGACTCTGCGTAGTGCTCCACGTTGAGATGGGGTCAACGTAAGCAAAACTCTCCCAATCTAAATCAATTCCATCATATTTATTAGTGGTCACGAGGGTAAGAATCGCTGTGATGATCGAACTCTCTGTGCTGGGATTGGCCAACATATTTGAGAGCGAGAGTTGGATACTCTTGCCGGTCTTCGGATCAGTCGAGGTGCCATCGGTAATTGTTGGCATCACTAGATAACCAGCGTTCTGAAGTTGAGCGATCGTTCCTGCGATCGGCAAGTTTGGATTCGCAGGTGTGTAATTGTCTTGAATCGTCTTCGCATCTTTGAGCGTGTACCAGAAGGGGGTTACTTCACTAATGAGATCTGGATTCGCTAAGGCAGCGGGCAACGAGGTCTTGATTGAATAGTAAGGAATCCAGCCGGAGAGGATCTTCCGAGGCGGGTTATCTGCCTGGGCTCGCTGAGCGAGCGAGCTTCCAAGAAATGGCGCGATGACGATAAGAAGAATAGATACGAGTGCAGCGCTGAAGCCTCGCCGAAAGTCCACCACGCGATCTACTCCTTCTTCAGGGTTGCGTAGATCTCTTTACAAGTTGGACAGATAGGAAATTTCTCGGGGTCGCGGTTCGGGACCCACTTCTTGCCACAGAGCGCGCGCACCGGCTTGCCAGTTACCGCCGACTCAACGATCTTCTCCTTGCGGACATAATGCGAAAATCGTTCGTGATCACCATCATCGGTCGAGAGCGGTTGGGTTGACTCCTCGGTCTGCTCGTCGGCAACACCCCGCGTGAGCAGCCCAGGTCGATCGAATAAACCCATGCGCATTCCTCGATTCTATCGCCTAAGATTCTCTAATGAAGGATCTCCTACGCACCGCGCATTTAAGTCGCGCCGATGTCGATTTACTCCTCGATACGGCAGCAGATTTTGCTAAGAATCCACTTCGCTCAAGAGATGCGCTAGCGAACCGCACAGTTGCCATCTACATGACGAAGCCATCAACGCGAACACGTCTAGCTTCTGAGACCGCCGTTGCACACTTAGGCGGAACTCCAATCTTTCTTCGTGGCGATGATCTTCAAATTGGTCGTGGCGAGACGATCGCTGATACCGCAAAAGTCATCAGCGGTTTCTGCTCAGCTCTCTTGATCCGCACCTTTGCGCAGAGCGACGTTGATGAACTCGGTCAGCATGCAACTATTCCGGTCATCAACGGTCTTACAGATCTGGATCATCCCACTCAATTACTTGCTGATTGGGC
Organism: Candidatus Nanopelagicaceae bacterium; assembly: GCA_036742235.1. GTDB lineage: Bacteria > Actinomycetota > Actinomycetes > Nanopelagicales > Nanopelagicaceae > PALSA-747. The sequence goes on along the minus strand of DAINQZ010000007.1, from coordinate 25,964 downwards.
AACGATCCGAGAAGTATTTGGAAAGGATATTGCCGGCCGAAAGTTCACCTATGTCGGTGATGGAAACAATATGGCGCATGCCTGGTTGGCGATGGGCGCGATCCTCGGAGCACATGTTGTCGTTTCGACTCCAACGGGTAAGTGGGCTCCAAATAACGAAGCCATCGCAACTGCGCGCAAGATCGCTGACTCTACTGGTGCGATTATTGAAGTTGATCATGATCCAGAGCACGCAGCCAAGGGATCATCTGTCCTCTACACAGATGTTTGGATGTCGATGGGCGATCCCGAGAGTGATCGTAAAGAGAAGTTGGCCGCGCTTGCCCCATACCAAGTGAATGGTCACTTGATGGGATTAGCTGAAAAGGATGCAATCTTCATGCACTGCCTTCCGGCTCATCGCGGCGAAGAGGTAACCGCCGATGTCATCGATGGCGATGCTTCACATATCTGGCGCGAGGCCTATCACCGCCGCACTACCATTCAAGCGATCATGTATCACTTGGTTCGCGGAGAATTGGAAGGGCGCGCTTAATTCAGCGGGGTGGGTTGCCAAAGCTGGTACGGTTGCCAAAAAGACCCTGAAACTTTCCGTATTCACGCCTACTTTCCATGAACTCACAGCAGTAAACCGCTGACAATGAACCCTCGGTACGGCTACGGTATGCGGATGCGTGTTGTTGTTCCTAAAGAGAGCCGGTCCGGCGAGAAGCGTGTAGCGCTCGTGCCCGACATCATCAGCAAATTAACTAAAGCAGGCCTCGATGTCACCATCGAATCAGGCGCGGGTGCAGAGTCTGGATTCTCAGATGACCAGTACTCAGCTGCTGGTGCAACTGTGAAGAGTGGAAGCGTCATTGGTGACGCCGATGTCATTGCATCGGTTCAACCACTCGATCCATCTCATATGAGCTCCTTGAAGAAGGGTGCGATCACCATCTCTTTCCTCTCCCCTACGACAGCAGTTGAATCTATTGATGCCGCAGCGTCGGCCGGAGTAACAGCTATCTCCCTTGAGATGGTCCCAAGAATTTCCCGTGCCCAATCGATGGATGCACTCACATCTCAAGCACTCTGTGCTGGATATCGTGCGGCGCTCGTCGGCGCAGAACTCTCACCACGCTTCTTCCCACTCTTGATGACCGCGGCCGGAACGGTTACACCAGCCAAGGTTGTTGTTCTCGGAGCAGGTGTTGCTGGTCTTCAGGCAATTGCAACAGCAAAGCGGTTAGGCGCAGTGGTGAGTGCTTACGATGTCCGTCCCGCTTCAGCCGATGAAGTGAAGTCGATGGGCGCGAAATTTATTACCTTAGAACTTGAAGCCCTTGAAGGTGCAGGTGGGTACGCCCGCGAGATGACTGAAGAGCGCGCTGCTAAGCAACGCGAACTTCTTACACCTTATATTTCTGCAGCCGATGTCCTCATTACTACCGCTGCCGTCCCAGGTCGCGCGGCACCACGTCTGGTCACGGCCGAGATGATCGCAACAATGTCACCTGGCGCCGTCGTCGTTGATCTTGCTTCAGAGACCGGCGGAAACGTTGAAGGAACCAAGCCAGGCGAGATCGTCGTGACATCAAATGGCGTTCGCATGTGGGGCGGCAAAGATGTTCCAAGCCAGCTCCCATTCCACGCCTCGATGCTCTTCTCGCGAAACGTCGTCAATCTCCTGCTTCTGATGACAAAGAGCGTTGATGGCAAACCCACTGGCGATGTAATCCCTGATTTCAGCGATGAAATCATTGATTCGGCCACTCTGACATTTAACGGCGCCCGCCGCACACCAGAAGGAGCGAAGAAATGAGCAATGGTCTAGCACTTCTCTCGATCTTCGTCTTATCCGTCTTTGTCGGCTTTGAGGTGGTTGCAAAAGTTTCCACCACTCTCCACACCCCGCTGATGTCTGGTGCGAACGCCATTCACGGCATCATCTTGGTCGGTGCAATCTCGGTCGCAAGTAATGCGACGAGCACACTCTCAACTGTTCTCTCCATCCTTGCAATCGTTCTTGCAACTATCAATATGGTCGGAGGCTTTGTAGTTACCGACCGAATGCTGGAAATGTTCAAGGCAAAGAAGCGGGAGGCGAAGTAAATGAATCGCAACCTTTATGACATGCTTGGACTTGTTGCGGCAGTCTGCTTCATCCTCGCCCTTAAGGGACTCTCCTCGCCTAAATCTGCTCGTCGCGGAAACCTCATCGGCGCGATTGGTGCGACTATCGGAACCGTGCTCGTCTTCTGGGCACCTGGTGGCCACCATAAGAATCTCTTAGCAATCCTTGCAGCTATCGCATTTGGTGTGCTCGTTGGCGTCCCTGCTGCACGCAGAATTCAGATGACACAGATGCCACAGCTTGTCGCACTCTTCAACGGCGTTGGTGGTGGCGCAGCTGCGCTCGTATCAACCGTTGAGTATCTGCGCCTTGGTAAGGATGCAACGAGCGCCGAGATCATCGCGACCGTCTTCACTGTTGTCGTTGGTTGTGTCTCTTTCTCAGGCTCGGTCATTACATTCTTGAAGTTGCAAGAGATCATGACAACTCGTCCCGTCGTCTTCCCTGGCGGTCGCTTCGTTATCGCGGGCACGCTCGCCGCTCTCTTAGGTAGTGCAGGTTGGGTCATCAACTCAGGTGGCACCAATCCACTATTGATCATGGGGGCGCTAGCGCTCGCCTTCGGTGTCCTCTTCGTGCTTCCTGTTGGTGGCGCAGATGTACCGATCGTCATCTCTTTGCTCAATGCCTTTACTGGTCTGACCGTTGCGGCAAGTGGTTATGTACTGCAGGCGACGCTCTTGATCGTCGCCGGAACCCTCGTAGGCGCTTCAGGAACGATTCTCACTCGTTTAATGGCAGCGGCCATGGGTCGATCCCTCTTTGGAACGCTCTTCGGTGCCTTCACGGCTAAACCACAAGAGAGTTCAGGAGCTGCCGAGACTCGTTCCGTGAAATCTGGATCAGCAGATGATGTCGCCATTCTTCTCAATTACGCCCAGCGCGTTGTCATCGTTCCTGGTTTTGGATTGGCCGTTGCCCAGGCTCAACATACTGTTCGCGAGTTAGCGGACCTTCTTTCAGCCAAGGGTATAGATGTTGCGTACGGAATTCATCCCGTTGCAGGTCGTATGCCGGGACATATGAACGTCCTACTTGCTGAAGCGAATGTTCCTTACGAGCAACTCGTCGAGATGGAAGAAGTGAATCCAACCTTCCCTCAGACCGATGTCGTTCTTGTCGTCGGCGCAAATGACGTCGTGAATCCAGCTGCGAAGACAACTCCGGGATGCCCGATCTATGGCATGCCAATCTTGGATGTTTCACAGGCGGGCAATGTCATCTTCTTAAAGCGTTCGATGCGTCCAGGTTTTGCCGGAATTGAGAATGAACTTCTCTACGATGCAAAGACGACTCTGCTCTTTGGTGATGCGAAAGATTCTTTGACGAAAGTTGTCTCGGCTCTTAAAGCGCTTTAATACTTTCATTTACCTCGCACATTTGTTTCGAACTTCTATCTCAACGAACTAACGCCGAAACCTTCTGCGATAGAGCCGCGTGATTCCGAGTGCTCCGGTGATAAGTCCCATTGCTCCAAGGAGTCGAACGATGACAGAGACATGCGCGATGAGTAAGGTGAATCCCATCAAGATCGAGAAGATTCCCAAGATTGTCGTGAAGATGCGATGAAGAATAAAGAGCGTTCGCCCTCGGATGCTTACTCGAGTGAGTAAGAGCGTTGCTGGTCCACCAACGATCGCTAAGAGAAGAACGATGACTGCAGTGACTGCAAGGCTCTGCATCAGCAACCTCCTCTATCTCTGCGTGGGGTCCGCCCTGCGGGTTAACGGAACGGAACCAACTGAAGGCTATGCCCGTCTAAGGCTCGATGGGAATACCTATTCCTTCAAGATTGGGTGAATTGGCGGGTTAAAGATTCGAGGCAACCCTATTTTTAGCGTGCTGGGAATGCCTCCCTGCCTCTCAAGCGTGCTTGGAATAGCGGAGGCGACTCATGCGTTCTATGATTCGTAAAGTAGTTAAAGATTCAACTACTTCGAACGATTGAGAGTCCGATGCCTGCCGTAACCGTCAGTGACCTAACCGTCCTTCCACGCGTGATTGCGAACCCAGCGTTGCCTGTTCGACGCGTGAAGTCTGTGACGACAGCTCCTCAAGGATTCGAAGGCGAGGGCTTTCCGGTTCGTCGCGCATTCGCTGGCGTTGATCTAGCCGACCTCGATCCATTTATTCATCTCGATCAGATGGGCGAAGTTGAGTACGCACCTGGTGAGCCAAAGGGAACTCCATGGCACCCACATCGCGGATTTGAAACAGTTACTTACATCATTGATGGCATCTTCGATCATCGCGACAATCACGGTGGTGGCGGCACAATTTCTAATGGCGATACCCAATGGATGACCGCTGGTGCAGGAATTTTGCACATCGAGACTCCCCCAGAACATCTCGTGATGTCAGGTGGCCTCTTCCACGGTTTTCAGTTGTGGGTAAATCTGCCGGCATCAAAGAAGTGGTCGAAGCCGGCGTATCAAGATCTGCGCGCTGCCGATGTTTCACTCCTCACAAGTGAAGATGGTGGCTCATTAATTCGTGTTATCGCCGGTGAGGTCGATGGACATAAGGGTCCTGGATCAACGCAGACACCGATCACACTCGTGCATGCAACTATCGCACCAGGTGCACAGCTTCGTCTACCTTGGCGTCCAGATTACAACGCACTTGTTTATACATTGAACGGCAAGGGCACCGTTGGTGAGAACCGTCAGCCGGTTCAGATGGGTCAGCTCGCGGTGATGGTCGATGGCGGAACTCTTGTCATTCAAGCCGATAGCGTTCAAGAGTCACGTAGCCCGCAGATGGATGTCCTCATTCTCGGTGGCGAACCGATTCGTGAATCTGTCGCCTGGATGGGTCCATT
>DAINQZ010000007.1:11650-20927 GCA_036742235.1 Candidatus Nanopelagicaceae bacterium | reverse complement strand
TCCTCATTCTCGGTGGCGAACCGATTCGTGAATCTGTCGCCTGGATGGGTCCATTTGTGATGAATACCAAAGCCGAAGTACTTCAGGCCTTTGAGGACTTCCAAAAAGGCTTGCTCGGAACTGTTCCCGCCGATCACGCCAGTGAGAAGAAGCCGCTCAATCGCGGTGGTGAAGGCGCGAAGTTGGGTGGAGATATCAAGAACGTTCATAACACTCCAGATGGCATTCAAGAAAATTAGACCGAGAGAAGCCGAGAGTAATTAGCCGATGCCACACCTCTTTGATCCGTTGACGCTGCGCGGGACTACATTCGCCAATCGCATCTGGGTTAGCCCAATGTGCCAGTACTCAGCTCATCACGGCATCGTCGGTGATTGGCATATGGCCCACCTTGGTGCGTTTGCAACGGGCGGAACTGGCTTGATCGTCGCCGAAGCAACGGGTGTTGTGCCTGAAGGTCGCATCTCGATTGGATGTCCGGGGCTCTACAACGACGAGCAAGTAAGCGCGTGGAAGAAGATTACCGACTTTGCCCACACCCAAGATGTGAAGATTGGCATTCAACTTGCCCATGCAGGCCGCAAGGGTGGATCTGCTCTTCCCGGGTCGGATCACACGATCGCAACTCCCGAAGAGGGCGGTTGGCAAACCGTCGCACCGTCTGCAATTGCATTTCCTGGCTATCCAGAGCCACGTGCTTTAAGTACGGATGAAGTGAAGGGGTTAGTTAAATCCTTTGGTGATGCCGCGCGTAATGCGGTTGCTGCCGGATTTGATCTCGTTGAAATTCACGCGGCACATGGATATCTGATTCATGAGTTTTACTCACCGCTTTCGAATACTCGCACCGATGAATATGGTGGTTCGTACGAGAATCGCACTCGATTCTTGAAGGAAGTGACCGCTGAGGTTCGTGCTGCAATCCCAGCAGATATGCCGCTCTTTGTACGTATCTCGGCATCTGATTGGACTGATGGCGGTTGGACGATTGAGGAGAGCGTGAAGTTAGCGCCAGAATTAACTGCGCTTGGCGTTGATCTCATCGATGTTTCGAGTGGTGGTAATGTCGCGAAGGCGAACATCACGGTTGGACCTGGTTATCAGGTGCATTTCTCCGATGCGATTAGAAATTCAGGTGGGGCGATGACCTCGACCGTTGGAATGATTACCGAGCCTGAGCAGGCAGAAGAATTGGTGGCCTCTGGCAAGGCAGATGCCGTCATGATGGCGCGCGCTTTCCTACGCAATCCACGTTGGCCATTGCATGCAGCCGCGGTCCTCGGTCAAGAAGTGAAGTGGCCATTGCCTATTGCACGCGGAAAGCTTTAAGCAACCTTTAATTTAAGACTCGTGTAAATCGATCCTAGCCGTGCCCGCGAATTCTCAACCGCTCGCAACCCGCCTCTCTCGCGAACAAACTCTCTTACTTAGTTGCCAGCAATGAATCCTCTCTTCCATCGCGGATGTGCATAACTCTTAAATGCGATAGATCGTTGTCAGTACTTCACTAGATGATTCAACTATGGAGACGAAGCGCAGAGAGTCGGCATTGAGAAGAGATCTTCTCCCGTCACTTCCTCTTCATATTGAAGAGAGTGACCTCAATCTCGCTAGCGCTGAAAACATTCCGCTTACTCTCATTGATCGAGTGAAGACCGCTCTTCACTCCCCTGCTGGCATTTCAGTACTCACTGAATTGGTGGGCATCAATCCACTCGACCTCGATGATGCGGGTCGCATCGATTACTTAAGTGCACTCGAACGTCAATCCGGATGGCTGCAATCGCTCTTGCAGAACGCAATAGTTGCAGTTGCAGGATCCCAAGCTTCGAAAGCTGCTGATATCTTCTCAGGAGTAGATGATGCCGAACGAGAAGAGGTAGCCCTCGCGCTGCGAGTTTCGGGTGGCTCCGCCCAACAGAAGATCGATGTGGCTCGGGTTCTCACCTCCCATCTTCCCGGGACCGCCGCTGCTCTTGCTGCTGGTGAAATCTCCCTAGCTCACGCAAATGTCATTGCAAAAGAGAGCGCCGAAATAATTCGGACTGGAGCCACAACCGAGCAGATACTTGAAGTTGAGAATATTGCCTTAGCGCACTCCGAATTCCATACCCCAGGGCAAGTCGCCTCCAGGATGAGATCAGTGATTGCGCAAATCGCTCCTCGTGAGTTCGGAGAGGCTTGCTCGATCGCTCGAGAGCGCAGCAGCGTTGATTGCTATCCACAACCAAATGGGATGGCTCAGATTGTTGCCCTTCTTCCCGCCGCAGATGCTCAAACCATCATGCTTGCAGTAGATAAGTTGGCACGACTCAATAAAGAGCACGCAAAGAGTGAGGCAGATCTGCACGAACGCCAGATGGCGCGATCGATGAGAGATCGGGCTGAGCGCAGCGCAAGTGATCACATAGATCACCAAGCAATCGCCCTACAGTTGCGCCTCGAGTCGTTGCGCGCTGAAGCCCTCACGCAGCTAGCGAAGAATTTTCTTGCCTCTTCTATCAACGAAGGACTCTCACATGGTCGCCCCGTGACTCTCAATCTCACGATGGACCTACCAACCTTGCTCGGATTGGCCGAGAATCCAGCAGAACTAAAAGGTTACGGTCCGATACCCGCCTCAGTCGGTAGAGAACTCGCTGCGGATGGAAAGTGGCGAAAGTTTATTACTGATCCGGTGACCGGAGAGTTACTAGATGTTGGACGGAGCGTCTACGAACCACCGCAGCCCCTAAAAGATTACTTAACGGCTCGAGATCAAATATGTAGATTCCCTCACTGTCGACAACCAGCACGAGTCTCCGATATCGACCATGCCATCCCTTGGGAATCTGATGGTGAGACCACGCGATCGAATATGGGAATGCTCTGTCGAAGGCACCATCAGATGAAGACCCACGGCGGTTGGAAGCTCGAGAGTTTCCCTGATGGCTCTTGCGAGTGGCTCTCCCCTGCTGGAAAGAAGTACTTCGTACCATCAAGGAAAATTGCTACCTCGCTTTGATTCTTGATGCTAAGAGAATCAAGACGAATCAAACCCAAGTGGAGGTGCCGGGAATCGAACCCGGGTCCTCTAGTACTGACATAAAGCTTCTACGGGCGTAGTGCGCTAAACGTCTTCTCAGCCCTGACTCTCACGCGCACATGTAGTCAACGAACTCATTTAGGGTTTGGTTTCCCCGCTCACATCCCTAACGCTGTGAGTAGGTGAGCTCTCTAGCGACGCTAGATTCCGTGACGAGAGCGCGCACGGGCTAACGGATCACTATCGCTTATGCAGCGAGAGTTAGATCAGCGGCAGTTGTACTGGCGCTTATAGTTTTGTCACGGTTATTGGTTAACGAGATCATCCGGACTTCCTCGGCCCGCTTCCTTTATCCCAACAGCTAAAGTCGAGACCGTTCACCCCCGTGGTTTACACGGAAATAAGAAAGCAAAAATTTCATTACTTCCATATGTAGTTGTTATAGATTGCAGATCTCTCTGAAATCGGCGACGATTCATATGCATTCAATCAAGTCGCCAATCAAACCGCCGAAGTGCTCTTCGTCAGAGCAGGCGAGGAATGGTGAATATCAGTAAATCAGATGGTGTGTCGCTTGGGGTAATTGTAAAGAGTTGGGGCGCGCAGTTACAAATTCGCGCTCCCGCCAACTCTGAAAGCGAACCAAACCGGGCACCAGAAATCAGAATCCAATAACTTTGCGGGCCGTGCGTAGTCAACCCAGCGTCTTCTCAACCCTGCGCGCGGAAAGCGAAGTTAATCCTTACCCGACGTCCGCCGAGACAATTCGCGAGTGACTTCACGGTTGGCCTGCTTCTCCATGAGAGCCTGACGTTTGTCGTGAGCCTTCTTGCCTTTGGCCAGTGCGATCTCGACCTTTGCGCGACCATCTTTGAAGTAGAGCGAGAGCGGAACAATCGTGAGGCCACCCTGCTTAAGGATCGCACCGAGCTTATCCAGCTCTCGAGCATGCATGAGCAATTTACGATCACGTCGAGGTGCGTGGTTGGTCCAAGATCCCTCGTTGTATTCAGGGATGTGAACACCACTCAACCAGAGTTCACCGTTATTCATCATCGCAAAGCCATCTACAAGTGAAGCACGGCCAGCGCGAAGTGATTTCACCTCGGTGCCTGTTAGAACGAGTCCTGCTTCAAAGACCTCTTCGATGAAATAGTCATGCCGCGCCGCTTTATTCTGCGCGATTAGCTTCTTACCAACCTCTTTAACCATCTCATCTCACCTCGATCCTTGGGACTCAAAAATTCCCCGCAGTCGCGAGGGATATACACCAAGGGTACTCCGTTGGTTTGAGTAGCTAAAACCGCAGTGCTTAAACCTTGAGGTGTTTACGAAGCGTGACGAAAGAAGCCAGGGCAGATAGGAGCAATCCAACTCCGAGCAACTCCGCGCTCGCTACCCAAACGTCAGACCAGGTAAAGAATCGGGTAAAGCTCAAAAGCGGCGCTACCTTGGAATCGATGAGCAACTTAAAGAGAGATAGAAGACCAGTGGATATCCCCCAACCAATTAATGCTGAGAAGATTCCTTCAAGCAAGAATGGCAGTTGGATAGAGAATGAAGATGCTCCAACAAGTTTCATGACGCCAGTTTCACGGCGGCGATTAAAAGCCGCGATTCTCATCGTATTGCTGATGAGAAGGAGGGCGGTGATGATGCTCGCTAATCCAATGAGCAGCGCGCCATTGCGAAGCACATCAAGAAGCTTGAAGAACTTATCAAGAATCGTGCGTTGATCCTGCACGGTATCCACTCCCGGACGACCTGCAAAGGCACTTTGAACTACCGCAAACTGCGTTGGATCCTTCAATTTCACTCTAAATGATTCGGGTAGCTGGTCTGGCGTCACGTTCTGGGCGATCGCCGATCCTTTGAAATTCTCTTGGAAGTGTTGATAAGCCTGCGATTGAGACTCGTAGTAGACCTTCTCGACAACAGGAAGAGCTTGTAGGTCGGCTTGAATCGAACTTCGCTGCGTATCTGTCACTGATCCCGCAGTGCAAGAAGTGGATTCCGATAGCGCTCCACATAGAAAGACGGAAACTTCAATCTTGTCATACCAATAATCTTTCATAACTCTAACTTGGGAATTAGCCAAGAAGCCAATGCCGAGCAAAGTCAGGGAGATCGCCACAGTGGTCATAACGGCGAGCGTCATCGTGACATTACGGCGAATACCTATTCTTACCTCTTGGGCAATAAATCCTGCGCGCATCGCTTATCCGTTCTCTCTCAAGCCCTGATCAACCGGTATATCCATAGACACCACGCACCTGATCACGAATCACATGACCTCCTTCGAGTTCGATGACTCGCTTGCGCATCTGATCCACAATGCCAGCATCGTGGGTGGCCATAACAACTGTCGTTCCTTCACGGTTAATCCGGTCGAGGAGTTTCATGATTCCGACAGAAGTATTCGGATCAAGGTTTCCGGTAGGTTCATCAGCAATGAGAATCATTGGCTTTGAAATATAGGCACGAGCGATCGCCACACGCTGCTGCTCTCCACCCGAGAGCTCACTTGGCTTACGTTCGGCCTTCTCTTCTAGCCCAACCAACTCAAGAATATCTGGCACCTCGCGGTTGATCTCTTTCTGGGAGTAACCAAGAACGTGGAGCGTAAAGGCGACATTCTCTGCCACGGTCTTATTTGGCAATAGTTTGAAATCCTGGAAGACGGTGCCGACCTGGCGGCGAAGCTCTGGCAGCTTATGCTTAGCAAGAGAGGAGAGTTCTTTTCCGGCAACCGTGATGCTGCCAGAGGTAGGGTTCTCTTCACGAAGAACGAGGCGAAGGAATGTGGACTTTCCAGAACCTGAGAGACCGACGAGGAAGACGAACTCCCCTTTAGCGATATCTAGATCAACGCGATCGAGCGCTGGCTTCTCTTGCTTGGGATAGAGCTTTGTGACGTTCTCAAAGCGAATCAACGGCACACCTCCTGATACTCCTAATGACGGCCTAAAGCAGGTGCCTGCGGGGATGCGGCGCCGACCGGTACGAGTTGTAGTTTAGGTAGCCTTCACGCTTGAGGCGGGGAAATACGCGCAAAAATGGCTGTGAGAAATAACCAATACGTACTCGCCACGCGTAAATCAGGATAACCCTGCTCGATATTGAGCTACTCGGTCGATTTTCTCCAGCGAATTCCAGCCTCAAGGAATCCATCGATATCGCCATCAAGAACTCCTGCTGGGTTTCCAACTTCGAAATCTGTCCGCAAATCTTTCACCATTTGATACGGCGCGAGAACGTATGAGCGCATCTGGTTGCCCCACGATCCAGAATTATCGCCTTTCAGTGCATCGATACGAGCACGCTCTTCCTGACGACGACGTTCGAGAAGTTTTGACTGAAGGACGGCCATCGCGGTCGCCTTATTCTGAATCTGAGAACGCTCGTTCTGACACGAAACAACGATTCCAGTCGCAAGGTGGGTAATGCGAACTGCAGAGTCAGTGGTGTTAACTCCTTGACCGCCAGGACCGGATGATCGATACACATCAACGCGAATCTCTTTCTCATCGATATCAACATGGTCGCTCTGCTCAACAACAGGCACAACTTCAACACCGGCAAAGGAGGTGTGGCGACGACTCTGTGAATCAAAAGGTGAGATACGAACGAGGCGATGTGTTCCTTGTTCTACCGAGAGCATGCCATAGGCATAAGGAGCACTTACTCGGAAGGTCGTTGACTTGATTCCTGCTTCTTCGGCGTACGAAGTTTCGAGTACATCAACTTTGTACTCTTTCCGTTCGCAGTAGCGAAGGTACATACGCATCAACATCTCAGCCCAGTCTGCGGCTTCGACTCCCCCGGCTTCAGAGCGGATTGTGATGAGGCAATCGCGATCGTCATACTCACCACTCAGAAGAGTTGTGACTTCTAATTCGCGGATCGCCTTGCCAACTGAATCCAGTTCTGTCTCGGCGTCATGGAGAGCGACAGAGTCCGCTTCATCCTGCGCGAGTTCAATCAGGATGGGGACGTCATCAAGTCGGCGACGAATCCCACTTACTCGATTGATCGTCGCCTGAACTCGAGACAATTTACTGGTGACAACTTGAGCCTTCTCAGGATCATCCCAAAGATCCGGGGCTGATGCCTCCGCCTCAAGCTCTTCAAACTCTTTTCGCAGGCGTGGGAGGTCAATGACCTTCTCAATACTTGTGAGGGTCGCACTCAACTTCTCGATTTCGAGGGGGTATTCGCGGGCTGCCATAGGCAAAGAGTAGCGAGAAATAATGACGGGCTCAGCAAAGCGGCGGGAGCTCGATTACTCGATGACATTACTCGCGTTGAGATCCGCCGTAACAGTGAGGAGTGAATTCATCACGCTTCCCTCAATCAGTGGCAGCGAGAGAATCGGCTTTACCTTCGAGGAGAAGGTAACCCATAACTGGTCTCCATCGCACCGAAACGAAACCACAGAAATCGGCTCATTTGAAAGCGCCATACCAGCTACCTCATCATCAAGAGATCGAGCGGCCTGACTGCAATCAATCGGTAGAAGGTAGATCGGTCCCTTTGCGCCAGTACCTACCTGGGTTCTTTCGCCGGCGTAGTATCGAGAGTCATCGACATTGTGAGCGGCGCGAGTGATCGCCGCTTCGCCGAGGTTTATTAACTCTCTCTTGGCTAAATAGGCACCGGAAATATCGATGATCGCAAAGGATAAGAGGAGAGTGAGGAGAAAGAGAGAGGCGATCACAAGTGTGAGTGAACCGGATTCATCACTTACTGGTGAGGACCTTCGTTTACGCACTACTTCTCCAGGAATCTACAATCTGAGTAGCTTCTGCAAAACGACCTGAATTCGGATCCGTAACCTTCACAGTTACTTTGGAATTGGGCGTAAGACACGGAGTGGACTCGCAAGAGATTGAAATCTGCATCATAGCCCCTCCTCTCTCTCCTGGCGGCGATTGACCTTGAAAGACCGATAGCACTTCTTCTGCGCGGACCGGAGCAAGTTCTTCTGTCGAACTTGTAACAAAGGCTCTCGCCGATTGCCGGGCTGCATTATTGAGTGTCTGCAACTCTTGACTATTCCCATTCACAGAGGAGAGGTAAAGGGCGAGAGGAATAAATAAGGGGATGGCAAGAATGATGAATTCCAGGGATGCGCTCCCATTCTCATTCTTGACCAAGCCAGATACACATTTGGTATATCGCCGCTTCATGGGTTCTCCCCGATCGCTATCCCGGATGAAGTGAAGCTATCGCCACCTGGCAAGAGCGGCGTGAGCGAAGGCGACGTATCAACTCTCTTGCCCAGGTATAGCTCTCCGCCTCCCGTCAGAGGGATTGCAGAAACCTCGGTAAGTCCTTGACTGCCCATCAAGATAAGAGGGTCTCTTCCGGAGGGGCTGAATAGAGAGCTCTTGTTAACAACACTCTGGACAGATGTACTGCCCACTTCACGATTAAGAACGCCCATTCCGATTTGCAAGATACTCAAGACGAGAATCATCAACGGTAAGAGAACGAGAGCGCTCTCAACATTTCCTTGCTCGTCGAAGAAAAATCGATCGAAGAAAAAGCCTCGGGATTCTGGCTCAATGGGCTCAATGGGCTCAATGGGCTCAATGGACTCAATGGACATTGTTCATCGCATCAAGTGAGCCTCTCAAGAGTGACTCGATTCGAGGTGCTGCGATGGTCCAGATTCCAGTGACAAGCCCAGTTGTCATCAAAACGACCAGGACCCAGCCCGGGACATCACCACGCTCATCAATCATGAAGTGAGCCATTCGACCCTGATATTCCGCGCTCCGTATCGCCAACTTTGTTGCGATCGACAGGGCTCTCTCGCTCAATTTCTTCTGTACGTGTTTGGAAGTCGATTGCTCCGTGAATACTTCCTGCGGATCACTGTCACTCACTTGATTCATCACTTCACCTCCATTCATCACTTCACCTCCATTCATCACTTCACCTCCATTCATCACTTCACCTCCATTCATCGAAGTCTCACCATTCATCCCGTTCCCTCTATTCATCCCGTTCCCTCTATTCATCGCACCCTCTCCATTCATCACTTCCCCTCGCTTCATCACACCCTCACCATTCATCACTTCCCCTCCATTCATCCCGCTCCCTCCATTCATCCCGCTCCCTCTATTCACCGCGTTCCCTCATCTCTCCCATGTTGGTTTCTTGGACTTACTGACTCTTGATAAAACAAGAACTCGCTACGCCCCGCCAAAACTTCCCCCCAGAGCGAAGTAAGAGGGCCATAATGCG
>DAINQZ010000007.1:4596-11550 GCA_036742235.1 Candidatus Nanopelagicaceae bacterium | reverse complement strand
TCGCTACGCCCCGCCAAAACTTCCCCCCAGAGCGAAGTAAGAGGGCCATAATGCGAAGAGGATCGAGATGGGGAGTATCAGAAAGACCACCGGAATCATGAGAGCTACTTCTGCCCTCGCTGCGCGGTCTGCAATCTGTAGTCGCTGGCTTTGCCGAACTTCTTCTACCTGCCTTCCGATGACATCAACCAAAGAGCTCCCTCGCTCAATCGAGATAGCAAGAGAATCACAGAATCGTCGAACGATCGGTGAGTCAATCTGTTCATTGAGGAGATCGAGTGCCTGTGCAAGATTCACTCCAGCTTTCATCTCCGAGACGATCGGTAGGAGTGCGGCGTGAAACTCCCCGCTCCCTTTCTCGCTAATGCGAGCCAAAGCACTTGATGGGCTCAACCCTCCCCCGATTAAAATGGCGAATAGTTCAACTACTAGCGGAAACTCCATTTCGATGGCGAGGCGCTCTCGCTTTCGCACACGTCGCAACAGAAGGTTCGCTGATGTCACCCAAAGTTCGCGCCGAAATTCTTCATAAAGAATTACACCGAAGAAGATAAAGATTGGTGAGAGCGCAACAAAGGCGAAGAGTTCTCGTGCATGCATCAGGCGAAAATCCTTGGCACGCTCGGGATCCTCCCCGCTCGATCCATCCATATATAAGCAAGAAGAGTCGATCCAATGCCCACGGCTAGCACGACTACTCCACCAGAGGTTGAAAAAGCCTCAACTGTCTTCTTCTGCGTCGAGAGAATCAGAAGAAGTATCCAAGGGGCAATCGCTGCAATGAGTGCAGAGTTCTTTACCCAACCATGTTTAGATCGTATTTCTGCTCGGAGAGCGATATCACTTCGAATATATTCACCGAGGCTGCGCAGAATTATGGAGGTATCTCGACTGCCTGTCCCTCGAGCAAAATCAAGTACTTCACACACTTGATCAGCAAGAACATCGTTGAATCGATCTTTAATGATGACGAAGGTCTCTCCAAGATCACCGCCGGCCCGAAGAACTTCCTCGCAGGCCCTGAAAGTGCCTCTAGTCGGAATCGGTCCACGATGCGAGAGGCCAACGAGAGTCTCAGCCAGAGACAGACCCGAATGTAATCCCGAAATTATGTGATCAATAATCTCAGGCCACAGCATTGATAATGCGACTCTATCTCTCTCGATTCTACGCACAGAAAAGCTTCGACGAATCAAGATAGCGATAGGCAGAACAAGTACTCCAAGAATCAATTCTCCCGAGAACGCGGCGGCGGCACAGCAGAGAATTGTGATGATGCTCATGTGGCGAAGGGAGATCGTACGAAAAGAAAAACTTCTCGATTGATTGGCTTTGATCCTCACGCGTTGAGCCCCTCACGAAGAAGCAGCTCAGGTTCAGTGCGACTCGCTCGATCATGAAATATTCGACGAGGGTCCCCGAGCCCGCGTAGATACTCGCCATTATGGAAGGTAAAGAGTGGCTCAATCTCTACTCTTCCGCTCTCCACTCTCCCGGTGAGGGCCGCAATTTCAACTACCCGCCTCATGCCACCGCGGCTGGAGCCCTTGTTGTCTTCGGTAGCGCCCCGGCGAGCAATAGTCGTGTGAACGACCATATCGATCGAAGAGGCGACTATTGGTGTGACAAATTCGTGCGATATGTTCTTCCCTGCCAAGAGCGGAAGAGTTTGCAATTTGGAAACTGCGTCACGGGCTGAGTTTGCGTGAATCGTTGCCATTCCCGGTATTCCTGAATTGAGAGCGATCAACAGATCAAGTGATTCAGCTTCGCGAATCTCTCCGACCACTAATTGCGAAGGTCGCATTCTCAGCGCTTCTTTGATCAAGCGGCGAAGTGGAATCTCACCTTCACCCTGCACATTGGCGGGACGGGTTTGAAGTGCAACACAATCAGAGACGCGTGGCTTCAATTCAAAGACTTCTTCAATTGTCACAACACGGTTACCCGGCGGAACCGCACTTACTAGCGCGTTGAGAAGAGTCGTTTTGCCGGCCTGAGTTGACCCGCTCACCAAGATATTGAGCCCAGTAGCTACCGCCTCGGCGAGATAGGAGGAGATCGACTCTGACATTACCCCGATAGCCGCCAACTCCTCGAGGGACTTCCCTCTAAGTAGGTGTTTACGAATATTCACAGCCCAATGCGACGCTGTAACTTCTGGAATGGCAACGTGCAATCTGCTTCCATCGGGCAATCTCGCATCAACAAAGGGGTGCGAGAGATCGAGCCGACGTCCGCCCCACATCAGTAATCGTTCTACTAATTCACGGACTTCTTCACTACTCATCACAAGGTTAGTAAGTTCACTTACTCCTGATCGAGCAACAAAGATTCGGTGCGGAGAATTAATCCAGAGCTCCTCAACAGAAGGGTCCCCCATCAACTCGGCAATCTTTCCAAATTCAGAAACCTGTGAATCAGTCATGTGCGAAGAGAAGCAATTCCAAGTGAGGCGCGAAGATAGATCCACAGGTGATCCATCAATTGCGCCTCAAAAGTGATCAGAGAGCGAGATTCAAGTAACTCTTAGTTACGGGGGACCTGGGCCAGCGGCACGAGTCGGGACAGGAGGTCGCTAAAGTTATGCCCAAGAAGGGCTTTTAAGATTAGAGTGGCGTCATGATAGAGAGAGCTGGCGTCATGAAAGAGAGCGCTGGCGAAAATATTGCGAAGGCGCGAAAGTCTCTCGGGTTGAATGTGATCCGCTCGTTCCGAAGCAGATTACTTGTACTTATTATGGGATCGCTAATTCTTTTAGCAGCCTGTGGGCCTACAAATCCTGATCTCAGGCCAGAGGATTCCAAACTCCGCGATGGAATCACGCTGCTAATAAAGGATATTGAAAGTAATTATCCGAAGTTGCAAAACTGGGATTCCAAAGCGGTCGATGCTCAAATAAATAAAAAACTACCAATAGGAATCTCGACCCCGGCGGGGTGGAAATTAACCTGGCCAAATGCAACTGCAGGCGAGCTCCCTTACGTCTATGTACCTTGGAGCCTAACTGCCACTTATCCAAATCACTTCGCCGGCGATAACGCAACCTACAAGGCTGGTTCACCAGTACCGAGTTCGATCACTCGCGACCTTAGCTCTCAACAATTTGGTAATGATGAATACTTCGCAGCGATCGTCGATGTTCGCTACTCCAATATAGATAAGCACTGGATGATCTTTACCAGCGTCCCCTACCTTCCTATAACGGATAATGCTTATGGCTGGGCAAGCGCGACCAAGAACGGCTGGAAGATCCAAGATTTTGGAACTGCACTAGTTGGTTGTGGGAAAGTACCAGCAGCCGTTCAGGGTGAGTTTGGGCTCACGTGTCCCAAGTAAAACTCGGATCTAGTTCTCCGACCCAGTAGATTCCGTTTCAACTTGATTCATATAAGCCTCTTTGCAGCTCTGCATGCAGAAGTAGTAGGAAACCCCATGGTGGACCCACGAAGCCGGTGCATCGCTCTTTCTCACTTGCATTCCACAGATTGGATCTTGGGCAAAATCATTATCAACTGAGGTAACTCTTTGCTTATAGAAGTAATAGACCAGACCAGCAAGAACGAGCGCGATTGCGTTCAATACTGTGGTTGCATTCATGCCAAAATGCTTATTCCCCATAGGGATCGTGAGATGCGCCGGAGTTGCCTTCAAAGCGGTGAAAATACCTTCTGTTATTAATCCACTGACACTCATTACGAACCAGAAGATCAGTGTGAGCTTTAACGCCATTTTCGCGCTGTAGTACTTGCGATAGATCAGCAACAGCGGCAGGGAGATCAAGTCAGCGAAGATAAAAGCGATCACTCCCCCAAAAGTGATCCCAGCTCTCCAAAGCGCTGCCGCCAGAGGCACATTTCCGACGGAGCAGACAAAGGAGATACATGCGAGAACCGGCCCGACGATGACATTTTCGAGGGTCGACCAGAATCCATGACCCGACAGGAAGAGCGCCTTCCAGAATGAAAATGGGAGAACCTTCACGGCTAACCCTGCGACTATAAAGCCAATGATCAATTCCCATCGGAGCATGAGGAAATCGCCCATAGTGAAGCCGGCGGCTGCGCGAACTTTCGCGAGGAACGAGACGCTACGCACTCCATCTTTCGCCTGAGAAGTTTCAAGGAGGGAGGGATCAGCACTCGCTTTCCTATTTTCCTCAAGAGAAGAGAAAAACCGAGGCAGCAGAAGAGTCAAAAGCAGAATCATCACTGCCCCACCTAGAAATTCAGCGAGAGCAAATTGCCAGCCGATCAAGAACCAGAGAACGATTCCAAGTTCAATCACGAGATTAGTGCTGGCGAACATAAAGACCATAGAGGCGGTGAAGTCGGCACCTTTTTTATATATCGAGTGCGCTAAGGCGCTCGCCGCATAGGAGCATGAACTACTCACTACTCCGAAGAAGGATGCGCGCGCAATTGTGGAGGGTCTGTGATCGCCCATGATGGCTTGCATTTGCTTCCTTGTTACTAGGGCTTGGATAGCACCGGAGAGAACAAAACCAAAGAGAAGGGCCCAGAAGGTGTCGAAGAACATCCACCATCCTTCAGTCAGACCACTGACTACCTTTTGCATTCTCTACTCGATTCCAAGTCTTCGACGAATAACATCAGCGCTATAGGTTCCATCGTGATAAAAAGTTACGAAATCCCGACCAGCCTTCAAGCCCTCGTGAAGTGGTACATCCTCGAAGCTGAGTTTCGGTTCAGCACCTATGCCTCCGCCGCCAACAATTCGTTGCGCACGAATCTTGGTCAATTCTCGATCACGAGCCACTCGACGAATCTCACTCTCTAAGGTGGCGGGAGTGACGTTTACATGTGGCGGGGTTGGGTGATGTGAATGGGCCTCATCAACATAGGTTAGAACTATGCGCCCTGCTGCAACTGCCTCCAAGGCGAAGACACCGAAGAGTCCAATAAATTGATCGATCACGATATCTGATTGTGAGAGTAGGGTTGGAATCTCATCATGCGCAACTGCGCCATTTTCAACCCAATTCTTCCATTCGATCACGCCTTCGGCATGTAGCTTCTCGAGCACAGGGGTGATCAGGTGAGCTGATTTAATCCACGAGCGACTTGGAATATAGAGAACTCGTAATTTCTCCGAGGAGAAGAGTGGTGAGGAATCTGCCACCTCGCCGAATTTCTCCATCTCTATAACCGCTGGTAGCCAGGTTGCCCAAGGAATTTCATAGAAGAGATCCGGAGTTGTAATGAATGTGGGTATTTGAAGCGCTCGTACCTTGGGTAGTAAATCGCGATTTGCCTGCGAGCGCTTGTTCAGATCGATTACCGCTTCTTGGATTGCAGGATCCTGAGAGATGAATGGTGAGTATGGATTGCGGGCAGCATGTGCAAGCGGATCGCGGATATCACTGCCATGAAAAATGAGCCCTACCTTCTTCCCCATCCGACGTAGCAGCACGAGATCATCAATAGCAAACTTTGCAGCAAATCCCAGCTTTCGCTTTCGAAAGGCGAAGTATGGGCGCATCGATTCAATGAGGATGGCTCGCTTCTGCGAGAAGAGGTTCCTAAGCAAATTCTCGCGAAATGCCAGATCGTTTCGTTGAACTGTCGAAATTTCATGATCAACTCTGAACCAACCGTGTAATTCTTCACTCGAGATTCTGATAGAGATTGATCTAAATTTTTCGGGAAGATTTTTGCGATCGTAATTCAGGGCAGCTGCCCAGGCGGTCGCTTGATTCGCAGAATTTGAGGAGCCGATAATGACTCCATCTGATTCTCCCCTGAGGATAATCCTCCGAAACCAGGCGTTGAGAATGAGTTGAAATTCGAAAATTCGTTCAGGCAAGAGCTCGCGGGCATCTCTCACGCTCGCCATAAGCAAGGCGCCGATCCTCTTCCCAAGCATGCGAGAAGTATCGCAGGATCTGAGGGTCAGCTCGTGGCTAAATGGGTGATCACGGTCTCGTGCGGGACATCTTTTGAGCGCTCGTGGATCTTACGAATCTGCAATTCAAGGCTCGCGACGGCCTTATCAAAGGCTGCAAGGTCGTTGAATCCCTCACCCTCAGATCTGAGAAAGGGGCCGGCGCCGTGGGAAGTCAGCGTGACGATATGTGAATTCTTACCATGGTGCGGGTTGCTCTCATGTTTAATCTCAACTTTCACTCCCTCAATCACGACATTAAATCGAGACATTGATTGCAACTTCTCTCGGGCAATCTCGCTGAAGTCGTCTGCCAAATGAGCGTTTCGCGTGTGAAGAACAATATTCATTCCGAACTCCTAATTCTCGCTTCGCTTACTGACGGTACTCCTGCAATAGCGCCCCCACAAGAGGGAACGCTATTACGGGTACTCCGCTCGGTGGCGAGGGATTCCTTATTAGAGCTTGGCACGGATTCGCTTTACCGCGCGCTTGCCTTTGGTGCTCTTTCTGGTTGAACTTGTCTTCTTCTTCGCAGGGGCGCTCTTTCTTCCCATATTTGCTGTTGATGTCGAGGCTGCCGTAGATGCGGTGGCTGCGGTGCCAGCCGTCGCTGCGGTGGCTGCGGTGGCTGCGGTGGCAGGTGCCTCTGCTGTTGTACTCGTTGGCCCTTCAGGTGTTGTCATCGGTGTCGAAGCCGGAAGGAATGTTGGGGCGATTGCATCTGAAGCCTTACTGACCCGCTTTGTTTTTGCGACTTTTGGTGCGGCATTAGCTCCGCTTTTAGTATCACTCTTTCCCGTCGCTTTCGAACTCTTTGGAGCTGCTCGCTTGCCCGTCTTCTTTGCAGTTTGCTGAGCTACGCCAGCTGTACTTGCTACTGCGGCTGCACTTGCTGCACGGACTCGTGTTGCCTTCTTCGCAATAGATGTTCGTGCAGTTGTTGCTTTGGCTGCTCGCGTAGCACGAATTCCACTTGCCTTCTTTGATAGCGCGGCACGCTTTGCAACCAGTGATTTAGCAACTGCTCGACGAGCAGGGGCGGCCTTC
>DAINQZ010000007.1:0-4496 GCA_036742235.1 Candidatus Nanopelagicaceae bacterium | reverse complement strand
GCCTTCTTGGTTGGTGCGGCAGTTGCCATATTCAGATTGGCCATCGCAATAGGGGCACTTAGCGCAGCAGCAAGAGCTACTACGACGGCACCTCGCGCAGTGGAGCGGGTGGCAAGCCGGGACGTCAATTGGGTTTTGAACTTTTGATTACTCACATTAAGACCCTTTCTATAGTCGTAACGTTGGGTCGGCGGTCGGCCGAATGTGCAGATCCTCGGGGAGATTGAGATCAGCAGCAGGCTCCAAGAACCCTTCTGGGCACAAAGCGCGGTTGTGGAAAGGTCGTCGGCAAGTAACTAGACTTCGACTCTATGAGCGCCCAGGAGTCATCTACGTCGAGGAAGAAGAGCGCAACCGCTCCCTTGATTCAAGTCTTCGAGCCCCATAAGGCGAAGACTCCTCCGCTGATTCCCTACTTCACAGAGTTCTGGAACCGCAGAAGTTTTGCGTTAGAGCTCGCGCGCTTCGCCGATAAAGCCGAATATCTGGAATCCAAGTTGGGTAAAGCTTGGCTAATTCTCAACCCACTCTTCCTCTCGCTCGTCTATTTCCTCCTCGTTACAGTTCTCCGTGGTGGTGCAAATAGCAAAACGGGGCTGAGCACACTCGCTCATATCTTGATCGGCATCTTTATGTTCTACTTCGCGCAGAACATCATCAGCGATGGGGCGCAGTCGATTACCGCGGGCGGACGACTCATCCTCAATCAGGCATTTCCTCGAGCGCTCCTCCCCTTCTCCTCATCGGTTCGTGCTTTCGGACAATTTTGGCCAACCATTCCTACCTACTTTGCCGTCGTTCTCATCGGCAAGATCTTCTACCCAAAGACTCATATTCCACTTGCCGATTGGAACTACCTCTGGGCGCCATTGATTATCGCTGCCCTCGCCCTCACCGCCTTCGGCCTCTCGTTGATATTTGCGGTGATGAATGTCTACTTCCGCGATACGAGCAAGCTCCTCACATACACCACTCGTATCTGGCTCTACGGATCACCCGTGCTCTGGAAGCCAGAGATGCTCCATGGCTGGCATCGCATCTTCATCTACCTCAACCCACTTGGACCCGCGCTTGCCGCCACTTATCACGTTTGGATTGACGGAGTGAGCCCATCGGTCGCAGAGTTAGTGGGTATGGCCGCTTGGATCATTCTCTCCTTGTCTATGGGAACATATTTCTTTACATCACGTGAACGAGATTTCGCGGTGCGCGTCTAATGATTCTCACTCCAGCAGATGGAGACCATGGCGTCATTCGCCTTGGAACGAAGCCTCCATCGACGACGATGATTCCCGTTAAAGGCTATAAGCAAGATTTCCTCTTGCCAGATGATCTAGCGATCCGGATCGAAGATCTATCGATCACCTACAAGATCAACGTCGATACGAAGAAGACACTCAAGAACGCAGTGATGAGGGCGTCGAAGGGCGAGAAGGTTCGCATGCGTCAGGTAGAGGCAGTTAAGAAGGTCTCACTCGATATCCCGCATGGTTCTGTTGTGGGAATTGTTGGTGCTAACGGCGCTGGAAAATCTACGATCATGCGCGCAATCGCTGGAATCATGCCTCCAACAACTGGTCGCATCATGGTCAATGGCAAGATCTCTACTCTCCTCGCACTCGGTGTTGGATTTAATCCTTCGCTCTCTGGTCGAGACAACATCATTCTTGGTGGCTTAGCTGCAGGCCTTACCCGCGATGCGATCGATTCAAAGACCGATGAGATTGCAGCCTTCGCTGACCTTCCAGATGGCTTCATCGATATGCCAGTACGCACATACTCATCCGGCATGTATGGCCGCGTCGCCTTTGCCGTCTCGGTGAGCATGACGCCCGATATTCTCCTTTTGGACGAAGCGCTCTCTGCCGGTGATGCGGCATTTAAAGAGAAGTCATTCTTACGTATGCGCGAACTCGTCAAAGAAGCTCGAACGATCCTCATCGTCTCTCATGCTCTCGCAACGATTAGCGATCTCTGCGACACGGCAATCTGGATGCACAAGGGAAGAATTCTCGCCTATGGCGAACCGGCCAAGATCGTTGAAGAGTATTTGAAGTTCCTTGAAGTGGGCACGCTCCCTTCTAACCTCGAAGATATGTAATAGTGCTAGATATATCGATCATCTCACCCGGCGCATCGCTAGCTGATGCTCGGCTTCATCGAATCGTGAATGCACTCATTCGAGATGGCAAGAGCGTAGAAATCTTTGCGATTGGCAATCCTCACGATGCGCCCAAGGGTGCAACTATCCGCACCGTCAATCAGAGCAAGGGTTTCCTCTGGCGCCTGCATCGAGCCTTCTATTCACCATGGCGCGCATCTGGTCGAATCCTCTACACCCTTGCACCCGAGGCCCAGTTCTTTACCTGGTTAACCGCGCTGCTCAAACGCAGGATCTACTGCGCCGATGTTTATGAGGATTATCTCTCACTCCTTCAAGATCGGAAGTGGGCAAAGCGTCTCTTTGGTCTACCAGGTCTATTGGCATCATTTCTTGCTCGTGTAGGAACTAGGTCTGCAGCTCGAGCAGCGCTCGTAACGGTTGCTGATGTGCAGGTTCCGCCATTCAAAGCGAAGCAACGCATTCTCTTGCGCAACTTGCCTGATGCCACTCATCTCACTCAAAGCGGATCGCTCTCACCAGAACCTCGCGCGATATACATCGGCGATGTTCGCGAATCTCGTGGGTTACATACGATGTTGCAGGCTGCAGCACTCACCTCGGAGTGGACTTTCGACATTGTGGGGCCGATCTCTGAAAATGATGCTGCCTGGATTCACTTGTGGTCGATTCAAAATGAAGATGCTGCATCACGTGTCACATTCCATGGTCGGTTAGCGCCAGAGAAATCGTGGCACCTCGCCAAAGGAGCATGGGTGGGCCTTTCACTCTTAGAACCAACTCCAGCTTTTATCGCCGCTATTCCTTCGAAGATCTATGAGTACATGTCGGTCGGCTTGGCGACAATCACCACTCCCCTTCCTCGCTCTGCCGATTTGATCGAACAATCACAGAGCGGGGCGATTGCGGATGGACCGGCCTCGGTAGCTTCAATCCTGCAACGTTGGCAGCAGAACCCGGCAGAGATCGAAAAGATTCGCACCCACGCCGCAGCCTGGGCTCACAAGAACCTCGATGCTAAGGGCGAATATCAAAGTATGACCGATGCGGTTGATCGGCTCCTCCCGCGCTCTAACGGCTAGACTCTCGGTATGAGTTCTGCCCGCATCGTCTCATCGGCCGAAGTTGATCCAACAGCAACTATTGGTGATGGTTCATCTATCTGGCACCTCGTTCAGGTCCGCGATGGTGTCACGATCGGCAAAAATTGCATCGTCGGTCGCGGCGCCTATATCGGTAGCGGCGTTGAAGTTGGCGATAACTGCAAGATTCAAAATTATGCGCTCGTCTATGAACCAGCGAAACTCGGCAATGGCGTCTTTATCGGACCAGCTGCTGTTCTCACCAATGATCAATTTCCACGAGCAGTAAATCCTGATGGCAGCATCAAGAGTGCCTCAGATTGGGATGCGGTAGGCGTAACGATTGGCGATGGCGCATCCATTGGCGCACGAGCAGTCTGCATCGCACCCGTCACTGTGGGGGCCTGGGCGCTCGTCGCGGCAGGCGCAGTTGTCACCAAAGATGTCCCCGACTACGCCTTGGTTGCGGGAGTCCCGGCAAAAAGAATCCGTTGGGTGGGTCGCGCAGGGGTCCCGCTCGAGAATATCGGCGATAATCTCTTCCGTTGCCCAGTGACCGAGCAGCTCTACCGTGAGGTCTCCCCAGATCAGCTCGAGCTCGATTCACCAGAAACTTCAGAAACGGAATAAACCATGGGATTGTTTAAGAGGAATGCACCAGCAGCGAGCAACTCGCCAATCACCATGATCCCAGCAGCTAAGCCGATCATTGGTGATGAAGAGCGCGCAGCGGTCGACCGCGTTCTTCGCAGCGGCATGATGGCCCAGGGTCCAGAGGTTAAGGCATTTGAGGAAGAGTTCTCGAAGTATGTCGATGGCAGACATTGCATCGCCGTCAACTCCGGAACATCAGCGCTCCACCTTGGATTTATCGCCGCTGGTATCAAAGCCGGTGATGAAGTCATCGTCCCATCCTTCTCATTCGCTGCGACAGCGAACTCGGTTGCGCTCGCTGGCGGTATCCCAGTCTTCGCCGATATCGATCCTCGTACCTTCAACATGGATCCAGATCATGTCGAATCACTTATTACTCCTCGCACAAAGGCGATCATGCCGGTTCACCTCTACGGCCATATTGCAGCGATGGATCGCTTTGAAGCGATCTGTAAAAAGCACAATCTCCTTCTCATTGAGGATTCAGCGCAGGCTCACCTTGCAACAATGAACGGCCGCCCAACCGGAGCTTGGGGAACTGTTGCATCCTTTAGCTTCTACCCAACGAAGAATATGACGTCGGGTGAAGGCGGAATGGTGACTACCGATAACGCCGATACCGCTCGCATGCTTCGCCT
>DAINQZ010000006.1:26604-41199 GCA_036742235.1 Candidatus Nanopelagicaceae bacterium | reverse complement strand
CATTTGCATTATCGATCGGCGAGTACACGATTACATCGCTCTTGCATTGGGAGACCTTTCCGACGTGGACTGTTGTGGCAGCACAGCAGAACATTCTGGGTGCCATTGCGATCTCTGTCTTTAGCTTCGTCGGCGCAATCGTTCTCTTAACAGCAATCGCACTCTTCTCTAAGAAGCGTGTGCAACAGGTAGAGGTGGAAGCATGAGCAAGAAGGATCGCATAAGCAGCACACTTGAATTAAGTGGCGTTAGCCGTCACTTCGGTTCTGTAAAGGCGCTCGATGGTCTCGATCTCGTTGTTGAGCCAGGCGAACTTGTCGCACTCCTTGGGCCATCAGGCTGCGGCAAGACAACAGCTCTTCGTATTGTCGCAGGACTTGAAGTTGCTACTTCTGGTGAGCTCTTGGTCAATGGAAGTCGCTATAACGAAGTCCCGGCAAGTGAGCGCGATATGGGCATGGTCTTCCAGTCATATTCACTCTTCCCAAACCTCACCGTCGCCGAAAATATTGATTACGGCCTTCGCGCACGAAAGATCGATGCAGATAAGCGCAAGAAGCGCGTTGATCGGATGCTCGAGCTCGTTGGGTTGAGTGTTAAAGCGAAGGCCTACCCACACCAGCTCTCTGGTGGTCAGCAGCAACGTGTCGCACTTGCTCGCGCCTTAGCGATCGAACCTCGTGTCCTTCTCCTTGATGAGCCGCTATCCGCTTTGGATGCTCAGGTACGCGGTCAGATCCGTGAAGAGATCCGTCGCATTCAACTCGAACTCGGCATTACAACTCTCTTCGTCACCCATGATCAGGAAGAGGCGATGGCCATCTCGGATCGTGTCGGCGTAATGAGCCACGGCAAACTTGAGCAGATCGATACGCCAATGGGGCTTTATAACGCACCTGCGACGCCATTTGTGGCTTCATTCGTGGGGCAGGCTAATCGCATTCCGGCCCAGATCACCGCTAAAGGTAAAGCCCGCGTACTTAATCAGAAGGTCAATATCTCTGATAACGCCGGGAACTTTGAAGAGGGTCAATCGGTAAATGTGATCATCCGCCCAGAACTGCTCGAGCTCGTCAGTGAGAGCGATACAGATGCAACGAGAGGAATCGTTGCCCTTAAGTCATTCCTTGGACCCATGACGAAGATTGGCATCGCCGTTGAAGGTGCACCACTCATCCACCTCAACATCGCCAGCCGTGAAGTTCGCAAGATTGAAATTGGCGAGAAGATCGCCTTTAAGATCTCAAGTGATGAAGTAATGGCAGAACGTGTCTGATTCTCGCAATCAGCGTATTCTCCGCGGTGAACCTAATGATCTTGGTTGGGTTGATCTAGAGATCGCGCCAGGTGAAGATCTCATTGGCGATGCGCCAAGTGCAGATGCAGTTCCACTGCTGACCTTCATCCATATTTCAGATCTTCATATCTGCGATGCACAATCACCCGCACGTGTAGAACTGATGGATCGCTTCGCTGATCCTCATCACCCGATGTCGGAGATGGTGCCATTTGTTGGTGCCTATCGCGCACAAGAGATCCTGACGACCCAGACCCTTGAAGCGATGGTTCGTACCGTCAATTCAATTAAACATGGATTCCACTCGGAGAAGCCGGTTGACTTTGTCCTTGCCACTGGCGATGTCACGGATAATGCGCAGGCGAACGAGCTTGATTGGTACTTCACCTTGATGGAGGGCGGTCGAGTACATCCTGACAGTGGCGATCGTGACCACTGGGAGGGTGTTGCCCAGCGCGATCCAGAGACATATGACCGCTCGTATTGGAACCCTGAAGGAACTCCGCCAGGGTGCGAGGATGACTTCCCACGCTCTCTCTATGGCTTTCCTACCGTTCGAGGCCTCACTCATGCAGTGCGCCAGCCCTTCAACGCAACGGGCTTACTCCATAAGTGGTTTGCGACGCATGGAAATCACGATGCACTTCTGCAAGGCACTGTTCCTCCAAATGCAGAGCTGGTCGGCATCTCCACTGGCAATAAGCGTCTAATCGCACTGGCACCAGATCTAGATCTCGGTCAAGCCTTTGGTGGCTGGAATATGGTCGGTCCAGCTCATTATGCGAGCCCGCAAGGCGGCACATTCCGCGATCAAAATTCCGACGAGCGTCGCAGATTTAATGAACCTTCAGATTGGGCGAAGTTACATCTTCAATGTCTTGATAAGGGCCATGATGGTCACGGTCTCACTCAGATAAATGCTGATGAAGGAACCAAGTATTGGTTTAGAGATATCGGCGACTTCCGATTGATCTCACTCGACACCGTGAATATCAACGGCGGCTGGCAGGGCTCACTCGATTACACCCAATTCATCTGGCTCAAGAAGCTCTTAGCGGAATCAGTATTGAAGAAGTGCATTCTCTTCTCACATCATCCGCTGCAGACACTCTTCAACGATTACGCCCCAGAAGGCGCTGATCGCAGAGTTGCGCGCGAAGAGATTGAGGAAGAACTCTTACAGCACTCCTGCATTATCGCCTGGTTTGCCGGGCATGATCACGATAATCGCGTTCGATATGTTGGCACCGAAGGTGTAAATGGCTTCTGGCATGTATTGACTGCATCCCTTATCGATTGGCCGCAGCAAGGGCGAGTCGTTGAGATCCTTCAAGATGGTGATGATCTTGTCATCGCGACTTCAGTCTTTGATCACGATAGTCCGATTGATCTTCAATCTGCGACCTCAGATCTCACCAATCCAGTGAACCTGGCCGGGCTTTCACGGACACTTTCAGCCAACCATTGGCAGCGCCGTAAACAGAATGATTTTTTCAATGATCTCGCTGCGGGTAAGCCCGAAGATCGTAACCGCTACCTGCGGCTTAAAGGTCGGTAAATCTAGGCTTCTTCCGAGCTTCGCACTTTGAGTGAGGCGTAGAAATCCTTAATAATTGCAAGTGCCAATTCCGGCTTATCTTTCATCACTGAGTGAGTTGCGCCAGGGACGATTGCTAAATCTGCATCGCTTAAGGATTCATAGAGATCGACAGTGTGGTGATTGCTGAAGGGCTCAACTTCGCCAGCCATCACAAGGACTGGGCAAGCGATCTTCGCAAGATCTGCCTTCGTTAAATTCGGCTCACTCTTCCAGACATCCATCGCCTTCTGGATGATGCCACGCTGGGTTGAAGGATCATCAGGAGAGAGTTCTGCATACTCTGCTGCATCCTCTTCTGAGATCATGATCTCGCCATCGAACTCATCGGATTCAAAGCCAGCATCCCAGTGGTAGTTACCACCGATAGAGACGATCGACTTCACCAGATCTGGACGTTTGATGGCAACCATCAAAGCGATGATCGCACCATCACTGTGGCCAATCATGTGGGCAGGTTCTTTAATGACATCTTCGATGTAGGCGATCGCTTCTTCGGTTTGAAAATCAAAGTGGTAGAAGCCCGGGCGGATTCCAGTGCGGCCATGTGCAGTGCGATCGTACGAGTAGAGGTGATGATCGTGCTCGACCGCCGGCAGGATCGTCCAATCCCAGCGATGTGATGCGCTTAAACCACCGTGGAGTGAGAGGAGTGATTCACCGTTATTTGCGAACTCATTTGACCAGACCTGATGGCCACGAAGATTGATGTAGCCCATGAACTGGATCCGACCTTAGAGCGAATCCATGATGTGGCGATTACCGCGATCAAAGGTGAGGTAGTTCCAGGTCCAATCGGCGATGGTGCCAATGCGCTTCTGGCCACCCATTAAGTAGAAGATGTGCAAGAAGAGCCACGCAAACCACGCCGCTGGGCCCCACAAACGAATGCCCTTTACTTGAACAACTGCCTTATGGCGACCGATCGTTGCCATCGAGCCCTTGTCTTTGTACTTAAAGTTCTGAACAGATTTGCCTCTGATGATGCGCTTGATCTGTTTCGCAACAAAAGTTCCTTGCTGCATGGCAACTGGGGCAACCATTGGAAGTGGTCGACCATTTGCGCCCATGACACCAGCGTTATCGCCTACGCCCCAGACATATGGGTAATTGGTTACCTGACAGGTTGGATCACAGACCAGACGATTTCCCTTAACAGGCAGTGAGAGGTCGTTAATCGCAGGAGCACCCTTAACGCCGGCAGCCCAGACCACAACTTCTGATGTGATCGATGTGCCATTAGCAAGAGTGGTCTTACGCCACGCAACTTCCTTCACAGCAGTGTTGAGCATGACCTTGACGCCCATATTCTCGAGCTGGCGAAGAGTCTTCTCGGAAAGTCCAGGTGTGAACATTGGAAGCAGACGTGGACCTGCTTCGAGGAGATAAATATCGATGTGCTTTGAAGCGTGATAGTGATCGTGACGAAGCGGGCCTTTCACGAGTTCGGCAAGTGAGCCGGCCATCTCAACACCAGTTGGTCCGCCACCGACGACGACGATAGAGAGGCGAGTCTCATCTTCAAAGCGAACGAGATCTTCAAAGCGACGCATGATCTCAGAACGGATCGCGAGCGCTTCGTGAATATTCTTCATACCAAGTGCAAACTCTTCAACACCCGGGATACCAAAGTCAGTTGTTGCTGATCCCATCGAGACGATCAAATGATCAAAGTG
Organism: Candidatus Nanopelagicaceae bacterium; assembly: GCA_036742235.1. GTDB lineage: Bacteria > Actinomycetota > Actinomycetes > Nanopelagicales > Nanopelagicaceae > PALSA-747. The sequence continues at coordinate 36,629 of DAINQZ010000006.1, read as the reverse complement.
CAGGACTTCCGATGAATCGAGCTTGACGGTCTTGTTCTTGTGATCAACTGAGATCGGGGTTCCCATGCGGAACTTCGCACCAGATTTACGGAGCGCTCCACGGATTGGATAGGCGATGTGGTCTGCAGCGAGTGAGGCGGTTGATACCTGATAGAGCAGCGGCAAAAAAGTCTGGTAATTGTGGCGATCGACCACGGTGACATCGGCATCTTTGCCGAGCTCGCGGGCGGCGTTGAGGCCACCGAAACCGGCGCCCAGAATGACGACCTTGGGCTTGCTAGTTGCAGACATCGAGTAATCCCTTAATAGCTTGAATAGCAATACTGACAACACTGGCAATAATGAAGTCCCCATTCTAGTCAATCGTCTGAGCCCGCAAATTCAGAACCGCTCGGTAATGGCGGATATTGGCTGAGAGGTATCTTGAATCACATTAATTCTTGGCAAACTCCGCTATTTCACCTAAATGAGCCGAAAAGTCAGCGCTCAGACATAAGATATCCCTATGGAAAATCAGGCTTTTGATAGCTCGGCGGCCACGGAGGCCCACGGTGAAGTCAGCACACTCACCGAGCTAGAAGTCCGAATCCTAGAGTTTGAACGCCAATGGTGGCGATACTCAGGCGCCAAAGAATCTGCGATTAAAGAGCTCTTTGACCTCACACCCCCTTCTTACTACCAACTCCTCAATAACCTCATCGATCGCGATGATGCACTCTTAGCCTCGCCTATGCTCGTAAAGCGCCTTCGCCGCCTACGTGAAGCTCGCACTACCCAGCGCACTGCTGGCTTCTCGCTCTAACTTCTCTATACTTTATAAATCATGAAGACCGGCAGTAGTGGCCAACTCTTATTCGACATCGGCCTTGTCCTCATCTTCATCCTCCTCGCTGGCATCTTCGTTGCAGCTGAGATTGCCTTAATATCGCTGCGCGAATCACAAGTACGCCAACTCGAATCAACTGGCAAGCGCGGTGCGCGCGTTGCAGATCTTGCGAAGAACCCCAACCGTTTCCTCGCTGCTGCCCAAGTCGGCGTGACCTTCTGTGGCTTCCTCTCTGCGGCGTTAGGTGCGGATCGAATCGGAACCGACTTTGTCATTCCTCGATTAGAGGATTGGGGCGTCAGCCACGGGGTCGCAACGCTCATATCACTTGTTGGTCTCACAACCGTTATCGCCTACATCTCTCTCGTCTTTGGGGAACTCGTTCCAAAGCGTTTAGCGCTCTATCGCACTGAGAAGATTGCGCTCGCTAGCGCACCGATGATTGATCGAATCGCTCGTATCTTTGCTCCTACTATCTGGCTCTTATCTAAATCAACAGATACCGTGGTCCGCATCTTTGGCCTTAAACCTGAAGAAGTTCGCTCGCAAATGTCTGAATCTGAACTCGTCGAACTCGTTACAGGTCACAATGCGCTGACGGTAGAAGAGCGCGATATTTTGGAAGATGTCTTCAACGCTGGCGATCTCTCACTTCACGAGATTATGGTTCCGCGGATCGAAGTTGATTTCCTCGATGTTGCTCTCACTATTGCCGAAGCAAAAAAGTTCGCAATCGAAACTTCACATTCGCGTTATCCAGTCACTCGTGGATCCAGTGATGAAGTTATTGGCTTCTTACATATTCGCGATCTACTCAAATTGAGTGAGAGTGATTCAAGTAAGAGCATCTTGGAATATATGCGTCCGATCGTTTATCTTCCTGGTACAAAGGGTGTCTTACCTGCCCTCACCGAGATGCGCAGCAAGCGTTCACATATTGCAGTAGTGCTCGATGAATACGGTGGCACTGACGGCATCGTTACTCTTGAAGATCTCGTTGAATGTTTTGTCGGTGATATTCATGATGAATATGACGCCGTAGTTGGCGAAGTGACAGCTCAGACTAAGGTCGGCGATTTCGAAGTCGATGCCTTGATCTCACTCGAAGATCTCTACGAACAGACTGAAATTGCGCTCCCAGAAGGCCCGTACGAGACAGCAGGCGGCTTTGTGATGCACTCACTTGGGCGAATCCCTGAAGCACACGATCTCATCACGATCGAGGGCATCACCGTCACAGTGCTAACGGTCGAAGGCAAGCGTGCTGGTCAGTTATTGATCTCGCGAACTCAATCTGCAGACTAAGATAGGTCTATGAGTAAGGCACGCGCGCTATCAGGAATCCAGCCAACGAGTGGTTCATTCCACCTCGGCAACTACTTGGGCGCCGTCCGTCAATGGGTCGAACTCCAGAGCTCGCACGATACGTATTACTGCGTCGTCGACCTCCACGCCCTTACCGGCGGTGTCGAACCAACCAAACTTCGCGATGCGACTCTCGCTTCAGCTGCTCAACTGATCGCGCTCGGTATCGACCCCGAGAAATCAACGCTCTTCATTCAATCGCACGTCCATGCCCATAACCAATTAGGTTGGATTATGGAATGTATTACCGGTTTTGGCGAAGCAAGTCGCATGACACAGTTCAAAGATAAATCGGCAAAGAGTGGAAGCGACCGTACCGTTGTTGGCCTCTTTACTTATCCGATGTTGCAGGCTGCCGATATCTTGCTCTACCAACCACAGTATGTCCCGGTCGGAGAAGATCAGCGCCAACATATCGAACTCACTCGTGATCTTGCCGGACGCTTCAACTCGACTTATAAGGAGATCTTCACGATCCCTGAAGGCTACATTCTCAAGGCTGGCGCAAAGATCTACGATCTCCAAGATCCATTGGCAAAGATGTCAAAATCTTCATCATCGACTGCCGGTCTCATCGAACTCCTTGATACAGCTGCTGCCAACACAAAGAAAATTAAGAGCGCCACAACTGACGATGGTCGCGAAGTAATCTTCGATGAAGTGAAGAAGCCAGGTATCTCGAACTTACTCACCATTCACTCGGCCTTCTCGGGTCGATCAATTGCAGAACTTGAAGCAGAGTTCGCCGGCAAGGGGTATGGAGATTTCAAGGGCGCCGTCGCAGAAGTTGTTACAGCTCACCTAGATCCAATCCGAACCCGCACGGAAGAGCTCTTGCAAGATAAGGGTGAACTCACTCGCCTGCTCAAGGTTGGGGCCGAGAAGGCTGCGGCTGTTGCTGATGAGACCGTCCGCAAGGCCTATGACGCACTGGGGTTGATTCCACGTGGCTAGCCGTAAGTGGCTGCTTTCTAGCGCTACAGCGCTCTCGATCCTTGCTCTTGTAGTCCCGTCAGCACGCGCTGCTGACCCTGCGATCAAGATCGCAATCGCCTATGACGTAGGCGGTCGTGGCGATAAGGCAGCGAATGATGCGGTTGCAATGGGCGTGGATTTAGCGAAGAAGAATCTCAAACTCACATCTTTTAATATTCGCGAGATGGTCACTGACGGAACCGAGAAGGATCGATCACGCCGGTTACGTTTCCTGGCCAACGCCGGTTACACAACCATCATCGCGGTGGGCAGCGGGTACGAAAATTCAGTTCGCACTGTGAGTAAAGAATTTCCAACCCTCAGCTTTGAGATTATCGACGATGGAAATATCTCTAACCTGAATGTGCAATCACTGGTCTTTGACGAACAGCAGGGTGCTTACCTGGCTGGTGTTCTAGCGGCGAGTGCATCTAAGTCAAATAAGGTTGGCTTCGTCGGGGATGTCTCCTTCCCATCGTCGCCTGCCCAAGGTGCCGCTTTTGTTCAGGGTGCAAAATCAATCAAGCCTAAGATCTCTGCATCTATTGTGATTCCACTGGAGACAACTCCAACAGCGGCTCTCACGAATCTTCATGTAAGTGGAGTCGATGTTGTGTATTCAAATTGGGAGAAGAACTCAACGCTTCTTGATTCGGTGCTTGCCCTTAACACCGCAAAGAAACCGCTCAAACTGATCGGCGTATTACCTGATCAATATTGGTTGCAATCGTCAACTTCTAAAGCCGTTTTGATTGGTGCATTTACCAAGCACTTAGAGAACGCTTCCTATGATGCGATTTGGAATGCAGTCAATGATTATCCAATCGGCGACGTTCTTCAGACCAACCCGAATATCTATGGCAAGAAGTACACCGTGGTCGATGCTGGCGTGGGAATGGCTCTTGTCGGCGACGGAAAGGCTTACTCGACTGCCATTAAAGCGGCGAGCTCACTTCTCAAAACCGGCAAGATCACCATCGCTTCATTCTGAGGCGCACAGAGCTCGATATAACACTTCATCTTCGCCTCGGTCCCACTTGGACGGATAATCACCCGCAGATTGGGCCCAAACCAGTAACGCAAGCCATTGGTAGGCGGTAGGCCATCGGTTGGTCGCTCTAAATCATCTGCTTGGGTCAGGGCGTAGCCACCGATCGACTGTGGTGGATTCTTACGAAGTGAGTCGAGCAAGGTATCGACCTGAGCAATACTGTTGACTCGGATCGAGATCTGTTCGGTCGCATGGAAGCCATATGCCTGCCAGATCTCATCCAAGTAATCAGCCATGGTGCGACCGGCTGCCTTTAATTCACCAGCGCATTGAGCGATGATGAGAGCGGCAGAGACGCCATCCTTGTCATTCACACTTGTTGGGTCAACGGCGTAACCAAGGGCTTCTTCATAGCCATATCGAAGGTTTTCGATCTTCGCTAACCACTTAAAGCCAGTGAGCGTCTCTTTAAATTCAATACCATGCTTATCCGCAATCTTCTTCAAGATCGACGATGAGACGATGGAATTTCCAAAGGCCTTACCTTCGGTTGACTCCTTCATTGTTGTAGCGATGTAGTGACCCAAGATGGCACCGACTTCATCACCGCGAAGCATCCGCCAGCCAGTTGTAGGATCATTAATCGCAGCAGCACAACGGTCTGCATCCGGATCATTTGCAATGACGATATCTGCATCAATCTTCTTGGCAAGAGCGAGTGAGAGATCAATAGCGCCAGGCTCTTCTGGATTTGGGAATGCGACTGTTGGAAAAGCTGGATCTGGTTGGCGTTGCTCTTCAACGAAGTGGATGGCAGAGAATCCTGCGGCTTTAAAGACCGCTTCTACACTCTCGCTACCAACGCCATGCATCGCTGAGTAGACAACCTTTAATTCATTCTTGCTACGAGCAAGTGCCGCAGTCTTATTGACGTACTCATCGAAGATGGCATCATCAAGTTCTACCCAGCCGCCCTTCTTAGGTGCGAGCTGGTCAATCTTAGAAATTTCAGAAGCGATTTGAATATCAGCAGGGGAGACGATCTGTGATCCGGCGTAGCGGGTGCCATCGACGGTCCCGCCGAGATAGACCTTATAACCATTATCTAATGGGGGGTTGTGGCTAGCTGTGACCATGATTCCAACGTCTGCGCCCAGTGCAGTGGTTGCGTAAGCAAGAACTGGGGTCGCCATTGGTCGTGGCAAGACAGAGACATCCATACCTGCGCCCATGAAGACTTCTGCGCTTTCGCGGGTGAAATCCTCAGAGCCATATCGAGCATCACGGCCGATGACGACCTTCTTCAGCCCGCGGGCCTTCATATAGACAGCGATTCCAGCAGCGGCGCGGTGAACAACCGCGCGGTTCATGCACGATGGGCCAGGCCCAATCGGTCCGCGAAGTCCAGCGGTTCCAAATTGCAAGAAGCCATTGAAGCAACGGCGAAGATCAGTTTCGTTTCCTTCATCGAGCCACTTCTCTAAGAGTGCAGCATCTTCGGGTGATGGATCGAGTGCGATCCACTCCTTCACCTCAGCAACGAGTGCTGCGTCGAGGCTCATAGTTGTGGCAAGACCTTGCTCAGTAGTTCACCCATACGACCAGCAGCAGCTTTGCCGGCGGCCATTACTTCTTCATGGTTCAATTTTTCACCTGTCACTCCAGCGGCCGCATTCGTGACGAGTGAGATTCCAAGAACCTCTGCACCAAGTGCATGTGCCGCAATTGCTTCTGGAACCGTGGACATACCAACGAGATCTCCACCGATGGTTCGCACATAGGTAATTTCAGCCGGTGTCTCATAGGCAGGTCCGCGCAGATGAACATAAACACCTTCGGCAAGTGAAGGATCCGCCCGCTTAACGATCTCGCGAATGCGCTTGCTATAAAGATCTGTGAGATCAACGAAGGTTGCACCCGTTAATGGGCTCACGCCAGTGAGTGAGATGTGATCGCTGATAATGATCGGTTGTCCCACTCGATATTCAAGGTTGACGCCACCTGAAGCATTAGTCAGTACAACGACCTTGCAACCGGCTTTAACAGCGGTGCGTACGCCATGTACTACTGGCTCAATGCCCTTACCCTCATAGAGATGGGTGCGACCCAAGAAGACGAGCGCGTGGATAGTGCCGGACGGGCCTTGTAAATCATAGGAACGAATAACTCCGCCATGACCAGCAACTGTCGGTGCTAAGAAACCAGGAAGATCGGTGGCAGCGAACTCATGTGTTGGAGTACCAAGTGCATCGGCGGCAGATCCCCAACCAGATCCCATGACAAGTGCGACATGGTGCGAACTCTTACCTGTTAATTCTGCAAGCTTTGTTGCGGCAGCAACTGCCGCACCGATTGGGTCTTGATAGAGATCGCTCATAGGAGCAATTTAGTCGGCATCCTCAATCAGACACAACGTTGCACCGCTTGCGACTGTCTGGCCAACCGAGACGGTGAGCTTCTCAATGACGCCATCACGATGGGCAATGAGTGGCTGCTCCATCTTCATCGCCTCAAGGACGACGACGAGATCGCCAGCCTTCACGCGCTCGCCATTTGCCTTAAGGATCTTCACGACGGTGCCCTGCATCGGAGAGTTGAGAGTATTTCCCGAGTTAGCGCTCAAGACATTTGAGCGAATCTTGTGGCGGCGATGCTGTTCCTCTTCTGAGTGAACAACAACTTCAAAGCGCTTGCCATTTACTTCTGTCACAATCTTCTGAGAGGTGACCTTGGTCTGCGCGACGCCGGCCTTGTACGAGAAGGCAGGGATCTGATTATCGAATTCGTTCTCGATATAGCTGGTGTAGACCTTGAAATCTTCAACATAATTTGGATCTTCAAGGATCGCGCGATGGAACGGTAGCGCCGTTGCGAGACCGCCGATCTGGAACTCTTGCAGTGCACGCTTGGCACGAGAGATCGCCTCTTCACGAGTCGAACCCGTGACGATCAACTTTGCTAGCAATGAATCAAAGTGCGATCCGATGGTGTGGCCATAGTCGAATCCAGCGTCCACGCGAACTCCTGGGCCTGATGGAACTTCCCAGTTGGTGATGGTGCCAAGTGAAGGGAGGAAGCCATTTCCTGGATCCTCACCATTAATACGGAACTCAATCGAGTGGCCACGAACGATTGGATCCACCGGATCAATCGCCTCACCTGATGCGATGCGGAACTGCTGGCGCACCAGATCGATACCAGTGACTTCTTCGGAGACTGGGTGCTCTACCTGCAAGCGAGTATTAACTTCGAGGAAGGAGATCGTGCCGTCGACGCCGATCAAGAATTCGCAGGTACCTGCGCCAACATAGCCAGCCTTCTTCATGATCGCCTTACTCGATGAGTAGAGCTGCTCTTGTTGGGCAGGGGTTAAGAATGGTGCAGGTGCTTCTTCAACGAGCTTTTGGTGTCGACGTTGAAGTGAGCAATCTCGAGTTGAGACAACAACGGCATTACCGTGGCTATCGACCAAGACCTGGGTTTCTACGTGACGTGGCTTATCGAGGTAACGCTCTACGAAGCACTCACCACGACCAAAGCCAGTAATGGCTTCACGAACTGCAGAGGCGAATAATTCTGGAATCTCTTCAATGGTACGAGCGACCTTAAGGCCACGACCGCCACCGCCATGCGCTGCCTTGATTGCAACTGGCAAGCCATGTTGCTTGGCGAAATCAACGATCTCCTGTGGGTCATCGACTGGGTCAATAGTTCCGGCAACAAGAGGTGCACCAACTTCTGCCGCGATCTTACGAGCCGATACCTTGTCACCGAGCAATCGGATGGCATCAGGTGAAGGTCCGATCCAGATAAGTCCGGCATCGATCACCTTCTGTGCGAAGTCAGCATTCTCTGAGAGGAAGCCATAGCCAGGGTGAACTGCATCAGCGCCAGAGCTCTTCGCGATCGCAATGATCTTATTTTGATCTAAATAACTTTCCGCAGCGGATAGACCATTGAGTGCGAAGGCTTCATCAGCGATTGCAACGTGCAGAGCGCTGCGATCTTCATCAGAGTAGATAGCAATAGAGCGGATGCCGTGGTCACGGCAGGCACGCGCCACGCGAACAGCGATCTCACCACGGTTTGCGATCAGGACTGCAGTGATCTTCTTTACGGATGTGCTCACAGCAGATCTCCCCATTCCAAACCGAGATTAATCATAATTTTGCGCAACGTTGGAAGTGATAGACCGATGATGCCGCTGGGATCACCATTAATATGTGAAATAAAAGGCGCTGAACGGCCATCGAGGGTGAAGCCGCCAGCGACCTGAAGTGGTTCGCCGCTATCGACATACTCTTCGATCTCGCGGTCAGTCATATCAACGAAAGTGACCTTCGAGGTTGAGATATCCGATACCTCAATATCTTGGGCGGTATCGATGACGCTATGGCCGGTATGTAGGTAACCGCTCTTGCCGCGCATCAGCTTCGCGCGAGCGATTGCGGCATCACGAGTGAGCGGCTTACCAAGGCTCTCGCCATTAAATTCAAAGGTGGAGTCGCATCCGATCACAAGGGCGTTTTCGCCGACTGGATGGCTTCGGCGCACGGTATGCGCCTTCATAATCGCAAGTGCGATCACCATCTCTGATGGCTTCAAAGCTAGTAGATCGGGATCTTCTTCATCGACGCCGCTGACAAAGATCTCAGGGGTGATTCCTGAGGATTCAAGAAGGCGCTTACGTGAAGGTGAGGCCGAAGCCAAGATGACGCGACGTGTGCTCATGAGGGAGTTGTGCCCCACTTACGCGGCAACGAATTCTTAATCTTGAGCCTTGCCCACGAGGTGCGGTACTTCTTCTCGGGATTGGCTTGCTTCTGAATCTCTCGAATCGCACGCGAGATCGCTACATACTCTTCTCGAGTCGGATCTCCGCTAACAATGGTGAGGCGTTTTCCTTGCAGCATTAGAGCGGGATATTTCCATGCTTGCGAGTTGGAAGATCAACGCGCTTATTGCGAAGGGCACGAAGCGCAAGTGTGATCTGGCGACGGGTCTGATGCGGTTCGATCACTGCATCAATGAGTCCCTTATCAGCTGCAATATAAGGATTGAGAAGTTCATCTTCATACTTCTTAATGAGAGATGCTGCTACCGATGGATCAGCAGCAATCTCACGGCGATGCAAGACATTTACAGCGCCTTGCGCACCCATCACAGCGATCTGGGCTGATGGCCAAGCGAGGTTCACATCCGCACCAAGTTGCTTTGAGCCCATCACGATGTAAGCGCCGCCATAGGCCTTGCGAGTGATCACCGTAATAAGCGGAACCGAGGCTTCACCGTATGCATAAATTAACTTTGCACCGCGGCGGATGATCCCATCCCACTCTTGTTCGGTACCAGGCAAGAAACCAGGAACATCCACGAGAGTAATGACTGGAATTCCAAAGGCATCACAGAGTCGGACAAAGCGTGCCGCTTTCTCGGATGCATCGATATCGAGTGTGCCGGCGAACTGTGATGGCTGGTTGGCGATGATGCCGACCGAGCGACCTTCAATGCGACCGAAGCCAACGAGAATATTTGGAGCGAAGAGCGCGTGGACTTCGAGGAAGTCAGCTTCATCCAAGAGCGCCTCAACCAAGATTCGCATGTCATATGGCTTATTCGCATTATCTGGAACGAGCGAATCAAGTGCGCGATCTGATGGTGAGAAATCCATCGACTCGGTGGCCTGGAAGACAGGTGAGTCATCCAAGTTATTTGAAGGTAAGAATGAGAGGAGCGCCTTCACGTAATCCAAAGCATCATCTTCATTATCTGCAAGGTAATGGGAGTTACCGGTCTTCGAGCTATGGGTAAGTCCGCCACCAAGTTCTTCCATGGCGACTTCTTCACCAGTAACAGCCTTGATGACAT
>DAINQZ010000006.1:21787-26504 GCA_036742235.1 Candidatus Nanopelagicaceae bacterium | reverse complement strand
ACACCATCTTCAATCTGCTGATCAAATTCTACGAATGAGCCATCATCGACCAAGCGATCAATACGTTCGCGGGCGGTTAACTTGCCTTCTGCATGGCGTTTTGCAATTCTCTCGTCAGTCACGGTTATAGGGTACTACGGTGGAGCTACAACAAACGAGTATCAATGACGCTCTTGCTCAGGGCTACTGGTCAGTAAAAGTAGTGGAGAGCATCGACTCGACTCAATCTGCATTGAAATCATCTTCACCTCAGCATGGTGATGTGATCGTTGCTGAATTTCAATCCGCTGGTCGCGGGCGACTTGATCGCACCTTTGAATCTGCAAAGGGAAGTGGACTCCTCTTCTCGGCATTTGTGCAACCACAACGACCACAGAGTGAGTGGGGATTTATTCCGCTACTCGTCGGCCTATCTGTTGCAGAAGTTTTAGGAATTGAATTCTTTACAAAGTGGCCAAACGATATTTTGAGTGACCTTGGAAAAGTTGGCGGCATTCTCTGTGAGATTCATGGCAACGGCATTGTCATTGGTGTCGGCCTCAATGTTTCGATGACGCAAGATCAACTTCCGGTTCCGACTGCATCATCTATCCTCTTAACAACTGGAGAGAGTCCAGATCGCAATCAGCTCTTACCTGCTATCTTGAAGGAGATCGCCTTTAATCTCGCAGAGTGGGAGACAGGGGAGTCGATGGAAGATCTGATCGATGATTACCTCGATTCCAGCGCCACCATGGGCAAGCGGGTCTCGGCCCAATTGCCAGATGGCTCAACCATCGTGGGCACTGTTACCGGGATATCGGCTAATGGTGAATTGCTCCTTGATTCAGGTGCAATCATCAGCGTCGGCGATATCACGCATCTATCTATAAACTAAGGCAGTGAGCTTTCCAAAAGTTGGAGTAATAGGTGCAGGCCAGTTGGCTCGCATGATGGTCGCTCCTGCCACCGAACTCGGAATCTCTTTAAGTGTCTTTGCAGCTATCCCAGATGACTCTGCTGCCCAGGTCTGCGACTTCGCCCTTGGTGATTACAAGAATTCAGAGCAAGTGCTCGCCTTTGCCAAGAGTTGCGATGTTGTTACCTTCGAACACGAACAAGTCCCGCAATCAGTAATCCGAACACTTGAAGCCAATGGCGTGCGGGTCTATCCGCGCGCTGACTCCTTTATTTATTCGCAGGACAAACTCGCGATGCGCGAGAAGATGGAAGAACTCGAACTACCTAATCCGCGTTATCAAAAGTATGTCGGCGGAACTCCAACGATTGACTTCCCGCTGATAGCTAAGGCCCCCACTGGCGGATATGACGGACGTGGTGTCTGGGTCATCAATAACCAAGAAGAATTAGATGCGCTCCCAACCCCGCTTCTTCTTGAAGAGAAGTTAGATTTCACCCGCGAGATTGCGATCATGGTTGCGAGATCGCCACATGGGCAGGCTGCAACCTGGTCACCAACATGGACTGTGCAAAAAGATGGCATCTGCACTACAACAGTGACACCAGTTCCGGATCTCTCCGATGAACTCGCCATTGCGGCAAGCAGTATTGCACTCACAATTGCACAAGGAATCAATTTAGTGGGAGTCATGGCTGTCGAACTCTTCCAAGTTGGCGATCACTTTATTATTAATGAACTTGCCCTCCGTCCTCATAACTCCGGCCACTGGACGATTGAAGGTGCAGTCACATCCCAATTTGAACAACACCTTCGCGCCATCTTGGATCTGCCACTTGGTGATACATCGAGGACGAGTGATTGGGCAGTGATGGGAAATATCTTGGGTGGAGAGAAGTCCGATATGTATAGGCCGTACCTGCACCTCATGGCTCGCACGCCCGGCTTGAAGTTCCATCACTATCGCAAAAAGGTAAAGCCTGGGCGCAAGATTGGCCATGTCACGCTCCTTGGCAGCGATCTCGTAGAATTAACCCAGGAAGTCGACCATGCAATTGATTATCTGAGCGGAGCGATCGATGAGTAAGCCAGTAGCTATTGTGATGGGTTCGGATTCGGATTGGCCGATCATGCAAGAAGCGGCTGCCATCTTGGATGAATGCGGCATTGAGTATGAGACAAATGTCGTCAGTGCACATCGCACCCCAGATGAGATGCTCTCCTTTGCACACTCCGCGATTAGCTCTGGTTTCAAAGTCATCATCGCTGGCGCCGGTGGCGCAGCACATCTACCAGGCATGATCGCGGCAGCAACAACCCTTCCTGTTATTGGCGTACCAGTGCCACTCAAGTATTTGGATGGCATGGATTCATTGCTCTCGATCGTGCAGATGCCTGCAGGAATTCCAGTCGCAACTGTCGGTATCGGTAATGCGAAGAACGCTGGTCTACTCGCTGCCCGAATCCTCGCCACATCAGATGCCGGAATCTCGGTAAAGGTTGCTGGCTTGATGGAGAAGGCCCGCGTTGAATCCCTTCAAAAGGGTCAAACCCTCAATGCTAAGCGCAATCAGAAGACTGGCTTTTAATCTTCTAACTCTTTCTCGCCAGGAAGCGCATTCCTGCTCTATCCTTCTGACATGACCTCTAAAGAGGAATTAGCGGCCCTGCGCACCGAGCAGGTTGATGAGAAATTTGCGCTCCTTGATGTCATGACAGTCGGCGAATTACTCCAAGTCATGAATGAGAGTGATGCTGAAGTTCCTAAGGCAATCTCAGAAGTTCTCCCAACAATAAAGATTGTTATTGACGGCATCATCGATCGAATGATGCAAGGCGGACGCCTTATTTATCTTGGCGCAGGTACTTCGGGTCGCCTCGGAGTTCTCGATGCAGCAGAACTTGGACCAACCTTCTCTGTAGCACCCACTGAAGTGATCGCATTTATTGCAGGTGGTGAAGTAGCTCTTCGCAAAGCTGTAGAGGCTGCTGAAGATAATGAAGAGGCGAGTATTGAAGAGTTGAAAAAGATTGAGGCTAACTCGAAGGATGTGATTCTCGGAATCGCTGCTAGTGGCCGGACTCCCTATGTTATTAGCGCTCTCAAATATGGAAATGAGATCGGCGCCCTTACTGTCGGCATCACGAGCAATCCGGGGTCAGAAATCACGAAACTCGCTACTCATGCGATTGCGGTTGATACGGGACCCGAACTCCTTGCTGGCTCAACCCGATTGAAATCCGGCACGGCTCAGAAGATGGTCCTCAATATGATCTCGACCATTACGATGATCCGACTTGGTAAGACCTTTGGAAATCTGATGGTCGACCTGCAGATCACTAATGCAAAATTGAAGGATCGAGCCGTACGCATCATTCAAAATGCGACCGGAGCTGACTGGGCGAGCGCTCAGGAGGCACTGGAGAAGTCAGATCACCGGGTGAAGGTCGCAATCCTGATGATCTTGCTCCATGTCGATGCAGCCGAGGCTGAAAGTAGGCTCAAGAGCGCGTCCAACCACATTCGCCAAGCGTTAGATCAAGGCTAACTGTCACGAAATCGTTATCTGTTGGTTCTTGACCCACTCCTCTATTAGGCGATAATTTTCATCAGGCCAACGATGACCTGAAAAAGTTTTTCGCCGAGAGGAGTGATCTTGAAATCCCTCTCGCCCGCTCACATCCGGCCCGCCACCGATGTACTCGGTGAAATCCGCAACTCCCTTAGCTCCTTTCATGCCTCCGAGCTCTTGATCGCTCAAGCCGTTCTCGATGATCCTGCTGGATGTGCGAAGCTGAATATCTCTCAGATCGCCACACACTGCGATACATCTGTCTCATCTGTTGTGCGCTTTGCTAAGGCGATTGGCTACAAGGGTTATCCAGAATTTCGTATGGCTCTAGTCGGAGAAGTGTCTCGACTCAATACCTTTGATACACCGATGCGCGATCTTGATGGCGGTATTACGATCGATGATGGTCCAGCTGATGTGATCCGAAAAATTGCTGCGGCTGATGCACTTGCTATCGCAACGACCGCTGAACGCTTAGATCCAATCACATTCACGCGAGTCGTTGATGCCTGGGAGAAGGCCCCAACAATTGCTACCTTCGGTTTAGCATCCAGTGGTTATGTCGCAATGGATCTACAACTCAAACTCAATCGACTTGGACGATCATCCGTCGCTTGGCGTGATGCACACACTGCGCTCACATCAATCTCGCTCTTAAAGAAGGGCGATGTCCTTGTGGCAATCAGCCATAGCGGTACAACAATTGATGTTCTCGATGTGATGAATGAATTTAAAGCACGTGGTGTGACCATCATCTTGATAACCAATGGTCTCCGCAGTCCAGCAGCTTCAATAGCAGATTTAGTTCTATTCACATCCGCTCGGGAAACCACCTTCCGAAGCGGAGCGACCGCAAGTCGCATTGCTCAGTTAACGGTGGTTGATTGTCTCTGTGTTGCTTTGGCACAGAGAAGCTGGAGTGGTACCAAATCCGCTCTAGAAGAATCTAGGGCGGCGATTTCCAGTCGTTCTGGAAAGAAGGTAGCAGATCCTGAAAAGGTTCCATCACCTTCTAAATCCCGCACATCCCTCAAACAAGGAGAAAATAAGTGATGAAAGCACATCGCCACATTCGTGGTTTTGTTGCTGCGATGATTGCAGTATCAGCAATCGCTGTTCCTGCCGTTGCAGCATCTTCTGCGCATGCTTCAGTAGAACTCTCGTTCTGGAGCTGGCGTCCAGAGGACACCGCTTTCTGGACAGCTGAAACAGCTAAGTTCCAGGCGGCAACAGGTATCACCGTTAA
>DAINQZ010000006.1:18383-21687 GCA_036742235.1 Candidatus Nanopelagicaceae bacterium | reverse complement strand
GCTCCTGCCTTCTACGGCGGAACCTCGTTCTACAACTCCATCGTTGCTGGCTCAACCAACTTCAATGATCCTGCATTTGTAGCATCACTCAAGGCTGAGACTGATCTCTATCCATACATGCCAGCAGGCGCAAGTGGTCTTGATTACAATACCCAGCGCGCACTCTTCGCTAATGGCAAGGCTGCTTTCTATATCGGTGGTAGCTATGAACTTTCCTACTTCCGCTCTTTGAATGCCAATGCAAATATCGGATGGTTCCCATCACCAGCAGCTGTAGCAGGTGGACCTCGCTACGTTACAAACTGGGCAGATGGTGCTTATGCGATCAATGCAAAGACAACACATAAGGCAGAGGCTTTGAAGTTCTTGAACTTCATCGCTAGCAAGCCATTGTTGCAAGATGGCGCCAATCAGCTCGGGTGGATTCCACCAGTTCCAAATATCAGCTCATCTGAACCAGCAATCACGGCAATGCAGCGCAAGATTCCAACAATGGGTACTCCGTTCCTCACCCTCGTTGGCTTCCGCTACGGTGCCCCAACAAGCTCATCCATTATGCAGCCTGGCTTCCAAAAGGTGGCAAGTGGTGCGTTGACTGTGGAAGCACTCGCAAAGTCAATTCAAGATGGCGTAGCAACCTGGTACGCGCCATTCACCAAGAAGTAATAGCTACATAATCACGATCGTGTGAGGTGTAAGGCAGCGCTGCCTCTACACCTCACACGATTCTTCTTCTCTTCTTCTATTAGAAAATGTGGGGCAAGATTCACTCATGGCAAAGCAAGGACTTAAGCGTCAGCAGAACAGAATGGCGCTCATCCTTCTGACCCCAGCTTTAGCGACAATTCTGATCTTCACCACCATTCCCGCCTTTACAACGTTAAGTTACGCCTTCTTCCACTGGAACGGCTTCCAACGCGGATCGTTCGCCGGCTTCGAGAATTTTTCACGCCTCTTCCACTTCCCATTTCGCGATCAATTCTTTATGGCGATGCGTCATAATTTCCTCGTCTTTATCGGAATCTTCCTCTTCCAGACCTCACTTGGCATATTTCTAGCCTATGCACTCTTTAAAATTCGCCGCGGACAACGGTTTCACCGCACAGTTGCATTCTTTCCTGTGATTTTCTCACTTGTCATTGTTGGTTATACCTGGCAAATCATTCTGAATCCCTTCTTTGGCCCAGTCGATTACCTCTTCCACTCACTTCACCTCGACACCTTTGCTCGTGCCTGGCTTGGCGACACATCTACTGCCTTGCCTACTCTGGTCTTCATTAATCTATGGCGCTGGGTCGGTTTCCCAACAATTATTTTCTTAGCTGGACTCAATGCGATCAGCACGGACTATGTTGAGGCGGCTCGTATCGATGGCGCATCAGAGGGCCAGATTTTCAGAAAGATTCTCTTCCCGCTTCTTGCTCCATCTATGACGATCGTGACGATCTTGACCTTCATTGGTGCATTCGAATGGTTCGATCTTCCATATGTTCTAGGTGGCTCAAGTGGCGGCCCTGCAGGTGCCACTGACACCTTGGCTCTCATGTTCTATCGCCTCTCCTTTGGTTCGGTGGATTCGATAGCAAATCAGATTGGAATCGGTTCGGCCCTTGGAGTCATCATCTTTATTATCGTCGGCGTCGGGGCGACGCTAGGAGCAAAATGGCTCCGTGGTCGTGAGGTCGAAGCATGATCAGACTCATCAGTTCAAAGCTCTTCTGGCGTTCTGTGCTTATTTTTAACGCTATTTCCGTGCTTTTGCCGGTCTTCTTCTTGATTAACTCATCGCTTCGCTCGAGCACGGATTTTGCCAACAACCCTATGGAGCTTGCCCGGCATCCTTACTGGCATAACTTCGCCCAGGTATGGCAGAACGGTGACTTTGCCAACTTCTTGAAGAACTCACTCATCATTACAGGTGGTTCACTCATTGTGATTTTGGCATTTGGCGTTGGTGCTGGCTTTGTTCTTGGTCGCTATCAATTCCGCGGACAGAACCTCATTCTTGGCTTTGTCCTGACTGCCATGCTGATTCCTGCAAAGTTGATGATCCTTCCGCTCTTTATCCAATTAAAGTGGATGCATCTGCTCGATTCACATCTTGGACTGATCTTGGTCTATGCCTCTGGATCGCTGCCGGCGGCAATCTTTATTCTGAGTGGATTCTTCCGAGCTCTTCCGGTTGATCTAGATAATGCTGCTCGAATGGATGGTGCATCTGAAGGGCAGATGATCCGTAAAGTGCTGATGCCACTTGTGAGACCAGGTTTAGCAATCGTGACGATCTATGCCGCTATCCCAATATGGAACGACTTCTTTCTTCCACTCGTCTTTATTCAATCACCAGAGAAGAAGACTATTATGCAAGGTCTCACGATCTTCTTCGGTGAGTATGCCTCTCAATGGGGAGTGCTCTTCGCTGGCCTGATGATTGCCTCGCTTCCACTCATCATTCTCTATCTCATACTCTCTGAACAGTTCATTAAGGGATTGACTGCTGGAGCGGTGAAAGGTTAAGAATGAGCTTCTTAGGAATTGATGCCGGAGCAACCGCCGCCAAGTGGACGGTGCGAGATAGTAAAGGCGTCATTAACTCTGGGAAATCTCAAGCGATGGATGGCCATATCTACCGACCAGAATCAGCGCAGCGAATCGACGAGGTCCTATCTGAGATCGCATCACAGATTTCAGCCGGTGAAGTTACGGCCATCTGCGCTGGATTTACGGGGTTGGCTCAGGCGCCAACTGACCAAGAGGCTCTTAAAGTGTTATTTACCAAGCACTTCCCACGTGCCAGTGTGACACTGATGAGTGATATCGAGCTGGCTTATCGAGCCCATCTGAGTCCAGGCGAAGGTATCTTGCTCTATGCCGGCACTGGTTCGGTTGCTATGCATATAACATCTAGGTCAGAAGTTGTTCGAATGGGTGGCTGGGGTTACCTCCTTGGTGATGAGGGCGCCGGTTATTGGATTGGAAGAGAAGCGATCCGCCATACGGTCGCCACACTAGAAGAGGATGCGATCGATCACTTAGCGTCTGCAATAAGTGCCGCACTTGGCGCACGAGATTGGGCCGCTATCCGATCGGTCGTCTATGGCCAAGAGCGCTCTGTCGTTGCCGGTTTGACGCCCGTTGTTGCGCGTGAAGCGCTCAACTCCGATCCCACTGCTATCTCAATCTTGGATCGCGCTGCGGCCGAACTTCAGGCACTTATCTCTCGGATGGACAAAGTTACGGGACAGAGTGGAATGAAGATCATCTTTACTGGTGGAATCGCACATCAAGTACCGCAGATCTTTAC
>DAINQZ010000006.1:0-18283 GCA_036742235.1 Candidatus Nanopelagicaceae bacterium | reverse complement strand
AATGATTGAGCCACATTTACAATCTCGCTAAATGCCTCAATGGCACGAGCAGCCGCTTCAAGATCACCATGTGGGTAGACGATTGTGGGATGAAGATTTCCATCACCCGCATGACCAAAGACTGCGATAGTTAATTGATGCTTCGCAGCGATGCCCTCAACTGCCTCTACAAGGTTGGCGATAGCCGTAAGCGGCACTGCCACATCATCTAAAAGTGTCATTCCTAGCCGTTCTAGGGCTGGATATGCCAATTTTCGAAGGGCTATTAAGTCCGCAGTATCGGCTGGATCGTTAGAGAAGAAGGCGTCTATAGCGCCGCGTTTGGTGCAGAGATCAATCGCTGGAGTGAGATCTGAGCCATCGTCGACCTGCATGATCAAGACAGCACCAGCAGATTCAAAGCCGAGTGGCTTCCACGCCTCGACCGCCTTAATCGTCGTTTGATCAACGATCTCGAGCATCGATGGTGAGAACTTTAAGAGTTCGGTACTGGTGCTTGCAGCTTCTTTAATGGAAGGGAAGGTGGCAATCAAGGTTGAAGGAGTTGCAGGGCGAATAGCGAGTGAGACGGTGATCTCAGCAATAACGCCGAGCGTGCCTTCAGAGCCAATCATCAAGTGAGTGAGATCTAAGGTGGTGACAGCCTTCTTCGTTGGGCTGCCAAGTTTGATCACTTCACCATCTGCCAAGACAACAGTCATGGCCCGGACATGTTGTGATGTCACTCCATACTTCACGCAGCACATTCCACCGGCATTGGTTGCCGCATTGCCGCCAATAGTGGACCACTCGCGGCTGGCAGGATCTGGAAGATAAGCCAGACCAAATTCCTTCGCTGCCTTATCGAGGTCAAGATTAATAACCCCAGCTTGAACTCGAGCAATCATATTCTTCGTATCGATATCAAGAATCTCATCCATCTTCTCAAGTGAGAGGACGATGGAGTTAGCAGTGGAGTTCGCGCCACCTGCCAACCCAGAGCCACCACCACGAGTCACGACTGGAATAGAGTTCTGATGAGCAAATTTCAAGAGGTTCGAGATTGTTTGGACATTACGAGCGAGGACCACTGCAATCGGCGGTTCCGACTCTGCAAAAGGAGCTTGATCCCTTGAGTACGAGGGCGTAATGGAAGGATCTGTGATGATCGCAGCATCGGGACCGAGTGTCGCTGTGAGATCTTTAATGATGGCCTCGTTGCTCATAATCGTCCTCCGATAAGTGCCAGTGGCCGAGTCGTTGCAGCCGCGAGCGAATCAGCTTCGCTGATACCGATTTCGTGAAGAATTGCTCGTGATCGATCGAGCGTACCTACCCCGCCCGCCAGAGTTCCATCGAGCCTTCTCGCTTGATGATCGCGCACTTCAATCTCCATATCGCCAAAGGCAAATCTGCCTTCGCCAATGCCTGCTGCAGCGACAGTGTCGTTTGTGATGATGAAGCGATCTTCTCGACCTTTGAGAGCACTAGCAACATTCACGCGAGTGACATGAACATCATCGACAATGATCTGGAAGACCAAGCCATCTCGCTCAAGTGCAGCTTCTGTGAGTCCCGGGAACTTTGACATCGCGTTATAGAGATGTGTGACTGTTGTTGCACCAGCATCAAATCCTGCATTTGCCTCTTCGATCGTGGCATTGGAATGCCCGAGCGAGACGACGACACCGCGATCAACTAAGAATCGAATGAGTTCGAGTGCACCAGGAAGCTCAGGTGCCAACGTCACAATCTTCACATCCTCAATCGCAAGATATTTCTTCATGAGATCAATATCGGGTTCGTGGATAAAGTGAGGTGGGTGCACACCACACTTCTCATGAGAGATGAATGGGCCTTCTAGGTGGAAGCCAAGGATCTTCGCCTCATCTGGTGATTGACTCTCGCGAACTTCACGAATAAGACGTGCACTCGCTAGGAGTTGGTTTGGATCTGCAGTGATCAGTGTCGGCAGAAATGCTGCAACTCCCGCCTGATAAAGCGAGCGAGTTGCAGTGCGGATCTCATCGGTTGTGGTGGCCGAAAGGAAGTCGATACCGCCATGACCGTTGGTCTGTAGATCTACGTAGCTTGCTCTACTCATTCTTAATATGTCAGCGTCACTTTAGAGAGACCAGCTGGGCTATCTGGATCAAGTCCATTTTTAATGCAGAGTTCGAGCACAAAGCGCTGAATGAGGATCGCATCAGCGATAGATGCGACGATCTCATCTGGAGCCGATACCCCGCCTATAGTGATCTCAACTGCATTCGCCATACCCCCGCGACCGAACCAGAAGATCTGCGGAGAGTTCTTTCGGATACGTTCTACTTCTGCTTGCATCGAAGTCACCGGCATATGGTCTGGGGTAATGAGGAAGACCTGGGTCTGATCGGTGAGCGCTGAGATTGGTCCGTGGAGATAATCGGCAGTCGAAAGTCCTTGAACCGAAACCTTATTGGTCTCTTGAATCTTGAGCGCTGCTTCACGGGCATTCGGGTAAGAGAATCCACGACCGAGGATCACGATCTCGCGATTAATATCGCAGCGAGAGACCGCTTCAGCAATATCAAGGGCGAGCGCTTCTGCGGCAATCGCCGGCAGGTTCTGAGCCGCATGGGTCTTTCCAGACCAGGCACTTACTAAGAGATATGAAGCTAAGAGTTCGGCTGCGTAACTCTTTGTCGCAGCTACGGCGAGCTCTGGCCCAGCAGCAAGATCAATATGAAGCTCGGCAAGTTTTGCTAATGGTGAGGCAGCGTCATTCGTCATCGAGATGAGAGTCGCACCAGCACCTTGGGCAGAGGTTGCGTAGGCAACCAGGTCAGGTGACTGTCCGCTCTGGCTGATCGCTACAACGAGCACATCCTCAAAATGTAAGTCAGTGTTGTAAATCGTGACAGAAGATGGTGACGTGAGACCTACTGGAATACCGATCTGGGTCTCAATGAGATACTTCAAAAAGTGAGCTGCGTTATCAGATGTGCCACGTGCCAAGATCAGGGCAGATTTGATTGATTGTGTGGCGAGAAGTTTCTGGACCGAAGAGAAGGTCTCGCTAGCTTCTAAGAGGCGATTGAAGACTGCTGGAATCTCATTGATCTCACTACGCATGATCTCTCCAGCCATGCGCAGAGTCTACTAATTAGTGTCGGCTCGTCCAAGGGCTCGTACATGCCAACCAGCTGCCTGCCACGCGCTGCGGTCCAACATATTGCGACCATCGATCAAAATCGCACGCTTTACTAACCCTTTAACGGCGGCAGGATCAAGTTCGCGATAGATCTTCCATTCAGTGAGGTGCAGAACGATTTCAGCATCCTTCACGCATTCATTGATATCTTCGGTGAAGGTAAGTGCTGGGAAGCGCTTTGATGCCGGGCCGGTTGCCTTGGGATCATGCACAACAACATTGGCACCGGCTGCGTGGATCTGCACTGCGATATCGAGTGCTGGGGAGTCGCGCACATCATCGCTATCTGGCTTAAATGCTGCACCGAGTACTGCAACTTTCTTACCCACTAAATCTTCTGAAAGATCTTTGCGGACGAGATCAATTACCCGTTGGCGAGCGCGGAGGTTGATCGAATCGATTTCACGTAAGAATTCAAGGGCTTGTTGAGCACCGAGCTCTTCGGCACGTGCCATAAATGCGCGAATATCTTTTGGAAGACAGCCGCCACCAAAACCAATACCTGCCTGCAAGAACCGGCTACCGATACGTGGGTCATAACCGATTGCTTTAGCAAGGACGGTGACATCTCCACCTGCAGATTCGCAGATCTCAGCCATAGCGTTGATGAAGGAGATCTTCGTAGCGAGGAAGGAATTCGCTGCAACCTTTACAAGTTCGGATGTTGGAAGATCCGCGCGAACCCATGGCGTTCCTTCTTCAAGATTTTTGGCGTAGACCTCTTTAAGGATTGCTTCGGCGCGATCATTTGTCACACCAACCACTAACCGATTTGGATGGAGTGTGTCATCGACGGCAAAGCCTTCACGTAAGAATTCTGGGTTCCAGGCGAGATCTGCATCTGGGTTGAGTTCGAGCAAACGTGCACGCAATCGTGCCGCTGTACCAACTGGGACGGTCGACTTACCAACAACGAGTGAACCAGCCTTGATGATCGGCGCGATCGATTCGAGTGCACCATTAACGTAAGTAAGGTCCGCGGCGAGGCCATCTTTTACTTGTGGGGTACCGACGCAAATGAAGTGCACATCGGCATCTTTGATATCGTCGAATGAACTGCTAAAAGTGAGGCGACCTGTTGCAATCTCTTTCGCCAAGAGATCTTCAAGGTCGGGTTCAAAGAATGGAACTCTGCCTTGCTGGAGTGTGGCGACCTTTGCAGGGTCGGTATCGATGCCGACAACCTCAAAGCCAAGGCTAGATATGCAGGCAGCATGAGTCGCACCGAGATAGCCGGTGCCAATCACAGAGATTTTAAGTGCCATTGCAGAGATAGTAGTGCCCCGAAACGATACGGTGGGTATCTATGAAGCCTGGTGTCAGCGTTGTACTTCCGATCCTCAATGAGGAGCGGTTCCTTGCTGACGCTATTTCGGCAATCTTGGCCCAGCAGTATTCGGGGGAGCTCGAAGTCATCTTGGCGCTCGGACCTTCTAAAGATCGCACGAATGAGATTGCGGCCGAATTACGGGCGAAGGATTCACGAATTGTCCTTGTAGAAAATCCCACTGGTCGAACCGCCGCTGGCCTCAATGCAGCGATCGCCGCATCCACATACGAAATCATCTGCCGCATCGATGGCCATGCCGAAATTTCAAAGAGTTATATCAACGATGCGGTTGAGATCATGGAATCAAGCAATGCAGTAAATGTCGGCGGCATCATGGCCGCTGTCGGTAAGACTGGTTTTGAGAATGCAGTTGCTCGTGCGATGCGTTCACCGATTGGTGTTGGCGGTGCGCGCTTCCATGTGGGTGGAACTGCTGGCCCTGCAGATACCGTTTATCTCGGTGTATTTAAGAAGTCGGCGATCAATGCTGCTGGTGGATATGACAGCAGATTTATTCGCGCTCAAGATTGGGAGTTGAATTTTAGATTGCGTGAAGCTGGCGGGACTATCTGGTTTGATCCACGACTTGAAGTTGTCTATCGCCCACGTCCAAACCTAAAAGCACTTGCAAAGCAATACTTTGAATATGGCCGCTGGCGCCGTGCAGTCACGCGTCGACATAAGGGCACCATCAATTATCGCTACTTGGCCCCACCACTAGCGACTCTCCTCATTGCACTATCCCTCATCACCGGGATCACTGTGAATCCACTCTTCTTCATCCCCGCACTTAGTTATGCCGCGGCGATTTTCCTCTCTTCACTCGCCATTGGAAAGAGTCTGATCGAGCGCCTCTGCTTACCAGCGGTCTTAGCAACTATGCATATCTCATGGGGAATTGGTTTCCTCTCTTCACCTGCTGATCTGGTCGAATAATGAAGGTTGTGAAAGCTCTTCTTGCCGGGCTACTCGTACTTCTGATTCCTACAACTGCCGTTGCCGACGTGCTCCCGGTGCGTTTTATCATCACCGGATCAGGCTTTGGTCACGGGGTTGGATTAAGCCAGATTGGCGCCGAGGGACTGGCCCTTGAAGGCAAGAGCGCTACCGACATTCTCACTTACTACTTTCCTGGCACCCAGGTCACTACAGCACCAATAACCCAGTCGATCCGCGTCAATATCGCCCACCAATCGACCTACCAAGCAATTACAGGTACAAGCCTTCAGTTGTATAAAGGTGATCTCACAACGACACCTATCGCCGTGCCACAAGGTGCAACGCTCAAGTTTTCAATGGTCGGAAAAGTTATCTCCCCAACCATCACATTAAAGGGATCACCTACTGTGATAGTTCCTTCAGGTGCGCTCTTCTCTGTTAAATGGGATGGCGTCGTTAAGGTCGCGGGCATCTCCTTGAAGTATGGCTCAGTTGCACTTCGTGCCGTCGCAAGCAAGATGGAAGTGACGACGACGCTCGCTCTTGATACTGAATATATCTATGGCATCAGCGAGATGAGTTCTGCGTGGCCGACCGCAGCGATTCAATCGCAAGCGATTGCATCTCGCACCTACGGCTTGGCTCGAATTGCAACTATTCGCAAAGAATGCGACTGCAATGTCTACAGCACAATCTATGACCAGAACTTCGTGGGTTATTCGAAAGAGTCTGAGCCACTCATTGGCGCTCTCTGGAAAGCAGCGGTCGATGCAACCGCCGGCATGACTGTGACCTATAACAACGCACCAATCAATGTCTATTTCTTCTCTTCAAGTGGCGGTATGACTCAACGCAGTGAAGATGTCTGGGGAACGGCCTACCCGTACCTCACCAATGTGGCAGATCCGTATTCGCTCGATCTCGTCTTAAATCCTACGTATTCGCATTGGCAGCGCGTGATCAATCAGAAGGATATGAGCGCCGCATTTGGATTACCCGATGTTGCATCCATTGCGATCGATGCCAGGACCCCATCAAATAGCGTCATTAGCCTGACGGCAACATCATCAACCGGAGTAAAGGCAACGCTGCTCGTCGGAGTATTTAAGACGAAGCTGAAGATCCCAGCATCGTGGTTCCAGATTAATTAGCGTGGAGAATTGAGTTAAGACCATCCCATTGTCCGGTCTTAGGTAGTGCCTCAAGTGCGCCACTCTGTGAGTTGCGACGGAAGATTAAGTTATTAGCGCCAGATAGTTCACGTGCTTTTACGACCGAACCATCAGGCAGGGCAACCTTCGATCCAGCAGTGATGTAGACACCTGATTCGACGATGCAATCGTTGCCAAGTGAGATTCCAACGCCAGCATTAGCGCCAAGAAGTGAACGCTCACCAATTGCAATAACTTCTTTGCCACCGCCACTGAGAGTTCCCATGATCGATGCGCCACCACCAATATCGCTGCCATCGCCAACTACAACGCCAGCACTGATGCGACCTTCGACCATCGACTTGCCAAGTGTTCCGGCATTGAAGTTCACAAATCCTTCGTGCATAACCGTCGTGCCAGATGAGAGATAGGCACCGAGTCTTACGCGATCTGCATCTGCAATACGGACGCCATCAGGGATGACGTAATCAACCATCCGCGGGAATTTATCTACGCCAAAGACGGTGAGGTTTCCATAGGTCGCGCGGAGCTTTGCAGCAGTAGCCGGGAAATCAACGAGTGAACATGGTCCAGCAGATGTCCATGCAACATTGGTAAGTAGACCGAAGAGACCATCGAGATTTTGACCGTGTGGCTTCACTAAGCGATGTGAGAGTAAGTGAAGGCGCAAGTAGGCATCTTCCGCGCTCTTTGGCGCATCATCGAGTGAGATCTCAAGATCTACAATCTTTTTAGTAACACCACGAACCGCATCGGCATCCAAGTAAGCAGTGCGATCAGGTGCGGTTGCAGCACTTGCTGAACCGAGGCCTACTGCGAGATACCAGGTGTCGAGAATGTCGCCATTGGCAGCAACTGTTACAACGCCAAATCCATATGCAGATCTCTCGGTATTAACCCCTGTACTCATATCCGAAACCTATCAAATTGACCCAACTCTGCGTCGGCGGACTAGAGTTATGAGCATGAAGGTCTCTGTCTACTGCTCATCTGCACCTGGCTTAGACCCAGCGCTCATCGACTTCGCCTACGAACTTGGCAAAGGGATCGCACTCGCAGGTCATGATCTGGTCTGGGGTGGCGCAAAAGTTTCGATGATGGGCGCAGTTGCTCGTGGTGCTCGTGATCATGGCGCCAAGACAATCGGCGTGATTCCTCGCAACTTAGTTGATCGTGAGATCCAAGATCCAGAAGCGACCGAACTCCATCTCGTTGACACCATGCGCGAACGTAAAGCGATGATCGAAGAGTTATCTGATGGCTTTATTGCCCTCCCTGGTGGAATCGGCACACTCGAAGAGTTCTTCGAGATCTGGGTCGGTCGCTACCTGTCATTCCACAATAAGCCGATCGCCGTCCTTGATCCGGTGGGGGCCTTTGTGCCACTTAAGGGCGCACTCGATCATTTAGCCAGTCACAATTTACTCAAGAGCGGCCAGATTGAATTGATCTCGTGGACTACTCAGGTAGATGAGGCGCTGAACGCCCTCTCCCGTCAATAAGCACAGGTAATCTGACCCCGTGTCCCAATCACCTGCAGAGCGGACCCTCGCGCAGCTCTTAGCCGAGCTACCTGAAGAGGAGAGCTTCATCCTGACTCTGCACTACATCAAGGGACGTACCAGCGCCGAGATCGCAGCCGCCCTTGGGGTGCCAGATCGCGCCGTTGAATCGGTCATTGCCAGAGGTAAAAGTCGAATTCTCGAGGCGATTACAAAAAATTAATATTCCGGCCCGCCTGCTACGCGGGATTTGTGGTTTTTTCGATTTCCTCTCTTACCCGTAAGTAAGGGATACTTCTCCTATGGCAGCGATGAAACCCCGTACTGGCGATGGTCCGATGGAAGTTACCAAGGAAGCTCGCAGCATGGTTATGCGTATCCCACTTGAAGGTGGCGGACGACTCGTCGTCGAACTCAATATCGAGGAAGCAACCAACCTCGGCAACGTCCTTCAGGCCGCAGTAGCCCTCGTAAAGAAGTAATTTTCTATAAGGTCGGGGTGTGAAGACCGCTACCCCTCCTGAGATTCGCCTCTACTCCTCTCCATCAGAGCTCTCCTTCGACGGCTGCGATGCCGTCGCACTGGCAGCCACGAGTTCGGATAACGGCCCCACTCTCTCCTCAAACTCAGTTTCAGATCGTGCGGTAGCCGACTTCGCTCTCGATTTCGCGCAGGTACTTTCGCAATGGCCAGAGTTCGCAGCAAAGGCTGGCGAACTGATTGAGATTCCTGTCAATCAAGGATCTGTAAAGCGGATCTACATTGTTGGAATCGGAACAGGTGAAGCTGCTGATTATCGTAAGGCTGGCGTTGCACTTGGTCGCAAAGTTAAAGGTAAGTCGGTCACCGTCTTCAACGGAATTCTCTCAACTCCTGATCACGCGGTTGTTCATCTCAATGCGCTCGCTCTCTCGCAGTATCTCTGGAATCGCAAAACATCGACAACTCCAAAGAGTTGCACCTTTATTCATTATGGAAAGTTTGCTGCTGAAGTTGAATACTCACATGCTCTCGTTGAAGCAGTCTGGCTCGCTCGCGATTTAATTCACGAGACATCAGCTGAGAAGGACCCAGCATGGATGGCCGCTGAAACAAAGAAGGCCGTGAAGAAGATCAACTCTTCTGCGCTCTCCGTGAAAGTCTTATCTGGTGCTGCCCTCAATAAGTTCGGAGGCCTTAAGGCCGTCGGTGGTTCGCAACCAAATCCCGGCCCAAGAATGATTGAAGTGACATATGCACCACGCGGATCAGCAAAGTGGCCACATGTTGTTCTCGTTGGAAAGGGAATCACCTTTGATACCGGCGGCTATTCAATTAAGCGCGGTTGGGAAGATATGGCGCCGATGAAGACAGATATGTCAGGTGCTGCAATCGTGATGGCTACAACGCTCGCCATGGCTGAAGTTGCGCCAAAGGTCAGAGTTACAGCGCTCATGATGTGCGCGGCTAACTTCATCTCTGGCACCGCTCAACGCCCATCTGATGTCATCACTCAGTACGGCGGGACCACAGTCGAAGTTCTCGATACTGATGCTGAGGGTCGCTTGGTCTTAGCCGACGGCTTGGCATATGCCGATCGTGAATTAAAGCCAGATTATTTGGTGGATATTGCAACCCTTACTGGGGCGGTTCGCATTGGCCTTGGTCGCCAATATGCGGCGATGTATTCACGAGATGCTCGCCTTGCCGCAGATATTTATGAAGCTGGAAAACGCATTGGCGATAATGTCTGGCATATGCCTTTAGTAGATGATTACTCCGAAGCGCTCCATAGCGATATCGCAGATTATGCCCACATCGATCGAAAGAAATTTGGCGCAGGTTCAATTACCGCCGCACTCTTCTTAGAGAAGTTTGTCGGAGATCGTCGTTGGGTCCATCTCGATATTGCGGGCTCTGGACGATCTGAAACTGATTCGGGTGAAAATCCAAAGGGTGGAACCGCATCGGGTGTTCGCGTATTGATCGATTGGATTAAATCTCTGTGACAACAATCGGCAACCGCGGAGATATGACTGCTTACTCTGAGAGTTATGTTCGTGAGGATATCTTCATGCAGCAAGCACGTGCATATGGTGTTGAATGTGATGCGCAGGATCCATCTCCTGCAGTCGGTGGCCTTCTTCAATTTGCTGCAAGCCAAGCCCAAGCAAAATCTGTTGTTGAAATTGGAACCGGATCTGGCGTCAGCGCTCTCTGGCTTTTTCAGGGGATGCCACGCGATGGGATCCTGACATCTATAGATACCGAACGAGAGCTATCAACGGCTGCTCGTCAGAGCTTTGAAGATGCTGGAATTGCGGCGCAACGCTTCCGTCTTATTACCGGCGTGATCAACGATGTCGTCGGAAAACTTGCTGATGCGAATTACGACCTCGTAGTCATTCGGGTCAGCGCTGATTTGATGGATCTCATCCATGAGGCCTACCGACTCTTGCGCCCGGGTGGGACCCTGGTCATCGACCATGCCCTCAGCGGCGGCAAGGTTGCAGACCCAACCCAACGTGACTTTGAGAGTATCTCCCGTCGCGATGGCATCCGCGCCATCAAAGAGGATTCCCGCTGGCACTCCACCCTGCTTCCCCTTGGCGCTGGAGTTCTGCTCGCTACCAAAGCTTGATTTAAGGCGGCTTTAAGGTTCGCCTTATAAGATCGTTATCATGAGTGACGAAGAGAGCCCAATTAATCCAGCAGCCCCAGCCCAGCCAGTGATTCCTCCTGCGAGTCAGCCGTGGTGGTTATCTGCAGCCCCAGTTGAAACCCCTGCTCCTCAATCTCGCATTCCTTCGATCGGCATTCGCCTCGCACTTGTCATGGCCTTAGTTGCTGGTGGAGCGGGCGCAGCTGTTGATCGCCTATTTACTTCACATAACACCAATCTTGTTTCAACCCACTCTTCGATCTCGCGTGCGCCAGATTCGATCGCTGGAATCGCAGCGCGAGTCTCACCATCTGTTGTCTCTATTGATGCCCAGACTCCGCAGGGCGGCGATACTGGTTCGGGATTCTTTATCCAGAGCGATGGCACAATTCTCACTAATAACCACGTGATTGAAGGCGCTGTCACAAGTGGTGGATCAATTACCGTCAATCTCGTAAACGGTAAGAGTTATCCGGCAACAGTTATGGGCCGCGATGGATCGTACGATCTTGCGGTATTAAAAATTGATGTTACTGACTCGCCTGCACTTCAGCTTGGTAACTCTGACACTATTCAAGTGGGTGATTCTGTTATTGCAATTGGATCGCCACTCGGCCTTGCTGGAACTGTGACTTCAGGAATTATCTCGGCTAAGGATCGCCCCGTGACATCTGGTGGTGGAACTGGTCAGAACTCCTTTATTAACGCGCTCCAAACTGATGCGGCAATTAATCCAGGAAACTCTGGCGGTCCACTTGTCGATGCCAATGGTGCAGTGATTGGTGTGAACTCTGCGATTGCATCACTTGGTTCAAACTTTGCTAGCCAATCAGGTTCGATTGGCCTCGGCTTTGCGATTCCGATTAATCAAGCGAAGAAGACTGCCGAACAGATCATTAAGACTGGCAAGGCGACCTATCCAATTATGGGAATCTCAGTCGACACGACCTTCTCTGGAACCGGTGCGCGGATTACAACGCGTGGCTCAGCAATCCTCGCCGGTGGGCCTGCTGCAAAGGCAGGACTACGTGCCGGAGATATCATTATTGAACTCGATGGCAAGGCGATCGCAAATTCAGATGAACTCGTGGTTGCGATTCGCTCCCATAACGTTGGTGATCGCGTGACGGTTAAATACCTGCGCGGCTCGCTGACCTTGTCGGCCTCGATCACTCTGGTTGCCGGCAAATAGTCCTAATAGGGGTAGGCGGGTAGGCTCTGCCTATGTTCAATATTGGTGCCGGGGAGTGGCTCCTTCTCGCTGTTCTAGGAGTGATCCTGGTCGGTCCAGATCGCCTGCCCCAGGTTGCTTCTGATGCCGCGAAACTGATTCGCCGATTGAAAGAACTCACCTCTGTTGCAACGCACGAGTTGCGCGAGAATCTCGGTCCCGGCTTTGAGGATCTCAATGTGACCGATCTGCACCCAAAGCGCTTCATTATGAAGACAATTAATGAGGGTGTTGAGGGCGCAGTCCCTATGAACGAACTTCGAGAGATTCGCGATCTCACAAAAGAGGCGAAGATTGATCCAGATCTCTTATGAGCCAATCTCACGTTGAACTGATTCGAGAAGCCCTAAGCAAGGTTATTGACCCAGAGCTTCATCGCTCAATTACCGAACTCGGTATGGTCGAGTCAGTATCGCTCAATGGTTCAACTGCATCTCTACATATTCTTTTAACGATCTCTGGCTGTCCTATGAAGGATCGTCTCGACCGCGATATCCGCGCTGCAGTATTGAGCGTTGATGGCACCCTGAAGATCGATCTTCAATTCGGTGCCATGAATGAAGAGCAGCGCAACAATGTCAAGAAGTTAATGCGCGGTGGTCGCGATAAGACGATTCAATTCGCTGATCCATCATCACTTACTCGCGTTATCGGTATTGCATCTGGCAAAGGTGGCGTTGGAAAATCTTCGATCACAGCAAACCTCGCAGTTGCTGCGGCTCGCAAGGGTTATAAAGTTGGAATCCTTGATGCCGATGTCTACGGTCACTCGATTCCACGGCTCTTAGGTGTACTTGGTCAACGTCCTACTGCAATCGATCAATTCTTTATCCCCGTTGAAAATTATGGCGTGAAGATTGTTTCGATGGAGATGTTCAAGCCAGAACGATCAGATCCAATTGCTTACCGCGGACCATTGCTCCATCGCGTCCTCGAACAGTTATTGAGCGATGCGTACTGGGGCGACTTAGATCTTCTTCTCTTAGATCTACCACCTGGTACTGGCGATATTGCGATCTCACTCGGACAACTTCTGCCTGCATCAGAGATTCTCGTTGTCACAACCCCACAGGTTGCAGCTGCCGAGGTTGCAGAACGGGCCGGTCGAATAGCGCACCAGCTCAAGCAACATATCTTGGGCGTCGTGGAAAATATGAGTGATATCAGCTGCCCGAAGTGCGGTGAATCGATCTCGATCTTCGGTAGCGGCGGCGGCCAAGAGACCGCAACCCGCTTATCTAATCTGGTCGGCGGCGATGTCGCCCTTCTAGCCCAGATCCCATTCGATGGGGCGCTTCGTGAAGGCGGAGATAACGGGGAGCCGATCACCCTGGCAAAGCCCGATGCCCCAGCCAGCAAGGCGATCGATGAACTCTTGGCTAAGTTAATGCAGCGTCCGCGCTCGTTAGTGGGAGTCCCGCTCACCCTTCACACGTAAGATTCGGGTATGAAAACGCCACCAGTGAGCACGATTAATACTGTGGCGAAGAAGATTGTTGGTCGCTCAGACTCAGCTCTCACCAAGAAGTCGATTCGGGAATCTCTCGTCTCAGTCTCGGGTCTCATCGGTCGTCCAGTTCGGGATGAGAGTGGCCGAGATATTGGTCGCCTCGTTGATATCGTCGTTCGAAACGATGATGCTACGTATCCTCCAGTATCGGGTTTGATCGTCAAAGTAGGCCAGCGTAAGTCTTATATCAATGGCGCGAAGATCTCGTCCTTAACTCACTCGGAAATTCGGATCTCCTCACTCAAGATCAACTTAGAAGATTTCCAACGCCGTGACGGTGAATCACTCCTTGATGCCGATGTGCTTGATCATCAGATCGTTGATGTCGATGGCCTTCGTGTGGTTCGCTCCTCTGATCTCTATCTTGCAACGCTCGATAAAGAGGTTCGACTCGTTGGAGTAGATATCTCCTTCCGATCCTTTGTCCGCAGACTCTTTCCTGGATCACTCAGTCGCCTTCCGACCCCGGACCATGTCGTCGACTGGGCAACGATCGCATCGCTGACAAGTGGAACCGGTGTTGTTCGCACTGCAGGCCATCGTTCAAAACTTTCACAACTTCGCCCAGCTGACCTTGCCGACTTACTTGAAGATCTTGCTGGCCGTGAACAAGGTGCCTTCGTCGATCTCTTAGATCCAAACTTGGCTGCAGATGCGTTGGAGGAGATGGAAGAGGAAGATCTTCAAGGTCTGCTTCGCGGACTTCCAGCCGAACGCGCCGCCGAACTTCTCGCACTCATGGAACCAGATGAATCTGCCGAAGTAATGCGTGACCTTGAGATCGAACACCGTGACGCCATTCTTGCCAATATGGATAAGCCAACCGCCAAGGTGCTTCGCGAACTGATCTCCTTCGATGAGAAGGTTGCCGGCGGAATGATGACGACCCACATGCTCGTGATCAAGCAGAGCGATACCGTTGAGAGCGCGATCAAGCTATTAATTGAGCATAAAGAGCGCGATGTGGTCGATGGCGTACTTGTCGTTGATTCCAAGGGTCGCCTCGTTGACCATATTCAGACGATCGAACTCGTAGCGGCTAAGTCGAGCGCACTCATCGAATCGTTGATTTCTGCGCCATTCCCTACAGCGGTAAAGATCGATACCCCGCTTGATGAAGTTATCGAAGAGTTCTCTAATAACCGTGGCTCTTCGATCGTTGTCGTTGATGAAAAGGGTAAGCCAATTGGTCGAATCCTCGCCGATGACTTGGTCGATGCGCTGACATCAGATGAAGGTCGGGCATGAGCACCACAAAGAGCGTGCGCGAGAAGCGTCAGATCTCACCACGCAAGATTCGTCTCGCCGCATTCTTAGGTGTTATGGGTCCAGGAGTTCTCGCCGGACTCTCTGATGATGATCCAGCAGGTATCACCACGTACTCACAACTCGGTGCACATTACGGCTATCGCTTAATGTGGACTCTTACTATTTCAACGATTGCGCTGATTATCTTCCAAGATCTCGGTGCACGTATTGGTGTGGTTACTCGTCAAGGTCTGCTCGGATTAGTTCGCCAGAAGTATGGCGCGCGCTCTGGCATCTTGAGTGCGAGTGCATTAGTGGTCGCAAATATCGGAACCATGACCGCTGAATTTGCTGGTATCGCCGCTGCAGGCCAACTCTTTGGACTCTCTCGTTACATCACGGTGCCGATTGCCGCAGTAGTTGTATCAGCACTTGTGTTACGTGGATCTTTTGCCCGTGTTGAGAAGGTCTTCTTCGCACTCTGTGCCGTCTTCTTTGCCTACATCATCGCCGGTTTCATGTCCCATCCACATTGGGGCGCAGCATTCAAGGGACTTGTTGTTCCATCGATTCCGTTCAACCACGATGCGATCTACTTAGCGACTGCGACTTTGGGTACAACGCTTGCACCATGGGGCCTCGCCTTCATTCAGTCCTACGCAGTAGATAAGCGTCTATCAAAGGATGACCTCAAGCTCTTACGTGTGGATGTCTGGACTGGCTCACTTCTCACTGGCGTCATTGGCTTCTTCGTTATCGTGACCTGCGCAGCAACCCTCAATGCCCACGGCATCACCAACATCACCGATGCCTCACAGGCGGCCGCAGCCCTCAAACCCCTTGCTGGAACTCTTGCCAAGGACCTCTTCGCTGTTGGCCTTATCGGCGCTGCCCTCCTAGCCGCCTCAATCCTGCCGCTCTCGACCGCATATTCGATCAGTGATCTCACCGGCCGCCCTGCCGCTCTCGATGATTCATACTCTGAAGCACCACTCTTCTACTCAACCTTTGCCGCGATCACGGTCTTATCCGCATCACTCATCTTGATCCCCGGTGCACCACTCATCACGATCTTGATCATCTCGCAGATTATTAATGCTGTGCTCTTGTTACCGCTCTTGCTCTATATGTTCGGCATCTCTCGCGATAAGCGGTTGATGGGTGAGTTCTCGGCATCGACTCGAATGAGTGCGATCTACCTTCTCATTATTAGCATCGTCGCACTCTGTGTCACTGCCATGCTCTGGTTCACCTTCGCCGGATGAGTAAAACTCAAGACCATACCGCCCTGCCTGAAGGCCGCGATATTCCGATTCTCCTACTGGGCATTCTTGGGATCGGAACATCTGGTCCTCTCATCGCCAAGAGCCTGATGCCAGTCCCAACCTTGATCTTCTGGCGTAACCTCTGCGGCTCACTGATCATGGCACCCTTCGCTATTAAGAAAGGGGAGTGGAAAGTCCGAGCGAACCGACGGGCAATCGGGATAGCTGCAATCTCTGGAATATTCTTAGCGCTCCACTTCATCGGATTTTTCTTAGCGATGCGTTTTACCAGCGTCGCTGCTGGAACTGCGCTCACGGCTTTGCAGCCAATCTTTAGTGCGATCTACGTTCGCTTCAAGGGCGGCCACATTGCCCGCATCTCTCTCATCGGAATGTTGATCGCCTTTGCTTCCGTGGTCGTGATTACTGGCGTCGATCTCAAGCTCTCGCTACGCGCCTTTGAAGGCGATCTCTTCGCCATCCTCTGTGCCGCGCTTGCAGCGATCTATGTCATGATCGGCTCGAATGTACAGAAAGATATTGCGACCTCTACCTACACCAGCGTCTGTTACGGAGTCTGTGCGCTCACAGTCCTGCCCGTCATCTTCCTCACTGGTTCGACCTTCATCGCCTTCCCACGGATTCAGTGGCTCTGGCTGATCTTGCTCGTTCTTGGCGCTCAAATCTTGGGACATACGATGTTTAACCTCTCGCTCAAGCGCCTCTCACCAGTCGTCGTCTCACTGATCGTCTTCTTTGAGGTCCCTGTTGCTTCGATCTTCGCCTGGATCTGGCTCCATCAGAAGCCAAGCATCGGAATCATTCCCGGTGTCATTGGTATCTTGATTGGTTGCTCAATCTTTGTACTAGGTCGTAATTCAAAGTGAAGATCGATCTCCATACCCATTCAAACTTTAGCGATGGCACTGATCGTCCAAGCGAGTTAATCAACAAAGCGCTCTCACAAGGAATCACCACACTCGCACTCACCGACCATGACACGGTCGCTGGCTGGGATGAGGCGATCGAGTGGCTCCGTCCCGGCATGGATTTAGTCCTTGGTTCAGAGATCTCCTGCCAGACCGAAGATGGCATTAGCGTTCACATGCTCGGCCTGCTCTTTAATCGCGAGAACCAACCACTACAAGAGATGATGGCTGCCACTCGCGACAATCGTCTGGGCCGAATGGAGCGCATCATTGCCAAGATGAACGCTGCAGGTATCGAGATCACCATTGAAGAAGTCCATGCGCAGCTCAGTGAAGGCGCAACGCTAGGTCGCCCGCACTTAGCCGATGCACTGGTTGCAAAGGGATTAGCAAAGAGCCGCGATGAAGTCTTCGCCGATTGGCTAGCGAATAGTTCACCGTTCTACGTCGCACATTACTCACCAACGCCAGAGGTCGCGATCGCCGCAATCAAGGCAGCAGGTGGTGTCGCTGTCATCGCCCATCCATTGGCATCGCTACGCGGTCGAGTTGTGAGCCTTGAGAGCTTTGATTCTTATATCGCTGCTGGTCTTGATGGCATCGAAGTGAAGCATCGCGACCAGACTCTAGAACAACAAGAGTTGCTTTTGAGCATCGCGACCAGTGCCGACCTTGCGATGACAGGGTCGAGTGATTATCACGGTAATGGCAAGATGAATGAGTTAGCTGAATTTACGACCGACCCGGTTCAATGGGAGAAGCTAGAAGCCCGTGCTAATGCCCGTCGCGTAGTGCGTAAAACTAATTAATAAAAGCGTAGGCGAGCGCTGCTGCACCGATAACAAACCAGATCGCTTGCACACTCTTCTTCTGCAGAGAGGCCTTTAGTGATGGCACAAAGGTAGAGGTCAAGAGTAAGAAACCCGGAACAACAATCGCGAGGCTATGTATCGCAATGTTGGATTGTGCGCGCTGATAATCCCAGTTGATGAGTCCGGTAGCGATCATTGCATAGGCCCACATGCGCAAGTTGTTCATAGGTAAAGCCTCTCACACCCACCCTTAAATCCTTCTTAAGCGGGCATAAAAAAAAGGGGAGACGCAGAGCGCCTCCCCTTTTTAGTACTTACTTAGTGTGAGTCTGCCATTCCTTCAGCAGCTGACTTCATGCGAGCGATCTTGAAGATTGTAAGACCGAATACGCACTTAGCAGCGACGTCAGCGATTGTGTAACCGATCTGACGCTCTGTGAAGAGTGATGCAGCCTGTGCTGCAGTTGGGTTCTTCACGAGGATTGGGATGAGGTATGAGATTGGGTATACGCCCCATGTTGCGATCAAGAG
>DAINQZ010000005.1:0-41828 GCA_036742235.1 Candidatus Nanopelagicaceae bacterium | reverse complement strand
TGGGCACTTCGTGAAGGCGTTGTTCTTAAGTGGATGGACTGGACCGAAAAGTAAGAAGTTACGCCTATTTTACCGGCGCATCTAGCCGATCGATCTGCACAACTTCCTTCTTATTATGGTGCAGTATCCAGGAATCACCTGGTTCTAACTTGTTCGATGGATAGTCAAAATCAATCTTTTTTGTGAGTTTCTCCATCATGCGGGGTAACACTGGATTATGGCTGCAGAGCACGATCGGCTCATTATCCTTGATGAGATCCTTGGCGTAATCGATCGCCTTCTCTTTATTCTTCTTCCAGGTGTATTCACTTACCTTATTTGTAATCTTCATCGTGATGCCAAGGGCCTTCGCCATCTGCTCGACCGTGTCATGACAACGAACCGCATCTGATGTGTGGATCTGGGTGAGGCCATAGACCTGAAAGAGGGAGAGCATCCGCTTGGCCTGGAGCTGACCTAATTGTTCTAATGGTCGATCTTCATCTTCGCCTCGCCACTCCTCGCGCGCTAGCGCCTTTGCATGGCGGAGCATGATGAGTGGGTAGGAATCGAATGGAATGTCGTTGAACTTCGCGATGATCTCGCGGTCTGAATCGCGTGTGACCTTCTCAACCGCATCTTCAAGTGAAAGCCATTCGAGTAGATCAACCTCATCGTTGGCATGAAAATCTGAAGCATCCCCAACAAGTCGGGCCGACCAATAGTGCACTCGCTTGAGTCCGTCAGCGACGAAATATTCGATATCACCAATATAAGGACCGAAAGAGACGTTGAGGTTCGTCTCTTCTAACGTCTCGCGGTAGGCACAGGCGATGAGCGCTTCACCAGAATCTAACTTTCCTTTTGGAAGCGACCAATCGTCGTAGCGAGGTCTATGAACGAGGGCTACTTGGATCTCACCATCAATCTTGCGCCAGATGACAGAACCGGCGGCGATGATCTCGTTACTCATCCGCGGGCTCGGTACCAGTCGATCGATGCTTGGTGGAAGTCTGAGAGGCGCTCGCCATTGGTGTTTTGAGTGATGCGGCGCCATGAACCGGTCTCTGTCATATGCCAACTAGCGGTCTTATCCGATAAATAACCATCAAGTGCGCGCAATAAATGGCGCTTATGGTCCGGTTGGGTGATCTTCACAAGTGATTCAACGCGGCGACGCAGGTTGCGATCCATGATGTCGGCAGAGCCAATCCAGAGTTCATCATCTCCGCCATTAACGAAGTGATAGACGCGAGAGTGTTCAAGGAAACGTCCAAGGATCGAGACGGCATGAATATTCTCTGAAAGACCTGGCACTCCGGTTCGGATCGCGCAAATACCGCGAACAATAAGTTCAACTTTTACGCCCGCTTGGCTAGCACGATAGAAGGCTTCGATGAATTGCTCATCTAGTACTGAGTTGAGCTTAAATCGAATACCAGAAGGTTTACCGGCTTTGTGGTTATCAATCTCGCGGTCGATTCGCTCCATTAATCCTGGTGCCATTGTCCGTGGCGCAACCAAGATACGTTCAAACGAAGTCTGTGGTGCAAAGCCAGATAGCTGGTTAAAGAGTTTATTTACATCTTCGCCCAAAACTTTATCGGATGAGAGAATTCCAAAATCCTCATAAAGCCGCGCAGTCTTTGGGTTGTAGTTACCGGTTCCCATATGGACATAACGGCGAATGCCATTCGACTCTTGGCGCACCACGAGTGAGAGCTTGGCGTGAGTCTTAAATCCAACAAGACCATAGACCACGTGGACACCGGCATCTTCAAGTTTGCGGGCCCAGCGAACGTTTGCTTGCTCATCGAAGCGCGCACGGATCTCAATAACTGCGAGAACCTGCTTGCCTGCCTCGGCAGCTTCTATGAGTGCCGCCATAATCGGTGAGTCACCCGATGTGCGATAGAGCGTCTGCTTGATTGCAAGAACGTGCGGATCGCGAGCTGCGCTCTCTAGGAAGCGAACGACGGATGAAGTGAATGATTCATACGGGTGATGAAGCAGTATCTCCTGCTTACGAATAGCGCCAAAGAAATCCTCATAATTCTCGGCTTCGATCTCACGAAGTAGCGGCGGGACTTGATTTTGGAGTCCTTGGAACTTCAATTCAGGTAGATCAATATCGGCAAAGACATTGAGTCCGGTGAGATCAAGTGGTTCTGGAACACGTGAAATATCCTGAGGCTTGATATCGAGTTCATCCATCAAGGTTGAAAGTAGTTCAGCATCAATATCTGGATTTACCTCGAGTCGGACCGGGGGTCCGAATTTACGACGAAGCAACTCTTGCTCCATAGTTGCGAGCAGATCATCCGACTCTTCCTCTTCAAGTGCTAAGTCAGCGTTACGAGTAAGCCGGAAGGTGTAATAACTCTTGATATCCATTCCTGGAAAGAGTTGATCGAGATTTGCAATGATTACTTGCTCGAGCGGAATGAAACGACGTGCAACATTCTTCTCGATTGGGATAAAGCGCGGCAGATTTGATGGCACCTTTACGCGAGCGAAGAGTTCTTCTTCGGAGTCAGGTAGCCCGACAACAACTGCTAAGTTGAGCGAGAGACCCGAGATATATGGGAATGGGTGTGATGGGTCCACAGCAAGTGGCGTAAGAACTGGGAAGATTTTCGAATGGAAGATCTCGTTAACATACGAACGCTCTTCATCGGTGAGTTCGGTCCACTTAGTAAGACCAATGCCGTGGTTTGCCAGCGCGGGTAGCACGGATTCGTTAAAGCAACGAGCTTGGCGGGCAATGAGCTCCTGAGTTCGCTGAGATAACTCAGTCATTAATTGACGTGGGTTATAGCCAGCAGTATTTGTCTTGGTGATTCCAGCCTCTAACTTGCGCTTGAGTGAGGCGACACGAATCATGTAGAAGTCATCAAGATTAGAGGAGAAGATTGCCAGGAAGCGGCAACGCTCAAGGAGTGGAGTCGACTCATCTTCTGCGAGCTCTAAGACGCGCTGATTGAAGGCGAGCCATGAGAGTTCACGGTCGATCAGCCGCTCGCGCGGGTTCTCGGCGATCGAATGGCTCATGAGGACAGTTTCTCCTACTTAAGTGAACAACAGGTAATCGATAGGCAAATTACGAGGGGTGGCCCTTACCCCGCCCGCTCGGCCGCGATCCAATGCATAACGATCGCCGTAGCCACCGATGCATTGAGGGATTCGACCTCAGAGTTCATAGGGATCGAAAGGACCAAGTCGCACTTCTCGCGCGCTAGGCGTGAAAGACCCTTACCTTCAGAACCGACGATGACGTAGACCGACTCTTTCGCAAGTGAGAACTTTGGCAACTCTTCATCGCCATCGGCTGCAAGGCCCACAACAAAGAAGCCAGCTTTCTTCGCATCTTCAATCGAACGAACAAGGTTGGTGACTTGCGAGATCGGCATACGTGCAGCAGCACCGGCCGATGACTTCCACGCTGATCCCGTCATCGAGGCATTACGACGTTCAGGAATGACAACACCATCAGCACCAAACGCTGCGGCGCTTCTTACGATCGCACCAAGATTATGTGGATCAGTAACGCCATCCATGCCGATGATGAGTCCGGCCTTTCCATCCACTCGAGCGCTGACCAAGATCTGATCGAAGTCAGAGTAATTGAATGCCTTAATGACGAGTGCGATTCCCTGATGAGTGGTTGTACCAGTGACGCCATCGATCGTTCCGCGTGGAACTTCTTTGATCACTAAGTTCTGATTCTTTGCAAGGCGCAGGGACTCGGCGATCTTCTCATCGACCTCAGTGCGTTCAGCGATCAGTAACTCTTTTGCAGGAATCTTTGCGCGAAGCGCTTCGACCACAGAGTTCTTACCGGCGACCGCATCACCTGATGGCTTCGTTTCGCGACGTGATTCTGGGCGGCGATACTCTTCCCGGCGTACTGCGCGGGCTGGTGCGGTTGCTGCCTCGCGGCGCTTGCGTCCTGGACGTGTCATTGAATACTCCAACGTGTTCCTTGTGGTGTGTCTTCAATGAGAATTCCCAAATGAAGGATCTGATCGCGAATCGCATCTGCTGTCGCAAAATCTTTGCGAGCTCTTGCTGCATTTCGTTGATCAAGTGCTAGTTGAATAAGGCCATCGAGGGCTTCATTGCTCGCTGAACCAGAAGCAGCAAATGCCTCATCGAATGGATCGCAACCAAGAATCGCAAGTGCGCCACGGACCTCAGCGGCATAGCCACTGACGGCGGCGTTATCCCCTGCCGTTATTGCAGTATTTCCAAGGCGAACTGCTTCAGAGATCGATGCGAGTGCAGCTGGAACAGCTAAGTCATCATCCATAGCGTCAGCAAATGCTTGTGAGTACTTCAACTCTGGCTGGGCGCCCGTGACCTCTGCAGCACGCTTTAAGAATGCCTCAATACGGCGGAGATTTACTGAAGACTCTTCAAGCGCTTCAAAGGAGAACTCGAGCATCGATCGATAGTGTGCTGATCCCAAATACCAACGGAGTTCGATTCCGCGAACACCCTTGTTGAGGATCTCAT
This sequence comes from Candidatus Nanopelagicaceae bacterium, assembly GCA_036742235.1. Taxonomy (GTDB): domain Bacteria; phylum Actinomycetota; class Actinomycetes; order Nanopelagicales; family Nanopelagicaceae; genus PALSA-747. Next base: position 37,334 of record DAINQZ010000005.1, on the reverse strand, counting down.
GAATCTGAAGTGAGTTACCGAGAGATTTCGACATCTTCTCACCTGATGTTGTGACCCATGCGTTATGCATCCAACGCTTCGCAAACCCATAGCCAGCTGCTTCAGATTGTGCGATCTCATTCTCATGATGAGGGAAGATCAGATCGAGTCCACCACCATGAATATCAAAGCTCTCACCCAAGTAGGTATGGGCCATTGCAGAACATTCCAAGTGCCAACCTGGTCGACCCGCGCCCCATGGCGTTGGCCATGATGGATCTCCTGCCTTCGCCGCCTTCCACAATGCGAAGTCGCGAGGATCGCGCTTGTGTGTGAGGTCTGCATCTTCAGCAGGTTGTAGATCATCGAGCTTCTGATTCGACAATGTGAGATAACGCTTTAGTTTGCGAACCTCTAAATAGACATCGCCATTACCTGGTGCGTAGGCACTGCCATTTGCAATCAACTTCTCCATGAGTTCGATCATTTGAGTGATATGGCCAGTTGCGCGTGGTTCATAGGTTGGCGGTAAGACGTTGAGGGCTGCATATGCCATTGAAAAGGCGCGCTCATACTTCATTGCGACCGCCCACCATGGAATCTCTTCATGGACTGCTTTATGCAAGATCTTGTCATCGATATCAGTAACGTTGCGGATCATCGTGACGTCATAGCCAGTTGCAGTAAGCCAACGACGCAAAATATCGAAGTTCACACCAGATCTGATATGGCCGATATGTGGCGGGGCCTGAACAGTGGCACCGCAGACATAGATACCGACTTTGCCTGGAACGATGGACTCAAAATTTTCTAGGGCATGTGTTGCCGTGTTAAAGAGTTTCATAGTTTTGTTATGAGTGCTGTTGCCACCGCGGTGATACCTTCACCTCTGCCCAGTGAACCCATCCCATCTGTTGTAGTTCCGGAGACAGAGACCGGGGCACCCAAAGCAGCGCTGAGGACTTGCTGTGCTTCGGCACGCCGAGCATTGATGCGCGGAGAATTTCCAATAATTTGGACCGATGCATTGACTGGCTCGAATCCGTTCGTTACCAACAACTCTCTTACCTGTGCGAGCATCTGCAATCCAGAGGCATTCTTCATCTGAGGAAGATCCACACCAAAAATTTCCCCGATATCACCAAGTCCAGCTGCCGAAAGAAGAGCATCACACATGGCATGGACCGCAGCATCTCCATCGGAGTGCGCCTCTAATGCGGGCGTATCCTCCCAGGTCAATCCAACAAGCACACAAGGACCTTGCGTCGAATACTTATGGGCATCGACTCCAATCCCGGTTCGAAAGGAGGAACTCAATCTTCTGTGCTTTCAGCAATTACCTGAAGTGCTGCCGCCGTTTGCTCTTCGCCTTCACCTTCGACCTGAACATAAATCTCATCCCCGCATTTCACTCCTAAGGTCATGACGCGCAAGACGCTGGCACCATCGACTGCAGGCGTGGCTGTTCCATCGACGATCTTTGAGAGCTTGACCGTGCACCCCGAACTCTTGGCTTGAGCAGCGAAAGCTGCCGCTGGCCTGGCGTGCAGGCCGACTGGGGAGAGAACCTTGACTTTAAATTCTTTCATGAGATTACCCTATCGGCTCTCACAGTGGTGTTTAATATGGACATAAGTTCACCTTGTTGCACAAATGTGAAAGTAGGAAAATGGGCACTGAAACTCTCATCGCTGGCCATCCGCTCTCTTCTTCAACGCACGCATCACAAGCACTGCTCGTGATGAATCGCATTCGAAAGTTCGAAGAGGCGGTAGAAGATCTATTCGGTCGAGGAATGATGCATGGAACAATGCATTTATCAATTGGACAAGAAGCCTGTGCCACTGGCGTCTGTCTGAATTTAGAGATTACAGATCAAATTACATCCACGCACCGAGGCCACGGCCACTGCATCGCGAAAGGCGCAGATCTCACTCGGATGATCGCAGAACTCCTCGGAAAAGAGATCGGCTACTGCGGCGGCCGTGGTGGCTCGATGCACATCGCAGACGTGGCAACTGGAAACTTGGGAGCCAATGGAATTGTAGCTGGCGGAATTCCAATCGCTGTTGGAGCTGCGCTCGCAGCAAAAATGATGAAGAAGACAAATGTTGTCGTCTCTTTCTTCGGTGATGGCGCACTCAACGAAGGTGCTTTCCATGAGGCAGCAAATTTGGCTGCGATCTGGTCATTGCCCGTCATCTTTGTCTGTGAGAATAACCATTACGGTATGAGCTCATCAACTGAAAAAGCATTCGCCCTTGAAAAACTCTCAGACCGCGCGCTTGGCTACGGGTTCCCGGGTGTCACAGTGGATGGCAATGATCTTGCGGCCGTTTATGAAGTAACACAATCGGCGGTTGAAAGAGCCAGATCAGGCCAAGGGCCGACGCTGATCGAACTAGAAACATATCGCTACAAAGGCCACTCTCGCTCTGATAAGAATTTATATCGGACGAAGGAGGAGATTGACGATGCTAAGACTCGTGATCCCATCCAACGATTTAGATCTAAGGCGATTGAGATGAAATTACTCACCGAAGAAGAAGCCGAATCGATTGAAAAAACAGCTACTGACGATGTGATCGCCGCAGTAAATGAAGCAGTGAAAGCTAAAGCTGCAGATCCAGCGGGACTCATGGATGCTGTGTTTAAGAAGGTATCACTATGAATGATCGCATGTTGACAATGGCTGATGCGCTACGTGAAGCCATGGGGATTGCAATGGAAGAACGTCAAGAAGTCTTCATTCTCGGTGAAGATATCGGTATCTATGGCGGCGCCTTCGGCGTAACGGGAGATCTCTACCATCGATTTGGTGCAGATCGAGTCTTGGATACTCCGATATCTGAACTTGGATTTGTCGGAACTGCGGTTGGTGCAGCTCTCGCGGGAATGCGCCCAATTGTAGAAATTCAATTCTCTGACTTCACCGCTCAAGCTATGGATCAGATCGCAAACCAAGCAGCGAAGATTCACTTCATGGTCGGCGGGGGCTTGCATGTTCCACTTGTCTTGCGTGCTGCTTCGGGTTCCGGCACCGGTGCAGCGGCGCAGCACTCTCAGAGTTTAGAAACCTGGTTTGCAAATATACCTGGGTTAAAAGTAGTCATGCCATCAAACCCATCCGATGCTAAGGGATTGCTCCTGTCTGCGATAGATGATCCAAACCCTGTGATCTTTCTCGAGCATAAATTGCTCTACAAGATTCCAGGACGTGAAGCAGTGCCCGAAGGAGCAGAACGAATTCCGCTAGGGGTTTCTAAAGTTGTTAGACCCGGTAAGGACATCACCATAGTCGCGACTGGAATTATGGTTAATCGCTGCTTTGAAGCGGCCGAGAAATTAATGTCCGAGGGAATCTCGGTTGAGCTCATTGATCCTCGAACCATTTCACCTCTGGATATCAATCCAATTTTACAATCAGTGGACCGCACTGGTCGATTGATGGTGGTACAAGAAGCGCCAGGACATGCTGGATTTTTAAATGAGGTAATCGCCCAAGTCACAACAAGTGGCAGTTTTGGTTCACTCATTGCTCCCATTGTCCGATTGGCAGGCATGAATATCCCTATTCCATATGCTCCTCAACTCGAACGCGCAGCCGTACCTCAAATTGAAAATATCGAGGCCGCGGCACGTGCTGCAGTAAGGGAGTGGCGATGAGTTTTCTTTATCCGGTAGTCATGCCGAAAATGAGTATGACCATGGAGACTGGCGAACTATTGGTTTTCCATTGCAAAGTTGGCGATGTCGTTAAGGCAGGAGATGTTCTCTTTGAGGTAATGACCGACAAAATCGATATGGAAGTCGAATCTCCTGCTGATGCAGTGGTTAAGGAGTTGTTGCAAGCTCCTGGGGCAGTTGTGCCTATTGGTCAACCGGTAATGACTTTAATAACAGAAACGCAAGTTATGGCCTTTGATTTTGATGGCGAAGCGGCTGCCGGTTCGATCGAATCGATCGAATCCAGCGAGTCTCTGGTGGTCGAAGCAGAAATCCCGGTCGCTAGCGAAAGTACCGTTGCGCAAGATCCAAGCACCCAGATCAAGGCAGTCCCTAAGGTGCGAAGCATTGCTGCCCAGAAAGGAATCGATCTCAGCAGCATTACCCCGACTGGGCCCGAAGAAACAATCATGATGGCCGACCTCGGCGCCTCTGCGTATGCCCACACCGATCGCCAGATTGCGAATAGAAATTTGATTGCTTCTGGCCTTGCTAAGACCAGAGAAATTCCACAGGCTTCATTTGAACGCTACGTGAATCGCACTATCGGCGAGAGCGCACAATGGCATGCCACTTTGCTCAGTAGCTGGGCAAATACTCTAAGGTCGCGACCAGATTTGTTATCAGGTAGCGACATTGGCGTTGCAATGATCATTCGATCCAAACATGGCAGCGCTCTTCCTGTTTTCAAGAATCCAGATCTCATGCCTATCGAGGAATTGAAGAGTCTGGTTCTTCAAACTACAGAATTAGCCATGACGGGTAAGGTGCCGGTTCATATGTTGAACGGTGCGACGACGACGATATTTGATCTCACCAGCTTCTCAATGAGTTCGCCTACCCCGCTGCTCTTCCCAACGCATATAACCTCACTCACCGTGGGGTCATCAGAGGTTAGTTCTTCATTAAAATTAGCCTTAACCATTGACCTGCGCACATGTGACTTTTATGATGGCGCACAATTACTGGAGCAACTCGTTTCAAAGATGTGATTTTTCCACTCAAGTGAAAATTCGCGTTCTAGCTTTAGAATTAAGGAGAACTTTGTGAAGAGTGCTTCAGGTATCTCGGCTTCCAGCGGAGCGGCCAGCGGTAGATTCTTTTTACTTACCACTGATATTCCTGTCCCCGACCTACAGCCCTCCCGGTTCTCACAGGAAAAAGAGTATGAATTTCTCGTCGCTGCTGTGGATGTAATAACAAAGGATTTGGCAGCCCGGGCAGCACGTGCTACGGGAGAGACTCAGGAGATACTTCTAGCAACAACCGAGATCGCCAGTGATCCAGCAATACTTGAAGAGGCAAAGGGATTTATTGGTAAAGGCCACACGGCGGCCTATGCAATCTTGCAGGCGACCAAGCTCTTCCAGGAGCTGCTCGCGCAATCAGGCGGGTATTTGGCTGAACGAGTCAGTGATGTGGGGAATATCTGCGATCGGATCTTATGCGAACTTAACGGCCAGGCTTATCCAGAAATTCCAGATTTTGACGAACCGATTATTCTCATCGCTCATGATCTATCGCCAGCAGATACAACCGACCTCTCCTCAGATACAGTTTTAGCGATTATCACCGAGCAGGGTGGCCCGACAAGTCATACCGCGATCATTGCGCGCTCCTTGGGGATTCCGGCGATCGTCGCTTGCAATGGAGTTATCGAGCTAGCAAATGAAAACCGTAGTGCAGTAATCACGGTTAATGCGACAGATGGCATCGTCAATTTTTCTCCAAGTAAAGTAGAGCTCGATGAAATCACACAGCAGATCAACTTGGTTCATCAACGGAAGAGAACTAAAGTTGAACGAGGTGAGAGTGGTTATCAGACCACCGACCAGCGAACAATCGCTATTTACGCAAATATCGGAAGTGCTCAGGATGTGCCAGGTGCCATTGCGGCTGGCGCAGATGGAATTGGATTGCTTCGAACAGAGCTGCTCTACCTCGATCGGCAGACACCTCCTTCGCTGACGGAACAAATAGCGCTCTATACCTCGATTTTCCAAGAGTTCCGTGGCAAGCGAGTGGTTATCCGAACTCTCGATGCAGGTGCAGATAAGCCGATGAATTTCATCAATTTCGACTCTGAGCCAAATCCGGCACTAGGTGTGAGGGGTTTTCGAACTGAAAGAAAGCACCCTGAACTACTGGCAACGCAGATCCAGGCAATTGCACAAGCGGAGATAAATTCTGGCGCTGATGTGTGGGTCATGGCCCCCATGATTACGCTCCCTCAAGAAGCAGCTGATTTCGTCAATTTGTGTCGCAGTTTTGGAATTAAGAACGCAGGAATAATGATCGAAGTTCCTGCTGCGGTATTCCATGCCCATCAACTCACAGAAATTTGTGACTTCGTTTCGATCGGGACCAATGATTTGGGGCAATATCTCCACGCTGCTGATCGTGAATCGGCTGCCTTAGCTAGCTTTAACGACCCATGGCAGCCTGCCCTTCTGACGGCTGTCCGGATGGTGGCAGAGGCCGGAAAGGCGAATAACTGTCCTGTTGGGGTCTGCGGGGAGGCTGCCTCAGATCCTGCGCTTGGGCCAGTGTTAATTGGGCTAGGTGTCACCTCACTTTCGTGCAATATCGCAACCCTGACCGATGTCGCTCGCGTTCTCACTCATTGTTCTACCGCCGAACTGGCCTCTGCCGCCAAGAAGGCGCTTAGCGCCACGACCGCCCAAAGCGCCCGTGCGGAGGCTAGAAGTTCGCTCGCGGCTCTCAAAGAGTTGGCGCTATAAGCGCAGTGATCACGCGTAATCACAGCATCGGATATTCACAAAAGTGCGGTAATTTCTGAAAAAAAAACGAGAATGTCCTTGATTTACCGCTGTGTTGCACAGCACACTTGGTCAAATATTTAATGAATGAACGGATGTGAATCAGTGAAAGAACGGGATACCGAGTTAGTGCTTCGGGTCGCCCGCCTGTATTACGAAGGTGGATTTTCACAGGATGAAGTTGCAGTCCAAGTTGGTACATCACGTTCTAATGTCTCAAGAATGCTCACGGTCGCAAAGGCCATGGGATTTGTAGAAATTCGCGTTATCGCTCCTCTTTCTCGGCAAGAAGGCATCTCGAATGAACTGCAAAAATCTCTAAAAATTCGTGAAGTGCATGTCATGACGAGTGAGCCAAATGAATCGACACTCAATACCGTTGGCCGCGCAGCCGCTCGCATCCTGGTTAAAGCCCTTCGCCCGAACCAAACGATTGCTATCTCATGGGGTCGCGGTTTAGAAGCGACTATTCACGAAATTCAATCAGATCTCATTTCCGGCCTCAAAATTACCCAATTGATGGGTTCGCTCTCTTCAATACCTACTTCGATTAGTGCAGAAGAGGTTGGCCGAGTCCTTGCTCGTAATCTCAATGCCCAATTTATTCCCTTCCTTGCACCTATATTTGTTAGCACACCAGAAGTGCGTCAGAATCTTTATCAAGAGCGAGCAGTCTCAGAAACTCTCAAGTTAGCTCGAAAGGCAGATATTGCCTTGGTTGGTATTGGATCAAAGGGTGCCGCTTCCAGCGAACTTGTCATCACAGATTTCAATCTCTCAGCTTCAGAGGAGAAGAATGTTCGTCAAAAATATGCTGGAGATGTGGCAGCAAGGTTTTTCGACGTGAACGGGAATCCTGTGAGCGCTGAATTGGACTCACGACTAATAGGCTTGACGCTCGATGAGATCCGTAATATTCCAAAGGTCATCGGTGTTGCTTCAGGTGCCGATAAGGCTCTCGGCGTAATCGGTGCAGCGAGGACTGGACTCATCGATGTCTTGGTTATTGATAACGCCTGTGCGACAGCTATTCTGAAAGTTCTTGCTCCTGCGGCGGTGAAAAGCGCATGAGTGGCATCGGAAAGATTTTCTTACTTATTGCTGGAATGTGGTTAATCCAACTTGGCCTTGCATTCAGACAGGCGAAGAAATTTGAAGGTTCGCTAAAAGGTTTAAGAAAATTAGGAACAGTTGCAACTGGAGTTGGAGGACGTCGCTACCGAGGAGGTCGAGCATTCGTCTCTTTAGCTGCTGATGAAAAAGGGGTCGTGGTAGCCGGATTAATTCTTAGTGGCTTCACAATTTTCTCAAAGGCTAAGCCAGTTAATCAATTCATAGGATTCTCACTTGACGATGTAATCACTGGAAAACCAGTGGTTGCGGATGCCAAACCAAAGGTGGTTGAGGCTGCAAAAATGGCAGCTGAACACATCAAGGGGCATATGCAGCGATCGAACGAGGGAGAGTAACCAAGTGCAACCTTTCGGCGGCATCTTGGTTCAAAGCCATAATCGTGGCGCAACTCAATTAGGAGGTGTGAAATGAACCTATACAGTCTCGTCCATATGGCGGCGACCGTTACGGTTAATCCACCAACGGGAATACTTGGGGCGTTAGCAACAGGTGCTCAAGACTTCATCAAAGTCTTCAACCGTGGTGGTCAGAATCTGTTAGGGCTCATGGGTGGGATTCTTCCTACTCTGGTTGTACTGCTCACTGCAGTCAACGCCTTAATTCGCATCATTGGTCCAGAACGTATTGAAAATCTTGGAAAGGCTGCCGCACGACCTGGAATCATCTGGTATCCAGTTCGTTACATCATCCTTCCTTTTGTCGCAGTATTCGTTCTCACCAACCCAATGGCATACACCATGGGTCGCTTCTTACCTGAACGGTTTAAGCCTGCTTTTTATGACTCGGCTGTCTCGTTCGTGCATCCAATTTTGGGCATCTTCCCTCATGCCAATCCAGGTGAACTCTTCGTTTACCTTGGAATTGCTACTGGTGTCACAGAATTAGGACTTCCTCTCGGCGATCTCGCCGTACGTTATTTGCTCGTTGGTCTCGTAGTCATCTTCATCCGCGGAGTACTCACTGAGTTCATCACCGCTCGTATGATGGCTCGCAGCGCGAAGGAGGCATAACGAATGAATTCAATCAGTGCTTTACTCGTAAAGGTCGGTAAGAGCGTCGGCGGAATTGTCTCAATTCTCTTCCAAGCTGGACGTGACTCGGTCGATACAGTTATCCGTAACGTCATTCCATTCATGGCCTTCATATCCTTCATCGTTGGAGTCATCTTGACTACTGGTGTTGGTGACTGGATTGCCAAGGGAATCAAGGGTTCTGCATCATCCCTACCTGGCTTACTGCTCATCTCAATAGTTTGTGCAATTCCAATCCTCTCCCCATTGCTTGGGCCAGGAGCTGTAATTGCTCAGATCGTCGGCGTATTGCTCGGAGTAGAAATCGGGAAGGGAAATATCCCTGCTCAATATGCTCTCCCAGCCCTCTTCGCTATCAACCCACAAGTGGGTTGCGACTTTATTCCTGTGGGCTTAGCCCTTGGAGAAGCCGAACCGGAGACCGTCGAAATTGGCGTACCAGCAGTCTTGCTATCTCGCTTAGTCACAGGCCCATTGTCTGTTGTCATTGCGTACGTGGCATCCTTTGGCTTGTACTCCATCAAGAAGTAAGAAGAGAGACGATATGTTCCAGGGCCCATTCACTTGGCGCCCTGGAACATTCGTTGAGTATTAATCACGGTAGGCTCCGGCAAACTGTCGGCCACCATCAAAAAATATCGGAGAGAGAAAATGGCAAATTATAAGAGTGTGACCATTGAAGCTGGCAGGGGTGGCTGGGGTGGACCACTTACGATTACTCCCACCGACGCAAAGCCTTATATCTATTCAGTAACAGGTGGAGGAATTCATCCGGTCGCTGCGAGAATCGCTGAACTCACCGGCGGAACACCATTCGATGGTTTCAAGAGCAGCGTCCCATTCGATCAAATCGCAGTTGCTGTCATTGACTGTGGTGGAACTGCCCGAGTTGGCGTTTATCCTATGAAAAAAGTATTTACCGTTGATATTCATGCGACTAGTCCTTCTGGCCCACTCGCAAATTTCATCACCAAAGAATTATTTGTCTCCGGTGTCAAAGCCGAAAATATAAAAGAGGCATAAGCCATTGCCTGAAATTATTTATGAATCAACGGTTACTCACGTTGGTGAACTAGTAGAAAGTTTTCGGGAACAGGGCGTTTTGGTCTGGTTTGGTCAAGATGCCCCGTCCGAACTTCACGAATTCTCAATTCTTCACTCAGTTAAAACTCAAATCAGCGGGCCCAAGGTTGGGGATCTGCTTCAGATCAATAGCTTAGAACTACCGATCATCGCTATCGGAGATGTTGCAACTGAAAATTTATTAAACCTTGGACACATAGATCTCAAGGCAAATGGATTGACAAAACCAGAGATGCCTGGAGATATCAATGTTGCTTCTGGCGATCTGCCAGGTGTTCACGTTGGAGATACGCTAAGAATTATTTCGCTCTAAAATTACTCTAAAGAAAATGGTGTGTGATGTCATATCGTGAACGTCTACAGGCTCGGCTCGATGCAACGGGCAAAGAGATCAAAATCGCGCTTGTTGGCGCCGGGCAGATGGGACATGGGTTTGGCTGCCAAGTTGACCGTATGCCAGGACTCACGGTTTCACTCATCATCGATATTGACCCGGCGAGAATTCATGCGCTCTACAAAGACCTTGGCGTATCTGATCCAGTTATCAGCAGCAGTGAAGAGGAGATCGCGAAAGCACTCTTGGCTGGGCAGAGAGTCGGCACCACGACGTCGGCCTTCCTTCATAAGCTGCCAATCGACTTCGTCGTTGAGGCGACCGGCGTTCCTGAAATTGGAGCCCAAATTACCTATGCCTGCCTCCAAGCCAAAATGGATGTCGCCGTGCTCAATGTCGAGATGGATGTCACCATCGGGCCCCTCCTTCACCATACTGCGCTCGAGAATGGCGTTGTGTACACGGTTTGTCATGGAGATGAACCTATTGAAGCAAAGGTTCTTGTTGACTATGCCCGCGATTTAAATTTCGAAGTAGTAGCGGCTGGAAAGGGTAAGAACAACCCATTCGAACCATTGAGCAATCCAGATTCCGTCAAGGAACGCGCCACGGCGAAGAAGATGAATGCCAAGATGCTCTGTTCCTTCACAGATGGTTCGAAGACCATGACAGAGATGGTGGCATTAGCCAACACCACGGGCTTACAACTATCTAAACGTGGAATGTATGGCCCTGCTGCGACTGTAAAGACGTTGCAAGATGTCTTTGCTCTTCAATCAGATGGTGGGGTACTGGATCGGCCCGGTGTCGTTGATTACTGCACTGGCGATGTGGCACCCGGCGTCTTCGTAATTGTGAGAAGTGATTCGCCATATATCAATCATGAGATGAGCTATCTATCAATGGGCCCTGGCCCATACTTTGCCTTATATCGTCCGTACCATCTCGCTTCAGTAGAGGCTCCTATCTCGGTTGCAAGGGCGGTACTCGATCGCGAGTCTTCACTCTTTGCTCCAAGTCTGATGGCAGAAGTTGTCTCCATGAGCAAGAAGGATTTGTCAGTAGGAGAAAAGATTGATGGCATCGGCGGTTACACCGTTCGGGGTTATGCAGATATCGCAACTGATGCAAAGCGCGACAACTTGGTGCCAATTGGACTTATTCAACACGCCGTCGTCAAGAGAGCCGTCAAAGTCGACTCGTTACTCACCTATGACGATGTAGATCTAGATGAGAACAGCACGATCGTGAAATTGAGAAGACTCCAAGACCAGATGGGTCTTACTTACTCAAAGAGTTAAGAGTCTGGTTCGTCCTTCAAAAGGCCCATCTCTCGCATCAATTTCTCTTGGCGTTTGGTGAGCAATCTCTTCTTACTTGTATGACTGACCGTTAAATCTTTAGCTCGAGGCTTATTCGTAGGAAGTAAACCCATCTCCTCGAGTGTCTGCACATGCTCGGGCAGAACGATGTGATGGTGCCGCCCACGACGCTTGGCGTGATCCTGCTTTATCTTTTCAGCGACTTCATGAGGCGTCAGCTTCACGAGCTTGACCCCGGTTTCACCTCGATTAATCCTAAACGGGCTACGCCAACTCCCGAAGAAAGATTCGCTGAAAGATCCCACAACGAAAGTCTGCCACAATAACGGAGTGAAATCCCCTCTGCGACTAGCGATCATTGTCTTAGCCGCAGGGACGGGCTCCCGCTTTGGGCATGTGACCAATAAGGTTTGGCTCCCGCTTAGTGGCAGAAGAATTATCTCTCGATCCATTGCAAAGGCAGCCAAGAGCAATCCCAAGGCTCGACTCATTTTAGTTTTAAGCCAAGAAGATCGTCAGATGGCGACAGAGGTACTCGCACGAGAGATACCTGATCTCGTGGTCGAATTAGTTGATGGCGGGAAGAGTCGCCATGAATCCGAGCACAACGCTCTGGAGTTTCTATCTCCTGCAATTGAAGCCGGGGAGATTGATGTCATTTTGATCCATGACGGAGCCCGACCACTTGCTAGCGCAGAACTCTTTCGCCAGATCGCCGAGGGTGCACATCGTCACGGAGGTGCGCTTCCTGCGTTGGCGGTAGATCCTAGAGAGATGAATACTCGCGTAGATTCTCAGGTAGTTCGGGTGCAAACCCCACAAGGTTTTAGGGCTACCGAACTCTTATCGGCGTATCGTAGTGCTAAGCAGGATGGCTTTCTCGGGACAGATACCGCTTCCTGTATGGAAAAATATTTTCCAGATGTTCACACGATTGCCGTCCCTGGGGAAATTCAGAATGTAAAGATTACCTATCCGCAAGATTTGGTGATCGCAGAACATATTTTAGGAGTGAGGAGGTACCGAGATTGACAAGCGATGTCATTGATTCGCCGTTGTACTGTCCTAGATGCAAATCGGAGACAATTCATCAGTTGACCTATGTCGGCCGACTCCTTGCGTCAAGCACTTGCCTCGCCTGCAAGACTCAGGTGCGCCATGAAAGTGCGGATCTCCGGAATCTCTATCTAAAAGATCTTGAGCACCGCATTGCGACCAAGCCACTTCGGCTGTGGCGTCGTTTTTGGAAGTCCCCTAAAAAGACTCTAACGAGCTTGCCTCGTCAAGTGATTGCACAGCCCTTTAAAATCTTAACGGAGATATCTCGGCTCTTTAAATAACTAGCGAACTATTCGCTGCTGCCAATGTAAAAAAGACTCAAGCAAGATACGTTCATCGGCGGAGTTGACTCTTAAAGTTTCTGGATCAGACTCAACATACTCAGTGCGTGCGTCAACCTTCAAAGCAAGAAGCCAATCCGTGCGCTCACTTTCTAGATCGATGGCACGCCTAGCAATAACCTCAGGGGTTGAGATGCGATAAACCTGAGTGCGATCGATTGTGCGTTGAATGATGGCCGATGAATCAACAGCTTTGAGCGTCTCAGTAAAGAGTGTTCCGGGGCGCACAGCATCGACGTCAGGACGAAGGCCTTGAAGAGCGCGATCAAACTGCGCTACCGAGACGAGCGGTCGAACAGCTTCATGAACAACAAAGATTTCTACCTCGTATCGGGAAAGTAGGTTCGCAGCCAAATCTTTGGGAGAGGTTGGATCGCAGATAAGTAGGTCGTACTCAAGCTGATTGGCTCGTAAGATCTCTTGGACTGGCTTTTCCAGTAGAGGTGGAAGGGCAATCACTACTTGGGCACCCACTAGTTGTCGTGCAAAACCGTAGACCGAATCGAGCGCTACGACAAAAATCGGACTTCCCGCGAAGAGCTGTATAGCCTCATCAGAGGCGATAGTCAGAACAACGAGAACACTCACCGCAGGATCGAGACCGGAGTTAGTTGATGATTGCTTCATCTACTGATTAAGAAGCGAGAACCTCATCGAGAATGACGCCAGCCTTCACTTCATCAGTGCGCTCAGCGAGAGCGAGCTCTGAGATCAAAATCTGCTTCGCCTTAGAGAGCATGCGCTTCTCACCAGCTGAGAGACCACGATCAAGATCGCGGCGGTAGAGATCGCGGACAACTTCAGCGACCTTAATGACATCACCAGATGCAAGCTTTTCGACATTTGCCTTGTAGCGACGAGACCAGTTTGTTGGCTCTTCGGTATATGGCTGACGGAGAACGCTAAATACGCGATCTAATCCGGCTGAATCGACGACGTCACGGACGCCGACAAGATCAATATTCTCTGCTGGAACTCGGACGGTGAGGTCCCCCTGGGCTACCTTGAGAACGAGGTAGATCTTCTCTTCACCCTTGATGGTGCGAGTTTCAATCGCTTCGATTAAAGCTGCTCCGTGGTGGGGATATACAACGGTTTCACCGACTTTGAATGACATCGAGTTTTGCGCCTTTCGATAGGGACCAATAATAGCAGGTAAGATTTACATCATGAAACGCAGCCAATTAGCCCCGTTCGCCATCGGAATTGCCTCACTTTTTCTCTTGACAAGTTGTGGTGCAAGTGGTCCAGACGCCCCTACTCGAAACATCAAGCAAGTAACTGATGGCATCGAAAAAGATTCGGGTTCGATTGCGGCTCGCGATGTCTTACTCGTGACACAACCTGATGGCTCAGCGGTACTCGTTGGAACCTTTATTAATCAAGGTGATAGCGCAGATGCACTGACTGGTCTCAGTATCAATGGTGTTGCCTTCAAGCTAGATAAGCCGTCATATCCCTTGGTGAAGAACCAACCAGTGATCTTCGCTGGCCCAACAGCCAATGCCCACGCTGTTATTGCGGGACTCAACGCTGTTGCAAGCACGCGCGTTAATCTCACGATTACCTATGCGACTGCTTCTGCGATCACCGTAAACGTCTTAGTTCGCGATAAGGCTGATATCTACGCAAACGTTGGCTAATCGCCAACACTTAAAAGAAGTAAGAGCTTAAGCCTCGAACTTATAACCAAGACCACGCACGGTCTGGATGTAGAGCGGATTCGCTGGATCTACTTCAACCTTGGCACGTAGACGCTTGACGTGAACATCTAAGGTCTTGGTATCGCCGAAGTAGTCGCTACCCCAGACGCGATCGATCAGCTGTGAACGAGTTAAGACTCGACCAGAGTTACGAATGAGGAATTCGAGTAGTTCGAACTCTTTGAGTGGTAACTGCACTTGATTGCCATTGACATTCACAATGTGGCGTTCGATATCCATCCGCACGGGGCCGGCTGTGAGAACTCCATCAGCAACAGTGTCGGTGAAATCTTCACCTTGGCGGCGAAGCACTGCGCGGATGCGAGCTACGAGTTCACGCGTTGAATAAGGCTTTGTTACATAGTCATCCGCACCGAGTTCAAGCCCGACGACCTTATCGACTTCGGAGTCTTTCGCAGTCAGCATGATCACAGGGACATTAGAACGCTGACGAATCTGGCGACAGACTTCAGTGCCAGATAGTCCTGGAAGCATGAGGTCGAGCAAGATGAGGTCAGCGCCATGGCGATCAAATTCAGCGATAGCGCCATCACCAGTATCGGCGACGCTGACATCAAAGCCCTCGCGTCCCAATAGGTACGAGAGCGCATCCGAGAATGATGCTTCATCTTCAACAACGAGGATCTTCGTCATTACTTGGCCTCCACGGCTTTAAGCGTTGGTTGAGATTCGGTGTGAGTTAAAGGGAAACGGATTGTAAATGTGCTGCCGGCGCCTTCGACAGACCAGACCGAGACATCACCACCGTGGTTGGTAGCAACGTGTTTGACAATCGATAAGCCAAGGCCGGTACCGCCGGTCGCACGAGAGCGAGCCGCATCGACGCGATAGAAACGTTCAAAGATGCGCTCAAGAGCGCTCTCGGGAATTCCAATACCTTGATCCGAGACCGATATTTCAGCGATACCTTCAACGACTCGAAGTGCAACGGCAACTCGCGTGCCCTCAGGGCTGTAGTTGATCGCATTCTCAATGAGATTATGAATAGCCATAATTACCTGTTCGCGGTTTCCATTAATCTCAACTTCGTCAGGGAGACTCAAAACAACAGAGATATTTCGAGATTCGGCAGAGAGACCGGTTTGATCTGCAGCTTCTTTCGTAGCCAGAACGAGATCAACAACTTCTCCGCTCTTGAGTGGATCGCCATCTTGAAGGCGAGAGAGGTCAATGATCTCTTGCACTAAGCCAGAGAGTCGTTGTGCTTCTGCCTGCATCCGGGTAGCAAAGCGTGTGATCGCTTCCGGATCGTCAGCTGCGCCAAGAACAGCTTCAGAGAGGATAGAGAGTGCACCGATTGGCGTCTTTAATTCATGAGAAATATTTGCGACGAAGTCACGGCGGATCGCATCAAGGCGGCGCATCTCTGAATCATCGAAGATCAAGATTGCGATCGCGCCTTCATCACCAATAGGCGTGACGCGAACTAAGAGATCGTGGGTGCCATCACCTATTGGACCACGTGGCAATTCCATTGTTGCCTCTTGTTGCTGCCCAGATCGGCGTACCGCCCGCACCAGAGTGAGAAGAGAGTTATTAATGAGGAAATGATCTCGAGTGAGGTTAAAAGTTGAGATTCCTGGTGTCGAGTAAATAATTGCATCTGAGCTTCCGAGGATAATTGCTTCAGCATCGATGTTGTTGAGCAGGTCCGTCAAGGACGAAGGCAGTGCGCCACCAGCCACAAGGTCATTGCCCTGTGGGACCTCTCGCTTCACTCGGTTAAGCCATGCCACCCCCTAATCGTAGGAGGCTCCTCAAGGCCTGCCATACGGATTGCACCCATTTGGGTAGAAAACCCCAAATCTTTACCGATTGTTCAAGGCTCGTTCACAGATCAATCGGCAGGGGCAGACGCTTAGAGTTACCCTTGCCCAATGCGCGACATATTCCACGATGAGCTCGAGGCCATCAATGAGACCCTCCTTCGCATGTCAGGGCTCGTTAAAGAGGCCCTCACCGACGCGACCAAAGCGCTCCTCACCAGTGATCTCCAGTTGGCCGAGAAGGTCATCGCCGCCGACGATGTCATTGATCAGATCCACCACGATCTTGATAATCGCACGATCAATCTGATGGCTCGCCAGCAGCCAGTTGCCTCAGATCTTCGTAATTTGGTTTCAACACTTCGGATGTCAGCCGATCTAGAGCGTATGGGCGATCTCGCTCACCACATCGCCAAGACTGCACGGATGCGCTTCCCGAATTGCGCCGTTCCAGAAGTTCTCACATCAATCATTATCGATATGGATAAGACCGCAGCCTCTATCGTTGAGAAGCTATCAACAGTCATTCAGTACAAAGATGTCAATCGCGCACTCGAACTCGACAAAGATGATGACGAGATGGATGCTCTCCACCGCAAACTCATCGCGGTCTTGCTCGGCGATGAATGGACATACGGTATCGAATCTGCAATCGATATGACCTTGCTCGGCCGTTATTACGAGCGCTTTGGCGATCACGCAGTATCAATTGCGAATCGCGTCTACTTCACCGTGACCGGTGAATATATTCCTTCGCTCTAGTCTTACTGACTTTTACTTCTTACCCTGATTCGCAACAGCTTCGATCGCTGCCTTCGCTGCTTCAGGATCTAGATACTCGCCGCCACTCTTCTTGGGAGTGAAATCTGCATTGAGTTCGTAGAGAAGTGGAATTCCAGTTGGGATATTGAGTCCAGCAATTGCTTCATCGCTAATTCCATCAAGATGCTTTACCAATGCGCGCAACGAATTGCCATGCGCAGTAA
The DNA here is from genome assembly GCA_036742235.1 of Candidatus Nanopelagicaceae bacterium. Lineage (GTDB taxonomy): Bacteria > Actinomycetota > Actinomycetes > Nanopelagicales > Nanopelagicaceae > PALSA-747. The sequence continues at coordinate 20,069 of DAINQZ010000005.1, read as the reverse complement.
CAAGGACAGTCTTATGGGTAAGTAGGTCTGGCTTAATATCTGACTCCCAGTACGGAATCATGCGAGTAATAACATCCTTAAGACACTCGGTTGCGGGCAGCGATGCGCCGAGATCGGCATACCGTGGATCTGACGCTTGTGAATACTTATCATCTGCTGCAATCGGTGGAGGTGGTACATCAAAGGAGCGACGCCACAACTGGAACTGCTCTTCACCATATTGTGCGAGCGTCTCTTTCTTATCCTTACCCTGCAAAGCGCCATAGTGACGCTCATTGAGGCGCCATGAACGGCGTACTGGAATCCAGTGGCGATCACAGGCATCGAGTGCGAGTTGTGAAGTATGGATAGCGCGACGCAAGAGCGATGTGTGAACAACATCTGGGAGAAGGTTACGGCTGGCAAGAAGTTCTCCCCCGCGCTTTGCTTCACCCTCACCTGTTGCAGAGAGTCTTACATCGACCCAACCAGTGAAGAGGTTAAGTGCATTCCATTCAGATTCGCCGTGGCGCAAGAGGATGAGGTTCATGGCGTAAGAATAACTTAAATTAAATGTTCGAATGCCTTGAGATTGGCGAGAGATTCCCCACGGCTGACTCGCCAGGCCCATTCGCGCCGGATCGCCGTCGAGAATCCGAGTTCGAGAAGTGGGTTAAATGATGAATCTGAGTATTGAAGAACGGCGCCGAGGACACGATCAATCTCCTGCTCGGTAACGGTGGTGAGAGGAAGGCGGCCGACGAGGTAGATATCTCCTAGTTCGTTGATCGCAAAGGCAACTGAGTACATAGAAGCGTTCTTGGTCAGAAGGTATGAATAGACCGCTTCCACATTCTCATCAGGTTTGCGGATGACAAAGGCGTTGATACCCAGTGAATGTTCGCCGACGACGAGTGCGCAATGAGTCTGGATCTTCTTCTCACCTGGAAGAGTGATCAGAAAGGTCTGCGAATTGATCTGTTCGGCATCGAGATTGTGCGATGCGATGAACTCTTCAATAACGGCAGAAGGGGCGGCCATTACTCGTTGACCGCGAAGAGGCTCTTGCGCTTAGGTTGTTCGATCGCCCAGTCATAGACCTCGAGCGTGCGGCGAGCGGTTGCATCCCAACCAAACTTTGACGCGTGTGAAACAGCGCCAAGTGAGAGGCTGATCAAGCGAGCAGGATCTGCGATCAGACGAGAGATAACCGCGGACCAAGCCTTTGGATCATGGCCATCGACTAATGAACCAGAAATACCATCAGAGACAGCGGTGCGAAGCCCGCCAACAGCAGTCGCTACAACCGGTGTGCCACAAGCTTGCGCCTCGAGGGCGACGAGACCAAAGGACTCAGAGTAAGAAGGGACGCAAACCAAATCTGATGCGCGATACCAATTCGGGAGATCTTCGCGTGGAGTTGGTGGCATGAAGTGAACGACATCTGCGATGCCTAAGAAGGTTGCGAGCGCCTTCAATCGTTCTGGCTCTTGTGAACCATTTCCTGATGCACCGCCGATGATGACGATCGCAAGTTTTGCACGAAGATACGGTGAGTGCGAGAGCATCTCTGCTGCCGCGCGTAAGAGAACTTCAGGGCCCTTATGTGGCTGGATACGTCCGACGAAGGTAATCATCTTTGCATCAGGTGCGATGTTGAGTGCCTTGCGAGCCGCTGCTTGGCCACCACCTGGTGTGAAGCGATCAAGGTCTACGCCTGGTGTCACCACGAAGACGTTATCTGGGCAGGCATCGTAAAGCGATACAAGTGCAGCTGCTTCAGCATCGGTATTTGCAACTAAGGCAGTTGAAGCAGCAACAACTTGGGTCTCACCGATGATGCGGGTATTTGGCTCTGGCTTTTCACCTTCAGCAAGTGCGAGATTCTTTACCTTCGCCATGGTGTGCATGGTGTGGACCAGAGGAATACCAGTTCGCTCAGAGATCATCCAACCAAGTTGGCCAGAGATCCAATAATGTGAATGTAGAACATCGTAATGATCTGCGGGGAACTTTGAGACCGAATGCATCATGGACGAAGTCAATGCGCAGAGTTGTGATGGTAGATCTTCTTTAGAGATACCTTCGTATGGACCGGCCTCTAAATGTTTGACGGTAACGCCATCAGCAATGGTTACATCTGTAAGTCCAGATCGAGTTGCACGAGTGAAGATATCTACTTCGATGCCGGCCTTCGCCATTTGAATCGCGCTCTCAACGACATAAATATTCATGCCGCCAGCATCACCAGTGCCGGCTTGTTCAAGCGGACTGGTGTGGAGCATGAGCGTCGCAACGCGGGATTGCTTCTTCATCAGAGGATTAGTCTAGAACTGCTCTGATCTCTCCGACTACTTTTCCGCCTCCGAGTACATCTACACGCTCATCTGGAGCGCTAACTCCCCAGCTTTTGAGGACCGCAGAAACAACTGGACCACTTGCTCGGTATGAGCCATCAGCGAATTTCACAGCACATGATCGCCCATCAGGCATGGAGAAGACATTCACACCTTCTGCGCCATCCTTCATGAAGAATCCTGGAATCTCTTGCATCAATCGTGAATGCAATCGACCCTTGCCACCAGTCATCTCTGGGAAGGCACGGCATGCTGCCATTACCTCTTGATGAACTGGATCAGTCGACTTCGTAAAGTTATGAATCGCTCGTGCTAGTCCAAGTGTGGAGACCGCAAAGAGTGGCGCACCGCAACCATCGGCTGCGACATGTTGTAGTGGTTCGCCGGTAAGCGTGGTGATCTCCTGTGCAATCATTTGCTGCAATGGATGCGCTGGATCGGTATAGGTCTCGCGATCCCAACCAGCAGCAACTGAGGCTGCGATCATTCCTGAGTGCTTGCCAGAGCAGTTCATCGCTAGTTGAGTGGCAGGTGCTTCTCCCCATGCACGGCGAGCTACTTCATCAATAGGAAAACCGGTTGCGCAGCGAAGTGCGGTCTCATCGAGCCCCACTGAATTGAGAATCGAGAGAATTGTTTCGAAGTGCTCTGGTAACCCGCTATGTGATGAACAGACCACTGCCAACTGCTTTGGAGTGAGCTTTAAACCAGCGCGAACCATTCCCGATGCTTGAAAGACTTTGACAGCTGATCGTGGGAAGATTGGGAGATCTACCGAACCGCGTGCACGCAACACTGTTCCATCTGCACCGATCTCAACAAGGTGGCCGGTATGAATAGATTCAACAACGCCGTTGCGAACAAGTTCGGCGAGGAGTTCACCAGAGTTCTTACTCATTGACTTGCCTCTCTAGAGATGACCAGATGTGTGCTTGGATAGTTTGACCTTCAGCTGCCATGTCGTAGGCGAAGAAGAGTTGTCCTTCGACTAATCCATAGAGACGCTGTCCGGCTGTAACAACCTTTGCTGATGGAGTTGAGTAACCCTGATCCATCGCGAGTTGTATCTTCGCGCCATCGTGGACGCCGACCCAGCCTTCAGAGATGCCGGTGCTGTGCGCAAGGACTACTTCCAGCACCTTATTTGGCTTTGGGCGCCAATATCCGACTTCAGATGCGGCTGGCCGGATGATCTCGTTGTTCTCATCGATGATCCAACTGCGTGAGTAATAATTTAAGAAGTTACGGCCATCGTGGTTGAAGGTGACCTCTTGTGCGAATTGGAAGGTCTCGATGCCGGGATATTCGCCCTGACCCTTGCCGCGCCAAGTACCGACCATCCAGGCAAGTGGGTAGAGGTCTTCATGAAGGTTCTCTGGAATTGTGAATACCATTTATTTCTGATCCTTCTCTGGCTTGAAGTTACGGGCCATCCCACGGGCGCCCCAGATAACGAGGGTAATTCCAAAGGCGAATGCAGCAGCGATTAAGAGAACGCTCGTTACGGTTACCACCTCTGTAGCCTATCTAAGATCGAAGGCGAATAAGATCTGACCATGAGCCAGATGCAGAAGAAGTTGGTCGTGAAGGTCCTCAGCGGTCTCAATGATCCAGAACGGACCGCCCAAGCATTTACGGTCGCAGCTACCGCCCTCGCTTCAGGTTTCGAGGTCTCACTCTGGCTAACAAGTGATGCCTCAGATTTCGCTCTTCCAGGTAAAGCGGCAGAGTTTGAACTGCCTCATGCGGCGCCGTTACAGGATCTCCTTGAAGCACTCCTCGCAGGTGGCGCTGTCACATTGTGCACGCAGTGCGCGGCACGTCGCGGAATTACCGCTGATCAGATTATTCCTAGCATCGCAATCAAGGGCGCCGCATCATTTGTGGAAGAGATTATGGCTGAGGGCGTTCAAGCGCTCGTCTATTAACTAATGCTCAGATTAATCCGCAGCGACAATTACTTCTTGAGTCGCTGGCACACCATCGACTGTTAAAACTTCTGTAACAGGTGTTGTGCGGCGTATAACAGCAAGTGCGATCGGACCTAATTCGTAATGTCGTGCAACGGTGCCGATATAGCCAACTTCTTTCTCGCCTGAAAAGACCTTTGCACCAGTGGCTGGGTAGTGAACCATCGATCCATCGAGATGAAGCAAAACCAGGCGACGTGGTGGATGGCCCAAATTAAAGACCTTTGCGACGGTCTCTTGCCCTGGGTAACAACCCTTCTTCATATGGACTGCGCCATTGAGAAACCCAAGTTCATTCGGAATCGACTTGTGATCTGTTTCAAAGAGAATACGAGCGCGATGAGATGAAACACGTTCTGCTTCAAGTGCCCACGTGCCAACTTGCGTATGTACTGATCCAAAGGCAGCAAGTGTTTCTACAAGTTCACTTCGTGGCACGATGGCGAAAGGTCCGCCAAGACCATCATGTATTCCAGGTGCGCGTACCACTGCATGCGTATCAGATGCTGATTGCGGATCCACGCGGAGCATGAAGACCATCCGTTGCAAGAAGGCGAGAAGTGATGCCTCTTGCCCTTTCTCGGTGTGAAGCCAGAGCGTTTCACCATCATCGACTGCAAAGAATTGTTGGGTGATGTGGCCCTGTGCATCGAGCATCAATGACTCCACCCAGATGCCAGGTTGTAACTTTGCAAACTCTTGCGTCGCTAAATCATTCATCCACGTGAGGCGGTCGACGCCGGTGACTGTTAAGACTGCGCGGTGAGAGAGATCTGCAAAGGCAGTACCCGCAAAGAGTGTGCGTTGTTCATGATTAGGTTCACCGAAATGCCAGATTGCACCCTTATCGGGGCCTTCTTCAACATATACGGCTGACATAGTGAAAGCCTAGCGGTTCGCTATGAAGAGTCGGACTTAAGGCTTAGCGAAGCAGGATTCGCAGCGACCAGCGATGGCCAGGTGAGCTAGATCGGTATGGAATCCGTAGTTATTAAGAAGTGATTCAGTCAGGATAGAAGTCTCTTCGATGGGGACTTCGATCAAGAGGCCGCAGCTCTCACAGTTAAGGTGGGCATGGAGCGCCTCCTTCGCTGCGTGATAGCGAAGTCCGCCGTGACCAACGTGTGAGTGTTGTACGAGTCCAACGTTCTCGAGCGTCTCCAGGTTGCGATAGACGGTCGAAAGATTGATGCCGGGATGTGTCTCACGAACTTTCTCCGCTAACTCTTCTGGTGTCGCGTGATCGAGCTCGCGTACCGCTTGAAGAACGAGTTCACGCTGTGGAGTTAGGCGTAAGCCCTTTTGATGGAGTTCGTGTTTTTCAGCCATGGTCTAATTCTATTCTTTCTGGTCCGCCCTATGGGGGTATTCTTGCACCCTTATGGCACGCATCCTGCTCCTGACCAACACGCTCGGCGCTAGCGCAGAAGTGTTGCCAAGTCTTGGGCTCTTGCAACACCACGTGCGCATACTCCCTGCTGAAGCATCTGTGCTGATTGATATTCCAGATGTCGACGCGCTCTTCATTGATTGTCGCAAAGAGATTGCATCTGCAAAATCTCTCGCTCGATTGATTACATCAACTGGAATCAATTGCCCAGTGATTGCGATCGCAACTGAAGGTGGCCTCTCGGCAATCAGCGCCGATTGGGGCGTTGATGAAGTTATCTTAGATACCGCCGGCCCTGCCGAAGTAGATGCACGCATCCGAATCTCAATTGGTCGTACACATGCGCAGTTAGTGGCAAGTGATCCATCAGCTCGTGAGATCCGTACAGGTGATGTTGTTATCGATGAGAGTTCATACACCGCGAAGATCAAGGGTCGTTCACTCGATCTCACCTTTAAAGAGTTTGAACTTCTGAAGTACCTTGCGCAGCATCCAGGTCGAGTCTTCACTCGCGCGCAGTTGCTCCAAGAGATCTGGGGTTACGATTACTTCGGCGGAACGAGAACTGTCGACGTTCATATCCGGCGTCTGCGTTCTAAGTTGGGCCCAGAGTTCGAAGCGATCATCGGGACTGTCCGTAACGTTGGATATCGCTTCACCTTGCCAGGTAAAGATTCACTCATCTCTGAACGTATCTAAGGCGATCGATGCGCACGATTCTTAAGTTAGAACAGAAGATCGGTGAGGTTGAGAAGCTTCCGATCAGCGTTGACGTTGAGACCTTTGTCCCCGATGACGATAATGAAGAGTGGCTCGCACTCAATAATCAGATCTTTGCTCACCATCCAGATCAGGGTGGCTGGGTCATGGAAGATCTCATCAACCGTATGGCTGAAGGTTGGTTTGATCCCAAGGGCTTCTTTATCGCCCGTAAAAACGGTGAAATGATTGGCTTTTGCTGGACGAAGATCCATAACGATCTCGCTCGCCAAGGATCAATCGGTGAGATCTATGTATTAGGCGTCGATAAGCCGCGTTCACCTAAAGGTCTAGGCAAAGCGCTCACCACACTGGGGCTCGCCTACTTCAAAGATTTAGGCATCACCGATGCCATGCTCTATGTCGATGCCGATAATGATGCAGCGCTCAAGGTCTATAAAGACCTTGGATTTAATTAACCGCTACTAAATCAGCACACATCGCGCGGAATGCCGCCGTATGCGCATCAATATCTGCCTCAGTCGTATCAGGTGATACGAGAGCCATATTGTGGAATGGCGTAATCAAGAAGCCATCGTTGAGCATGCGTAGATGAATATATTGTTCTAATTCAAAGTCGCCGGCGTCAGCTGCTTCTTTACCAGTGCGAGGTGCACCGGATTTGAAGAGATACTCACCACGAGCACCGAGACGTGAACAATGCCATGGCAGATCAAAATCTTTAATCGTGGCTTCAACGCCATCACACCAACGATTTCCAAGTGGCACCATGCGAGCAAATGCATCGTCAGTCAAGACTTGTGTAAGAGTTGCACGCATTGCAGCGAGTGATAGCGCGTTACCAGCAAGAGTTCCGCCGATGCCACCAGTGTCGATGATCTCGCGGCTCGTCTTCGATGTGATTGCTTGTGCGATCTCATTCGTCATTCCGAAAGTTCCGGTTGGTAGGCCGCCAGCGATCGCTTTACCGATCGTCAAGATATCTGGCTTTAGGCCCAAGGCTGCAGTCATACCGCCAGCAGAGACCGAGATCGTATGAGTCTCATCGATAATCCAGACGACGCCATACTTCTTAGCAAGCTCGCCAACTGCCTGTAAATAGCCATCTTCAGGCAAGACGATGCCGATATTTGTCATCGCAGGTTCCATCAAAATGCAAGCGACATCACCTTGAGCGAGTGCAGCCTCCATCGCTGCGAGATCATTAAATTCAACGACACGAGTTGTCACATCAAGATCAACTGGTGCGCCGATATTTCCTGGGCGCTTGATGGTTGCACCATTGGCATCGAGAGTTCCGAAGGTCTCATCCACTGAGCCGTGGTAACAGAAATCAATGACAACGGTTTTCTGCTTTCCAGTGACCAGGCGTGAGTAACGAATAGCACAACGATTCGCATCGGTGGCAGATACTGTGAACTGCCATTTTGGAAGACCAAAGCGACGAGCTAATTCTTGTGAGACAAGGACTGCATCTTCTGTTGGAAGCATTGCAGTCATACCGCGATCCATCTGCGCCTTGATCGCATCTACTGTTGCCTTCGGTGAGTGTCCCGTCATTGATCCGGTATCGCCAAGGCAGAGGTCGACATATTTGTTTCCGTCGACATCTGTGAAGTAAGCGCCCTGTGCGGTATCGACGAAGACTGGATAAGCACCGGGCCACTTCGACATCCATGACATCGGTACGCCATTAGTCATTACTGATTGAGCTTGCTTGAAGAGTTCACCGCTCTTTGGGTGAGTCTTTAAGAAACGGTCCTCTTCGATCGCCATTATCTTCTTTAAGTGGGCGCGGTTTACTTCTGGCATTTAGTAGTCCTCTGAGAAGGTAAAGAGTGCTTCGATGTAGTGATCTCCAACAATTCCTAAATTAGCAGCATCGGGCGGCGCAGTCTGCGGTTCAACGGCGATGCCTTCAGGATCTTCGGTGTAGACGACCCAATACGGCGCATCAGACTCGATCTCGAGCCGAGCGGCCCCTGGCCAGACCACAGTGGGAGTGCCTCTAACCCCTGTAAAACAATCATCCCAGGGTCCTTCTGGGGCCGGAATAAGTTCACCCGTTGGCATGCCCTCTTCATTGCGCACAAACATCTCGGCGGCAGTGAATTCAAGTTCGGCTTCTCCCCCGCGTTCGAGTTCACGTGGGAACCATGGGTGAAAACCTAACCAGGCAGGCAGAGTGCAACCATTTGCTTCGTACTCAAGGGTCCATCGAACTGCATCATCGAGTACTTCGATGCGCTGTTCGAGGTAAGCGCCTTCGTATGGCGCAGGGAGTGCAAATCGAGCCGAGCCGCTGCCGGTCTCTTCCCATGATCCGGTAAATCCAAAGCCATGAATTGCGTGCGGAGCAGCCCAGGTAGTTGGGAGTGTGATCTCTTGTTCGTTCTCGTCATACAAAATTCCATCAGCGATACGACCGGCCCATGGACCCATTGCATACCAACCCCATGAGAGCGGTGTCCCACGAAATGGAACTGCGAATTGGAGATCGCGCCATTGCAGTGATGCGATACGTGCACCTTGATCAAGATCGATTGCGACTGAGATCTCAGAGCCATCAATATGTTGCATTACTTATCCAATTCATGAAGGTAAGGAGGCTGAGCACCGGCACGGCTGCATGTGATTGCGGCCGCTGCCGCCGCGCGAGTAAGTACTGCTTTGAGAGTTTCACCGACCATACCTGCGACGCCATACTTCACGACGCCTTCAACCAAGATTGCGCCAACGGTATCGCCGGCACCGACGGTATCTGCAACAGTGATCTTTACTCCCGGAACCGTTACTGATCCCTGGCGGGTAATGCCAAGCAGACCTTCAGACCCTAGGGTAATGACAACGAGATCAACGCCCATGGATAACCATTCGGCAGCGACCTCTTCTTGTGGGCGACCTGGATAAAGCCAGGCGATATCGTCTTCAGAAAGCTTCACAATGTTAGCCAATGACGCCCATTTGCGGACGATTGATTCATAGCGGGCGCGATCACTCACAACGGATGGGCGAATATTTGGATCAAAGACAATGGGTGCCACCTGGTTGATCTCTTGTGCCCACTCAAAGAGCACTGATGCACCAGGTTCGATCAGCGGCACGAGGGTTCCGATATGGAAGACCGCAGGATTTCCCATCACTGGGTTTGGTAACCACTCGCGTTGGAAGTCAAAGGTTGCGGTGCCATCGATGAGGAATTCGTACGAAGCTGATCCAGAGTCATCTAGGGTCACTGTCGCAAGGCACATCGGCTTATCGGAAAACTTCACATAATCTAACTTCACGCCATCGGCATCGAACTCGGCCTTTGCTTGCTGGCCGTATTCGTTGGTCGACATGCCATCGATGAAGTAAGAGTCCATCCCGAGTCGAGCGAGTGCCTTTGCTGTGTTCGCAGGTCCACCGCCGACAACAGCGAGTCGTTCGCCATTCTTTTGTGGGATCAAATCGATCAATACTTCGCCAGCTACCCAGATTGGATTGCTCACTTGCCTTCTCCCTCTGGTTTCTTCGTGCCTTGTACAGCTAAATACTGGGTGAGAATTTCTACGCCAAGTAAGTGATCTTCTACTTGTGGTAGGCCACTGATTAAGAGTGTTCCTTGTTGGCCGGCACTTTCAACAATAAGAGGGATCCCGCCACCATGAATCGCATGTGTTGCTTCAGGAGCGTTATTGGCCTCGTACCAGTTGATGCCCTCTTCTTCTGCCTTCACGCGTTCGTACATAGTGGCATGACCAGTAAGGGCAACAACTCTGGCCTTACGAGCGATCCATGAATCGTTGCCGCTATCGGTGCCTGGCAAGGCGGCATGGAAGACGATCCAATCGCCGATTCGGACTTCAATCGCAGCGGCTAGATCGCGCTCATGTGCGATCTGTAATGCGATCTCACCAATAGCCAGCGCCGCTGCGGTATCGAGGTGGCGCAGCGTAAGAGCGGACTCTTGGAGGGCGAGTTCTGCGCTGGAAAAGCCCCCGGTTGTCATGGGATTACTCTATTAGAATCCCCGCATGGAAACCTCACACATCGTCTTGCCGTCAACTGACCTGCACGTCCACCCACTCTGCCTCGGCACCAACATCATGGGCGGGGCTGCAACGAAAGCGGAGTCGATCGGCGTCCTCGATGCCTATGCCGCACATGGCGGAAACTTCATCGATAGCGCGGATATGTATTCAGAGTGGGTCCCAGGAAATAGTGGCCACGACTCAGAAGCGATTATTGGCGAATGGATGAAGTCCAAAGGCAATCGCGATCAGATGGTGATCGCTACCAAAGTCTCAAAGCTTTCAACTCGTCCAGGGTTATCAGCTGCGAACATTAAAGCGGCAGTAGATGAATCACTCGCGGCGCTGCAGACCGACTACATCGATATTTACTACGCCCACTCAGATGATGAGACCGTGCCACTTACCGAAACTCTTCAAGCGTTCACTGATCTCATCAACGCAGGCAAGGTCCGCTATATCGCCGCATCTAATTACACCGGCGCACGCCTGCAGGAAGCACTTGATCTCTCTGCGGCTAATGGTCTCGCCAAGTACACCGGCCTTCAGAATCTTTATAACTTGCTCGATCGCAACGAGTACGAGAGCGATGTCGCAGCAGTCGTTGAAAAGAATGGCCTATGGGGCGCACCGTTCTATGGTCTTGCAAAGGGATTCTTATCTGGTAAGTACGCACCAGGTGTAAAGATCGAAGGCAGTGCCCGCGACACAACGGTCTATCAGAATGATCGTGGTTGGGCCGTTATTGATGCACTTCGCGATATTGCAAAGAGCCATGGTGCTTCGGTCTCTGCAGTCTCACTGGCGTGGCTTCGTGCGCAGACTGGTGTCACAACTCCTATTGCATCAGCACGTAACGCAGCTCAGTTAGCGGAGATCGTCCAGGTTGTAGAGCTCACACATGATGAGCTCGCGCACCTAACCCGTCTCTCGAAGTAAGAGGCTTGCCTTTTAAGGGGTAGCTGTCGGGGCTGGGCGAGCTCCGCCTCCGCCTGCACCACTTGGAAGTCCCAGTGTGCTCGCGCAGGCCTGAATTGCTGCTGCAACCTTTGGATCGGTCCGGTCGGGACGAGCACCTGCAGCAATAGTTACGCCATTCTTAGCAAGACAAGCAGTAAATGCTGGGTTGCTGAATCGTCCTCCGCCGCCGCCATTGCCGCTACCACCACTTCCTGCGGCCGCACCTCCAGCCGTTGGCTTTGATGACGGAGCTGTTGCAGCACCAGATTTCGTACCGCTTGCTGATGAGGTCGTAGGTGCGGTTTGAGATCCAGTCGAAGTGGATGCGCCAGCTGACGAAGTTGCGCCTGTCGCAGCTGCGCCGCCAGTATCGCGAACACTGACTGCATCGCCAGGTGCTACTGGTGTTGCTGGGGCAGCGTCGAGAGTGATGGTGAGTGTTGTTCCATTAACTTTGGTGACAGTTCCAGTGATTCGTGAACCACCAAATCCGCCAGCTCCGCCTGCTCCGCCAAATCCACCAGCTGCACCTGCCGCACCGGCACCACCGAATCCACCAGCTGCCGCGCCTGCTGCACCTGCTGCCCCAGTAAATGCACCGCCTGCGGCGGCGCCACGAATACGTGATGCAAAGCCGGCGAGTGAGGCCGCGCCAGAAGAGGCTGCGTGCTTATTGCCGTACCAGATACCACCAGAGACTGATGCGGTGATAAGAACCAAGCCCGCAAGGATCGCTGTGTACTTGTTCGTCCAGCGATAACCACCCTTAGCAAGGGTCTCTTGAAGATTATCTTCTACGTCGGTTGCAAAGAGATCGAAATCTTCGTTTTCATTACTCATAACGGAGTGCCTCGATTGGTCGTAGGGATGCTGCGCGTGATGCTGGATAGCTTCCGAAGAAGAGTCCGATAAGGACCGATACTCCGAATGCCAAAAGTACAGATGCGGGGACGATCACGGGTTGGATGCCAATGATCTTAAAGTTTGAGCCGATATAGCCAAAGAGAACTCCGATACCACCACCGACTAGCGAGAGGATCGTTGCCTCGATCAAGAACTGGGAGAGAATCGCAGCCTTTGGAGCACCGATCGCCTTGCGGATACCGATCTCACGTGTACGTTCGATAACGGTTACCAACATGATGTTGGTGATGCCGATACCGCCGACGAGTAGTGAGATCGCTGCAACTACACCCAAGAGCACTGTGAAGACGCTGCTATTGGAGTTAGAGGTAGCTAACAACGAAGCTTGGTTGAGAGTCCGATAATCGCGCTTAGCGACGCTCTTAATGCGGTGCTGAGCATCCATGATCGTGTTGATCTCGGTCTGGGCTAGATCTTGAACCTTCGCCGACTTTGCTTCGACCACAATAGAAGAGAGGCTGTTATACCCAGTCAGTGAGCGCTGTACGGCAGTAAGTGGGGAGACGACAAGTGAATCTCCATCTTGGAATCCATTTGAGCCTTTAACTGAGGTCTCGCCGATAATCGTGAAGGGAATTCCACTACAGCGCATTACTTGGCCGATTGGGTTATCGGTGCCGAAGAGATCAGTTGCGGTAGTCGCACCGATAACTGCAACGTGGCGACCCTGAACTACATCGTCATTGGTGAAATAGGTTCCCTTTTGAATCGTGGTATTCGATGCTTCAAACCATGATGGCCAGGTGCCGTAAAAGGTTCCAGGTGTCGTAGTGCTGGTACCGACCGTACACGTACCCGATGCTGAGGTAATAGGAGCAGCTTGCTTGATATCAGGAGCGTTGATTGGGCTTGATAGTGCAACTGCGTCCGAAACCGTAAGTGGTTTAGATGAGGAGCCTGATGCTGCCGTTCGTCGACCAAAGCCACCACGTGTTGAGTTGATTGTAATTGTATTGGTACCCAACTTATCGATCGAAGCCTGAATCTGCTTAGAAGATCCATTTCCTACGGCGATCAGAATAATCACGGATGCAACACCGATCGCGATACCCAAAGTCGTGAGGGTCGTTCGTAACTTATTAGTGGTCAATCCGCGCATAGCAAAGCGGATAATCTCCATTACATTCATGCGGCACGACCTTCATTGAGACTATCGGAGATGATCTTGCCATCGCGCATTCGAACGACGCGCTTTGCCCGAGCGGCAACATCGTCTTCATGTGTAATCACTACGACAGTTCGGCCGGCTGCATTGATCTGATCAAAGAGATCCAAGAGGTCCGCAGTAGATTTTGAGTCGAGCGCCCCGGTTGGTTCATCGGCTAAGAGCAGCGCTGGACGCGTTGCCAGAGCTCGGGCGACCGCCACACGTTGTTGCTGTCCACCAGATAACTCGGTTGGCTCATGGTTCACACGATCAGCCAGGCCAACGACTTCAAGTGCTTTCAGTGCACGCTTGCGCCGTTCATCCTTCTTGATTCCTTGATAGGCCATCGGAAGTTCAACATTGGCAAGCGCCGTCGTTCGGGCAATGAGATTAAATGACTGGAATATAAAGCCAATCTTGCGGCCGCGTACTACCGCAAGCGCAGATTCATCCATTGAATTTATCTCAATGCCATCAAGGAAGTACTCGCCCTTGGTCATGATGTCGAGGGCGCCGATGATATTCATCAGGGTCGACTTTCCAGATCCAGATGGGCCCATGATCGCTACATACTCACCAGGCATGATCTTCAGATCAACACCTGCGAGAGCGAAGATTGAGGCATCACCTTCGCCGTAGCGCTTGATGGCGCCACGAACATCAATGACTGGATTGACGTCAGTAGTTAGGCTCAATTGATCAACCACCGTTTCGTCCACCGCCGCCGCCAGCACCACCGCCACCGCCAACTGCAGCAACGCCGCCGATTCCACCGCCGAGCGCACCTGGGACGCCACCGACAGCGAAGCCGTTCGTGCTTGTTGTGGCTTTCACAGTTGGAAGCGCAACTTTGTCGCCTTCCTTAAGTCCAGATTGAATCTCATCTGCACTATCACCGATGAGTCCGACAACAACTCGAGTTGGGGTGATGACTTCCTTGCCCTTTACTGTTGTTACAACGTTGACCGTGGATCTTCCTGCGCGAGTTGTCACGGCTTGTGCAGTAACTTGAATAACACCAGAAGCTAGTCCGACATCAACGGTTGGGGTCGCTGTCATTCCTGGCTTAAGCCCAGGAACTTGTGCATCGAGAGAGAAGGTTGCGTTATAAGAAGTCACACCGCTCGCTGTGGTTGGTAAGAGATCTACTCCGATAACTTTTCCGGTAGCTGTGACATTTGGAAGCGCATCAAAGGCGAAGGTGGCTACCTGTCCAGCCTGAATCTTTGCCGCATCTGATTCCGAGAATGAGCCAGTGATCTCGAGAGAAGAGACATTGGTCAAAACGATAAAGCCAGTGGCATTTGCAGAAATCGTTGCTGGGGATGAGGTCGTTGGAACGTTGCCGCCAACAGCCGTTGAGATTGAGGCTACATCGCCTGCAACAGGTGCTTTGATCGTAGCGGCCTCAAGATTGCGAGTGGCCTGATCATACGAAGCCTGGGCGTTAGCGAGCTGCGCCTGCGCGGTATCGATCGCAGACTGCTTGGCTGGCTGCATCGATACATTCGTCGATGCATTGAGCGTATCCAATGAATTCTGTGCTGAATTCACCGAGTTCTGATAGCTCGCAATCGAGAGTTGATCCTTCTGGAGATTGAGCTTCTGCGATGCAAGAGCGTTCTGCCAGGTAGTTGTCAGATTGGCAAGGTTCTGCTGATCCTTCAAGAGGTTGATCTTCTGACTTTGAACTGCGTTGTTATAACTATTTGTTGAGCTGACATAAGAGTTGTATTGAGTGATGTAGGAAGAACATCCGGTTGCGGTTGTGTTCACCGAGCAATAATCGTAGGTAAGCGTTAAAGCTGGGTTTGCTGCAAGCTGGGTGTTCACATAATTTGTGAGCTGATAATTGGCATATGTCTGGGCGACCTGCGCAGTATCTACGCTATTTTGATAGGTCACAGAGTTGAGCGCCGCAATTGCTTTGGCATCGTTAAGAGCTTTAAGTGCGCTATCAACTGTGCCTTGATACGTTGCAGCATTTGCAGAAATCACTGCGCTTTGATCAGTGAGATTCTTCTTCGCCAAATCTACCGCCGCTTGAGCCTGCGCTAGCTGAAGCGCGGCTTGTGCCTGTTCTGCGGCACTCTTAGTTGGTACGAGAGCGGCGATAGCCGCCTTTGCTGAGACTAAGGATGAATTTGCAGATGCAAGTGCGGTCTGCAGATTGGTGGTATCAATCTGTGCAAGGGTCTGGCCCGCAGTAACGTGGTCTCCCACCTTCACGTAGAGCTTGGTGAGTGTCCCGGCCACAAGTGGTGCAAGACCGATATCAGATGGGCTAATAACCTTTCCCGTTGCCGAAACCGTCGCTGCGACATCACCGCGAGTCACAGTGGCTGTCTGAGTTACAACCGGAGCGGCTTTGGGATGGAGAACCTGGTAGCCCCAATATCCGCTGCCACCGATAAGTACCAGCAATACGGTATTGAGGGCAACTACCTTCTTCGATAGCGGTTTCTTCTCTTTTGTCATCTCTAGCACCCGACTTCTAGTGTGGTTGGTTTAAAGGTTTCCATAGTTCCAGGTAAAAAGGCCATATGAAGTTGTAGGTCCAACTCCCAATGAATTCACTGGGTTTACTGTGATCGTATATGTCGTATAAGGATTGAGGTTTGAGTACTTCAGCGTCCAACTCCCATGGAAGAGTTCTGGCCCAACAGTTAACGTGCCACTATCAAGAGTCGATCCAGAATCGTCAACGATGGAATATGCGAGGTGATCAACTCCCTCTTTGATCTGATTGTCAATCAACGGCGCAGAGATTACGAAGGTGGCTGAACTCTCACTTGCCGTACCGCCGACCACATAACTGTCAGTCGGTAGAGCAACTTTGATCGATGAGTACTGAGCTGCAAGTGATGCAGCGATCTCTGGTGCACTCTTGTACGAAGGAACAGATGTGGAACAGTGCAGGGAGATGATCTCGCGATCAAAGTCAGAGAGGGTGCCATCCCACGAGAGATTTCCAGCGAGAAAGGCATTTGCTGCGGGGTTTGATGTGGTGCCGAAGAGGCCAAGTGCTTGCAAGAGGTAACGTTTAGTTGCGATATCTCGAACTTGTTGTGTGGCTTGATCAGTCGAGAGGAAGCTCTTGGTTCCATAAATATTTCCGGCGCTATCGTAATTAAAGACTGCAGCATCAGTTGCTGTGGTCGGTAGGGTGCTCAAGGAGGAGGAGATTTTGTAGAAAGCTGTTGTCGGAATATAGTAAAAATTCATGAGATAGACGTTCGGTGTCGTAGTTGTAATAGTCCGCACTCTGCCGCGAGAAGCCACTGTTGTGACTGTTTGAATCTGGGTCTGGTAAGTCGGCGCCATCCCAGTGCACGATTGGGCAACCGTGGCGGTAAAGGATTTGAGATTCGTTAAATCATCAGCGCTCGGTGATCCCGTCACGATCACGTTTGGGGCCGCATACCACTTGTCGTTTCGTGGGGTCTGGTCTGCAGCCAAATTAGTGATTGCCTGATAAGGAAAGGTTGCTGATGGGGCTATCGCTACATCTTGATATGCCTGCCAGAGCGATGCCGATACACCCGCTGGGGAATCTGCATGAGCAGCGCTAGGGATGGATAACCCGCCGACGAGCAGCGTCGCAATCAACAGGCGGATCAACTTCATTGGGCAACCGTAGGGGTCAAAGACTGTAAAACCAGCGGAAATCCCCTGAAAGCTTTCTGTGAGTTAAATACTCCACGCCTCATCGCTGTGACGCTCGATCACCCAGCAGTGATATTCCGATAGTTCGGGCTTCTGGAAGAGGTATGCCCCATCCTTGCCTGCGACGATTAATGCCGTCGCTAAGGCATCTGCGATGCCGCCATCTGGGCCGTAGACCGTTGCGGATCGGGCACCGATCGCGATCATCCCGGTATGTGGATCTTTGATATGGGCCCCACGTTCATACGTCCCTGATGTGGCGATCGCGCCATCGGTAATATCAAAGACCTTCACAATGGTGTGGGCCTCCTCTGGGTGTCTGATGCCTATCGACCATGGCTTACCTGGTTCTACTCCACCGGCGAGTGAGAGATCCCCTGCCGAATTAATCTGAATATGTTCGACACCAGCAGCCTTGAGCATCTCGATTGCGCGATCTGATGCCCAGCCCTTTACATAACCTGATGGATCGAAGCCACCTTCAACGCACCATGGATCAAAGGATCCATCGGTCACCTCTTTTGCATATGCGCAGAGCGCCCATACCTCTTGGAGATCTGGTGTGCAGTCGGTGATGGCGATCTCGCCACGTCGAAGGCGTGAGACTTGGGAGTTCTCTTTGTAGGTCGAGAAGACTTCATCTACTTCATAGAGGAAATCGCGTACTTCATCGATCGCTGATTGGATTTGTGGCTCTGAAATCTTTCCACTTGAGGCATCGATGAAGATCACCGTTCCCCAGGTGTGAATCTCGGCTCGGATACGAGCCAGAGTCATTACATACCAGCCTTAGCTAGCGCGCTGACGAGTGAGTCATACCAACCTTGTGAGGTGTATGAAGCGCCACCGACGCCTTGAATATCGGCAGAGTTAGCTGCAAGTGTCTCTTGTACCAAGTATGGAATCGCTTGCTGTGAGATCTGTTGTGACCGGAAATCATTATTTGGGTACTGAAGAGCATTTGCTGCAGTGATCTTGCCATTAACGAGCGTAATCTGAACTTGAACTGGACCGAAGCGAGTCTGTGATGTGCTGCCTGTGAAGGTGCCTGATGGCTTCGCCTTCGCAGGTGCAGGAGCAGGTGCGGCAGTGGTCGGGGCTGGTGCAGGAGTTGTAGCAGTGGCTTTCTTCGTTGCGGTTGCAGCTGGAGCCGGAGCTGCGGTGGTCGCAGTCGGGGCTGGAGTAGTTGTTGTGGCTGGAGCGGGAGTTGTTGTGGTTGTAGTTGATCCGCCACCGAGTAAATGTCCACCGAGACCACCAGATGATGCCGTACCGAATTGTGGTGGTGTGATCGATAGGACAGCACCAAGACCGCCGATGGTGCCACCTGCGATCAGCAATACTCTCTTTGCACCCATCTCATATCTCCTTTATACCGCGTGAAATTCGAAGGCTTCGTCGTGGAAGCGATTCTTGGGAATGCCACATGATTCAGCCGCCTCACGTACTGCTTCTACCAGTGGTGTTGGTCCGCAGACATAGACATCGGAATCACGGAAAGCTGGAACAAATTTCATAATGTACTTGGCGTTCATTGGATGAATCTTTCGAGACCCCACTAAGTAATGAACCCTGGCACCGCGAGAGTCAGCAAGTGCATCGAGTTCACGGCGCAATACGAGATCTTCTTCCACAGATGCGCGGAAGAGGACGTCAATATCCATGGTCGGATCAAACTCTTCCATCAAGGCGCGAAGTGGTGTGATACCAACGCCGCCGCCGATCAATGTGACATGGCCACGGGTTGCCTTCGATGCAACGAAGGTGCCATAAGGACCTTCGAAGAAGACGCGAGTGCCTGGCTTGAGGTTGATGACATCGGTTGATGCATCACCAAGGGCCTTTACAGTCACACGCATATGGTGCTTGGTTGGCGCTGCAGAAAGTGAGTATGGGTGAGAGATCCACCATTGTCCTGGTGCGATAAAGCGCCAGCTAAAGAATTGTCCGCCTTGTGCACCGAGTCGATCGAGGCCGCGGCCTTTCATGATGATCGAGACAACGCCAGGTCCTTCGACAACGACTTGTTCAACGCGAAGATTGTGGCGAAGCGAGCGCACCCACGGAATCACAAAGCGCCAGAGAATAATGACAGCAGCCGCAGCGAGATAGAGCCCTGTCCAATACGCCTTATTCAACGGATGACCAATGAACATCGGTCCGGTAAGAACTTGGTGCATAAAGGAGAGTGCGATGGCGAGGTAGGTATAGAGATGAATCGTCCACCAGGTCTCATACGACATCTTGGCGCGCGCCTTCTTATACGAAGTGATACCGGCAGCAGCGAAGAAGATAAAGGCGACGGTGGCAGGAAGCATCCATGGATACTTCATCACGATGCGCCAAATCTCTACACCGATCTTTGCGTGATCATTTGCCGCATACCCAATTGAAACCAGGAGGACGTGGAAGGTGATGAGATAGAGCGAGTATGGGCCGAGCTTGCGATGCCAGATGACGAGGCGATCGTGACCGATAGATCGTTCGATGAAAGAGATACGAGAAACTAAGACGAGTCCGACGAGTGCGAGGTACGACCCAAGGAGTGCGCAGATCCGGCTGATCGATGTGACGATCGGATAGACGCCGTTCCAATCAGATGCGTGGGTACTCTCGAGGTAGAGCGCTGCGGTGAGGCCAAGGCCTAGGCCGAGGACGATCGATGCCCAGTCGGCGTTGTAGCGCTTACCGATACTCATAAGCGGAGTAAACCTGCCTCACCTGAGAGATTATTGAGAGCCGCCTAGGCGGTAGGTCTGAATAATGCCACATATGCGCTGACATGGCTTTCGAGCATGAGCGCAGGGCTAAAACGTTGGAGTGCTCGCGCTGACGCGGCCTTACCCATCTTCTGACGCAGATCTGCATCGCCAGACAGGCGCTGGAGCGCTGCCACAATCTGATCGCGATCCTTCTGGCAAACAAATCCTGTGACCCCATCTT